>CAYZHX010000027.1:17259-35167 GCA_964476905.1 uncultured Terriglobales bacterium
GGAGATGGATTCGACCTGAATACGGTCACCAACCCATACCTGGGCTGGAAAAACGATTGGGGCCCATCGATCTTCGACCGCACTCATGTGGCGTTCGTGAACTACATCTATGACGTTCCGTTCTTCCGCTCCAGTTCCAATGCATTCCTGAAGAACACCATCGGCGGATGGGAATTGTCAGGAATCGTGACCATGGAATCTGGCGCGCCAATCAACTTGGGCGTGTCAGGGTCGAACATCTGCGGGACCGTGGCGAACTGCGCAGTGCGGCCGAATCAGGTTGGCGCGATCAGCTATCCGCATACCGCGACGACGCTATCAAGCGGAAATAACACAATCCAGTGGTTTGATCCGTCGGCGTTTGCCATCAACTTCATACCCGGTACTACGACCGCGATCTTCGGCAACGTGGCGAAGAACTCGCTTCGTGGTCCCGGACGTGACAACTGGAACATGGCGCTGTTCAAGAACATTGCCTTTACCGAACGGCTCCACTCGGAATTTCGCTTTGAGGCCTACAACGTCTGGAACCACACGCAATTCCGTGGAGACGTTAACGGTGGTGGCGTCAACAGCTCTATTGGGGGCACAGACGTGGGCAAGATCACGAGCGCCTACGATGCACGAACCATGCAGCTTGGCGTTAAGTTGATCTTCTAAACATTCGGTTTTGACACGCACGCAACCCCGCTCGCAATGCCTCACTTTGCGAGCGGGGATTTTTTTGGCATGCATGAGAGGGTCGAGAAAACGTTGTCTGGAACTTTTCCATGCCTTTTGGGATCCTTCTGCCCTGCTTTCCAGCTGTTTCGCACAAAAAAATATTGACAACGTTCTAGGACCCGTGACAGAGTTCTCGGCCAACATTCCAAAATCGATTTAGTAGTTTTCTAAAAGGTTTTAGGAAATGTCAGCAAAATCGAAGCTCTCCGGAGGCCGGCCATGAAGCTTTCGCCCAGGAACATAGAGAGGTTAGCCCAGTGCATGAGACGAAATAGCGTCCGATTTGCGGCCATGCTTTTCGTTCTCGTTGGAATTTTCACAACATCCCTAGTTGCACAGGAAGCCACGATTGTGGGAACGGTTAACGATCCCACGGGTGCCGCGGTTCCGAACGCAACCATCACCATTACAAAAAGCGACACAGGACAGAGTCGTCATTTCACGAGTAACAACGACGGACAATACGTGGCTCCCGGTTTGCCCATTGGGAGCTATACGGTCGAAGTGGAATCCGGTGGATTCAAACAGATCACAAAGAGCATCGTCCTGAATGTCAACGATCGTTCCCGCCTCGATTTCCAACTACAAGTTGGTGCGGCACAGGAGCGCGTCACTGTGGAAGCGACTGCTGTGCAGGTTCAATCGGAATCGAGCGAGGTCAGCCAAGTCATCACCGGTCAGCAGGTTTCGCAACTTGCGACTAACGGCCGAAGTATTTACACGCTGATCAATCTAACTCCCGGTTCTTCGAGTAATCAGGGTGACTTCCAGACTCCGACTCCCGTTGGCGGCGATGCCGCGGTCAGCTTCAACGGCCAGCGTCCCTCTCACAACATCTACTTGATGGATGGCGGCGAGGATCTTGATCGCGGCGGCTCAGGCAATTTCAGCGTCATGCCTTCTTTGGAGTCGATGTCCGAATTTCGCGCCTTGACGTCGAACTATAGCGCTGAATATGGACTTTCTTCGGCGGCAACGATGACGACGGTTCTCAAATCGGGAACCAAGAAGCTCCATGCTTCGGCTTGGGAGTATCTGCGCAATGACGCTCTCGACGCGCGCGCGTACTTTACCGCTCCCGGTGCCCCAAACCCAGAGCTCCGCTTCAACACTTACGGTTTTAACGTTGGCGGTCCAGTTACGTTGGGAAAACTCTATAACAGCGATCACAGCAAGACCTTCTTCTTTTACAACATGGAATGGCGCAGCCTGATCACGGCAGGTGGCGGACTGAACACCACAGTTCCATTGACAAGTACTTACGGCGGCGCTTTCCCCAGCAGCACTCCAATTACCATCCCGCAACAAAGCCAGCTGTCTCAAGCAGAGCAGAACCGATTTATTGCTGCGGGATTGGGGGGGAAGTTTGGCCAGCAATTCCCCGGCAATGCGATTCCGGCATCGTTGCTCGATGCCAACGCGCAACTCTTGCTCAAGGCGGGTATTTTCCCGGCTCCGAACAATGGGAATAAGTTTCAGGGTGGCGCCAAGACACCGACGAATGTAAGGGAAGAGATCGTTCGCGCCGATCATAACTTCAACGATAAATTCTCAGTCTTTGGCCATTTCGTCGCTGAGCAGATTTCCCAAGGTTTCGGTACCGCGCAGTGGAGCGGTGACAACGTTCCCACGATCGGCGATACCTTCGGAAATCCCTCCTACAGCGCGGTCGTTCACACCAGCCAGATCATCAATCCGCGTTTGCTGAATGAAATTGCGTTCAACTACAACGGCAACCGCATCAACATCATTCCGAAAGGAATTTACACTGCCCCCTCCGGCTTTACTTTTAACCGTATCTTCACCGGTCCAAATGCGCTCAACAGGATTCCCTCTATCAATCTGAGCGGATCGAGCGGAACTAACTACACCGTCACTTGGGAGCCCTGGGTGAATAAGGCGGACGATTATCAGATTCGTGATGACGTCTCCTGGTCAACCGGCAAGCACCAATTCAAATATGGCGGGAGTTGGGCGCTGTACAAGAAGATCCAGGACGTCTTTGCATCCACGCAAGGATCATTTGGATTCAACGGGTCCTACACTGGGAACGATTTTGCCGACTTCCTGCTTGGCTACGCGCAGTCGTATTCCGAGGATGCAGTTCACGACAACGGATATTGGAACAACGTCTCCTGGGCGGCCTATGTTCAGGACAACTGGAGAACCAGTAGCCGTCTGACTTTAAATCTGGGACTGCGGTGGGATGGCGCTCCGCACACGTATGAAGCCAACAACCGCATGTCGAACTTCTATCCCAACCTGTACGATCCTTCGAAGGCGCCCCTGTTTGCGAATGCGAACGGAACGCAAATCTGCGCCGGTCCGGGAAATCCAGCTGGATGCGCCGCTGCAAGTCCGGGATTGGGAACCAGTCCCAACCCAATCCTCCAAGGCGTGCCGTTCTACCTGAATGGTATAGGCATTTCCGGTCAGCCGGGAGTTCCTCATGGCATGGTCGACGATCACTGGGCTCAATTTGGACCCAGAGTTGGGTTTGCGTACGATCTGACCGGCAAAGGTACCACCGTGGTACGTGCTGGATTCGGAGCGATGTATGAGCGCATCCAGGGCAACGATATGTATAACGGAGGGACAAACGTACCGTTCAGCGCTAACGCCGGACTGAACAATGTCTTCCTCTCCAACCCCAAGCAGAACATTGCAACGGGCCAAACTCTTACCGGTCTGCCGATCGTGGTGCCGAGCATCACAGGCATTGCGAAGGACAATTACAAGGCGCCAGTGACTTACCAGTACAGCGCCGGAGTGCAACACGCGCTGGGAAGCAAGGCCGTCATCGCGGCCTCCTACGTTGGCAGCCAGGGTCGGCATCAGAACGACTATCGCGAAATCGATTTGCCTCCTGCCAGCCTGCTACCCAGCTTGCAAGCCAATAACAACGCATACAACACAGTAGTGTCGTTCCCAGGCTTCCGTTCCCTCAAAATGTCAGAGAACGAGGCAAACGCTCACTACAACTCTCTGCAACTTGACTTACACGGCAATGTGAGGAAGGACTTAATGCTCCAGTTTGGCTATACGTTGTCCCGCTCGATTGATCCTAACGGCGGCGGCGATCTGGCCAATGTATCCAATCCTTATCTTGGCTGGAGGTATGACCTAGGTCCATCGAACTTCGACAGGACCCATGTTGCTTTCGTCAACTTTGACTACCAGATTCCATTCCTGAAGAACAGTGACAACGCGGTTCTGAAGACGATGCTCGGCGGATGGGAGATGTCGGGAATCGTCACCATGCAGACGGGATTGCCGATCGACATCACGCAGGGTGGTGACAATAAAGTGAACGTCTGCAGCATTCCGATTGGAACGTGCACAGATCGGCCGAACCTGACCGGTACGATTAGCTACCCGAAGACCGTCAAACAATGGTTCAGCACCAATGCCTTCACTGCACCGGCGCCAGGCACTTGGGGCAACCTTACTCACAACGCGGTGCGAGGTCCGGGACGCGACAATTGGAACATGTCGATGTTCAAGAACTTCGTTTTCAGCGAATCTCGCGGAAGTCGCCTGGAGTTCCGCGCTGATGCCTTCAACGCATGGAACCACACTCAGTTCAGGAACGTTAGCAACAGTGACACCGCCAGCGACTTTGGGCAGGTCACTTCAGCTTTCGATCCGAGAGTGTTCCAACTCGGTATGAAGCTGGTGTTCTAACGATTTAAGTTTTGACACGCACGCAACCCCGCTCGCAAGGAAGCACTCGGCGAGCGGGGAATTTTTTTGTCCAAAAAGCAAAGACCGAAGTTCACGAATGTGAGTGGAACGATTGAAGAGTTCCTCGTGGTCCCGGCTGCCCTCACGACGCTCACGCCTTTTGGCGGCGACTTGCGGCACCTGTCCCTTTCCTGCCTCCCGTAATTGACAACCTCTCGGAACCGATGACAGAGTTTTGGCTCAGAGATTCCCAAATCGCTTTAGTTGTTGACTAAAACGTTTTAGGAAGGTTGAAAATTAAATTCTCCAGGGGGCCCTGTCATGAAGCTTTCGTCTAGGAATACAGCGAGATTGGCCGCTTCCGTGGAACGAAATTGCATTCGCCTGGCAGCATTTCTTTCCGTAATTCTCGTAGTATTTGCCACACCCGTCTTTGCACAGGAGGCAACTGTTGTAGGGACAATCACGGATCCAAGCGGCGCCGCAATTCCCAACGCTACCATCACTGTCATAAAGACCGATACGGGACAAAGCCGTCAATTCAGCAGCAACGCTGATGGCCAATATGTCGCTCCTGGTTTGCCAATTGGCAATTACACAGTGCAGGTTGAATCTGGAGGCTTTAAGCAGATTTCGAAGAGCATCGTCCTCAACGTCAACGACCGCTCACGCCTTGATTTTCAGCTTCAAGTAGGTGCAGCACAGGAGAAAGTCACTGTCGAGGCGACAGCTGTCCAGGTTCAGTCGCAGTCCAGTGAGATCAGCGACGTCATTACCGGTCGTCAAATTTCGCAGCTTGCGACCAATGGGCGGAGCATCTACACGCTAATTAATCTTACGCCGGGCGCTTCGAGCATGCAGGGTGATTTCCAGACCCCGACTCCCGTCGGTGGTGATGCAAACGTCAGCTTCAATGGTCAGCGCATGGGGCACAACATTTATCTTATGGACGGTGGCGAGAACCTTGATCGTGGCGGAGCGGGCACGTTCAGCGTCATGCCCTCTCTGGAGTCTCTCTCCGAATTTCGCATCCTGAGCTCGAACTATAGTGCCGAGTATGGGTTGTCGTCGGCAGCGACGATGACGACCGTTCTCAAATCGGGAACTAAGAAGCTAAAAGCGTCTGCGTGGTGGTTCGGCCGCAACGACGCTCTGGATGCCCGCAATTACTTCAATGCGAAGTTCAACCCGGACGGAACACCGAATCCCGTGGCGAAGCTGCGGTTTAATACGTACGGCTTTAACGTTGGTGGTCCGCTAACGCTCGGCAAGCTGTACAACAGCGATCGCAGCAAAACATTTTTCTTCTACAACATGGAATGGCGCAGCCTCATTCAAGGCCAGACCTTGAAGCAGACAGTGCCTCTACCAAGCACGTACGGTGGAGTGTTCCCGACCACGATCAACGTTCCTCAAGCCAGCCAACTCTCACCTGCGCTGCAAGCCAAGTATGCATCTCTCGGATTAACTCCCGGACAGCCCTTTCCGAACAACACGATCCCCGTGGCGCTACTGGATGCAAATGCACAAAGTCTGCTAAAAGCCGGAATCTTCCCGGCACCAACGAACGGTAACCAATTTATCGGGGGAAACAACGTTCCGACGCATGTACGAGAAGAGATTGTCCGTATTGATCACAACTTCAGCGACAAGTTCCAGATCTTCGGCCACTTTGTTGCTGAGCAGATTTCTCAAGGATTCGGCACCACGCAATGGAGTGGTGACAACGTTCCTACGGTCAGCAACACCTTCAACAATCCATCGTATAGCGGCGTCGTTCATGCGACGTACATGATCAATCCCCACCTTCTGAACGAGACTGCGTTCAATTACAACGGCAACCGCATCAACATCACACCGAACGGACTCTTCACTGCTCCCTCAGACTTCGCCTTCAACCGGGTTTTCCCTGGCCCGAACGCGCTTACCAGAATTCCCTCTATTAACCTGAGCGGATCTACCGGAACGCAGTACACCGTCTCTTGGGAACCTTGGGTAAACAAGGCGGACGACTACCAGATTCGCGATGACATTTCCTGGTCATCCGGCAAGCACTCTCTGAAATATGGCGGAAGCTGGGCGCTGTACAAGAAGATTCAGGACGTGTTTGCGACCACGCAAGGTAATTTCTCGTTTAACGGGGGTTATACGGGAAATGACTTTGCCGATTTCTTACTCGGTTATTCCAATTCGTACACGGAAGATGCGATCCACGACAGTGGCCACTGGAACAATGTCTCGTGGGCTGCTTATGTCCAGGACAACTGGAGAACAACGAGCCGTCTCACTTTGAATCTAGGGCTGCGGTGGGATGGTGCTCCGCACACTTACGAAGCGAACAACCGTTTTTCGAATTTCTATCCGAATATGTACGACCCGTCGAAAACGCCGCTATTTGCCAACGCGAACGGAACCCAAATCTGTGCCGGACCGAACAATCCAGTCGGCTCCGGCTGCGCGACCGCCAGTCCCGGTTTGGGTACTAGTCCCAATCCGATACTGCAAGGCGTTCAGTTTTACCTCAACGGCATTGGAATCTCGGGTCAGCCGGGAGTTCCTCGTGGAATGGTGGATGATCATTGGTTCCTTTTCGGTCCTAGAGTCGGATTTGCCTATGATTTAACCGGTGATGGCACCACAGTTCTTCGCGGCGGTTTCGGAACGATGTATGAGCGGGTACAAGGCAATGATATGTACAACGGGGGTACCAATATTCCATTCAGTGCCAGTGCCGGCTTTAACAACGTGTTCCTTACCAATCCGAAGATGAATATTCAATCCGGCAACGCCATCGCTGGAGTGCCGATCGTTGTACCGAGCATTACCGGCCTGGCAAAGGACAATTACCACGCGCCAGTGGTGTACCAATACAGTCTTGGAGTACAGCACGCGCTGGGCAGTAAGGCTGTTTTCGCGATGGGGTATGTGGGTAGCCAGTCACGGCATCAGAACAACGTGCGCAATATCAGTTTGCCGGATATAAGCCTATTGCCCAGTTTGCAAGCCAACAACAATGCTTACAACGCGGTGGTGCCATTCAAGGGTTTTCGAGACATCAACCTCGCACAAAATGAGGCCAACGGTCACTACAACTCGCTGCAGATGGATGTCCACGGAAACGTCAGGAGCGACCTGATGGTCCAGGTCGGCTATACGTATTCCCGCTCGATCGATCCTGCGACATCATCGGGCAGTGGCGGCGATCTGCAAAATGTATCAAACCCCTACCTCGGGTGGAGATACGACCTAGGGCCCTCCGTTTTTGACAGAACCCATGTTGCCTTCCTCAACTTCGATTACCAACTGCCCTTCCTAAAAAACAGTGATAACGGACTTCTCAGGACTGCTTTCGGAGGTTGGGAGATGTCCGGAATTATCTCGATGCAAACGGGCCTGCCGCTCAATGTCAGCACTGGCGGAACGAATGTTTGCAGCATCCCGTTGGGAACCTGCGCCAATCGCCCGAATCTGACAGGTACGGTCAGCTATCCGCAAACGGCAACGCAATGGTTTACGACCAATGCGTTCACGGCACCGGCTGCGGGCACTTGGGGAGATCTCGGTTTCAACGCCTTACGAGGGCCGGGGCGCGACAACTGGAATCTCTCGTTCTTCAAGAACTTCGTTTTCAACGAGACGCGCGGAAGTATGTTCCAGTTCCGAGCCGATGCCTTTAATGTGTGGAACCACACACAGTTTAGGAACGTGAACAGCAGCTTTGTACCTTCCTCGACCAATGCGGCCCTGAATACGAACACGCAGTTTGGTCAGGTCACTTCAGCCTTTGATCCGAGAACATTCCAACTTGGAGCGAAGCTAGTCTTCTAGTAAGTCGATCTTTGACACGCACAGGACCCCCGCTCGCAAGAAAGAGCTTAGCGAGCGGGGATTTTTTTGCCGGCCGCAAACAGGATTGACGGCCGGTAAGACCGAGGACGCTTACTCCGTGTACGATGAAAATTGCCCATGCGGTTACTTATTGTTGTCTGGTTGGCAGCGAGTCTCAACTTAGCCGCCAACGCTCAGGCTCGGAGTGCGAATCCGGCGGATGCAATTGCTCTTGAGCAGCAAGGAAGATGGGCGGACGCCGTTCATATCTGGCAATCCGTCACCGAGAGAAATCCCAGCGATGCGGCGGCATTTGCCAGTATGGGCGTCGACCTTGCCCGGCAAGAGAAGTATTCCGAGGCGGCTTCGGCATATCGCAGGGCGTTAGAGCTGAATCCCAAACTTCCAGGGATTCAAATGAATCTCGGGCTTGCGGAGTTTAAGCTGGGCAACTTCCGTGCCGCGATCCCAGCTCTGAGGACCGCTCTCGCAGCAGACTCAAATAATGAACAAGCGCGAACACTCCTGGGCTTGAGTTACTACGGCTCAAAAGACTTCTCTAGAGCATCAGATCATCTTCAGATCGCGGCAAAAGCTGATCCCGACAATGCCGAACTTCAGCAGATGCTGGCCCAGAGCTGTCTTTGGGCCAAGCGATATTCCTGCGCTCTCGACGGATTTCGCCATATCTTGCAAACACAGCCTGATTCTGCCGCTGCTCACATGTTGATGGGCGAGGCCCTCGATGGCATGAGTCGCACCCCCGACGCGATCGCAGAATTTCAAACGGCATCGCGCGTTTCGCCGCGAGAACCGAACGTTCATTTTGGCCTGGGCTACCTCTACTGGAAATCGCACAAGTACGAAGAAGCCAGAGCCGAATTCCAAAATGAACTGGAGGTTGATCCGAAGAACGCACAGGCCATCGCCTATCTCGGTGACATCGAAATGAAGAACAAGAATCCTGATGCGGCGATACCGCTGCTCAGGAAGGCCGTCGCGATAAAGAACGACATCCGATTTGCTTACATCGATCTCGGTGTGATCTACAACGAGCAGAAGAAATACGATGATGCAATTGCGGCTCTCAACCGCGCAGTGCAGCTGGATCCTTCACAGCCCGATGCGCATTACCGTCTCGGCCGAATCTTTCAACTGACCGGCAAGAAAGCCGAAGCCGACAAGGAGTTCGCTACAGTTGTCTCCATCCATAAGAAAGCCGATCAAAGGGCGGATGAGCTGCTGGCGCCGCAGATGTCCAATGCTCCGCCACCTTTGCCGAAATAGGCGCACGTGGAACTTGCTGATTTTCTGCTGATCGAGGAGCTAAAAACTTCGAGGCTGCGCGGCTCCTCCTCACACGATCATCTTCTTGAAGTTTCTAGCAGCAATAGCCAGGGCAACCACTCCCATCAACAAAAGAGCCGCAGCATTGATCCAGAGATCGCTGAATCCGGCGCCCCGTAGGATGATGCCGCGCGAGATGTTCATCATGTACGTTGCGGGCACGAAGAAGCTCATTAAGTAAAAGATCCAGGGCATGTTGTCGAGAGGAAAGATATAGCCTGAGAGAAAGATGCTCGGCAGCATGATTCCCATCGACCGCTGCATGGCGTCATTTTGGGAATTTGCCTTCGAGGAGATCAGCATGCCGAGCGACAGGTGTGTGAACATGTAGCAAGTGCCGAGCACCAGCAGCAGCAGCACGTTGCCATGAATGGGCACGCGGAAGGCGACACGCATGAACGCGAGGATCATCAGCATCTCGATCATCGCCAGACCGAAGTAGGGCATGATCTTGCCCATCATCAGTCCCAGCGGGCGCACGGGAGTCACGAAAAGCTGTTCCAAAGTGCCGCGTTCTTTCTCCCGGACGATCGAGAACGCGGTGAGCATCGTCGTGACGAACAGCAGCAGGACCGTCATCAGTCCAGGCAAGAAGAAATTGGGGGAGCGCGAGTCAGGATTGAACATCACTTTTGGACGAATGTCGATGGCCGGCTGCTTGCCTGGCGGCAACATGCGTCGCAGAGACTCGTCCAACCCGATAGCCGACGCCACGTTCAAAGTTTGTCCAGCGACCGAAGAATCCGAGCCATCGACCAGGACCATCACTTGAGCGCTGCCACCACGGAGTAGTTGCCGATCGAAGTCGAAAGGAATCTTGATTCCCACTTTGGCTCGTCCAGCGACCATTTCTTGAGTCAGCTCCTGGTCAGAATGCGCGTATTTGTAGATCCGGAATGTATCGGAGCTGCGAAACCGGTCGAGCAGGGCACGACTGCTTTGGCTGCCTTCCACGTCGCCGGCATGCTCCATCAGTCCACTCTGATCGAAGACAACAGTCCTTACCTGACGAACATTGGTATCGATCGCCGCGCCCAAGATGATCATTTCCACAATTGGAATCAGCAGCGCAAACATGATGGCCATGGAGTCGCGGCGCAGGTGCAGCGATTCCTTGTAAAAGATCGCGCGAAATCCGCGGAAAGGATTGTTGCTCCACGCCACGTGATTTCGCTTCTCGAAATTGACGCTTTCTACTTCCAAACTTTGGCTCAATGTGGAACTCATAAAAACTCTCTATCCGGTAACCACCAGATGCTTCGACCTTAACCTTTGCTTACCTCGATCTCCGCCTGTTTCCGATACGTCAGCTCGACGAACACGTCTTCTAAATCCGGCATCAATGGGCGTATTTCGTCGGCATGCACTCCAACGGTTTCAAGTTCGCGTTCTAGTTCAGGTCGCGTGATCGTGTCCTGCATGAGTGCATGGATTGAACGACCGAAGATCGTGGCGCTCCGCATGAACGGCAGCGTACGCGCGCGACGCAGCGCGGTCGTCACGTCTTTTGTCGTGATTTCAAAACGTTGCGTGCCGGGCGGCGAGACCTCCGGAATTTCGCGCAGCGTGTCGGGCGTGCCATCTGCGATGAGCTTGCCATAATAGATGTAGGCGAGATGCGAGCATCGCTCAGCCTCGTCCATGTAATGCGTCGTGACAAAGAAGGTGATGCCTTGCCCGCTGAGTTCGAACAGCAAGTCCCAAAGTTTGCGTCGTGCAACCGGATCGATTCCCGCAGTAGGCTCGTCGAGGTAGAGAATCTTTGGCCCATGCATCATGGCGCAGCTCAGCGCCAGTCGCTGCTTCCATCCTCCCGAGAGCTTTCCCGCAGAACGATCCTTATACGGTTCAATGGCGTTCTGACTCATCGTCTGCTCGATTTTCTGCTCTGCCTCTTTGCCTTTGAGTCCGTAGATCTGGGCATAGAAGCGCAGGTTTTCGAGCACGGTGAGATCGTCATACAAAGAAAACTTCTGGCTCATGTAGCCGATGCGCTGCTTCACTCCATCAGGATCGACGGAAACATCAATCCCATCGACGACGCCGAGTCCTGAGGTGAGGGGAAGAATTCCTGTGAGCATCTTGATGACCGTCGTCTTCCCACTGCCGTTGGGACCGAGAAAGCCGAAGACTTCCCCTTGCTGCACTTCAAAACTGACGCCATCAACGGCGGTGAAGTCTCCGAACTTGCGAACTAGATTTTCTGCGATGATCGCCGGCATTACTTCGTCTCCAGGAATTTCACATCGGCATTGATTCCGGCGCGCAGACGCGACTCGGGATTCTCGACGCGCAGCTTCACGCCGACCACCTGATGCTCGCGTTCATCTTTTGTTTGGACATTGCGCGGAAGAAACTCAGCCTGCTGGCGAATCTGTTCCACTTTGGCACGAAACGGTTTGTCGAAGGCATCCACGCGAACTTCCGCCTGCTGTGCGAGATGTACACGCCCGATCAGACTTTGCGGGACATAGACCACAACGAAGAGTTGATCGCTCTCCAGCAGCTTCGCGACCGTGCTGTTGGCGGGGAGGAGATCACCGGGACGAATATCCATCGCCTCAACAACCGCGCTTGCCGGGGACTTAACTTCGCGCTCATTCCACTGCGATTCAGCTTCCTTCAAATCACCTTCAGCAGCGACCATCTGGGCTCTCGCACCGGCAATTTCCTCGGGGCGAAATCCGCGCTCTGCTCGCTTCTTCGCAGCCTCCGAAGCGCCGATACTTCCTTGCGAGGCAGCAACTGACTGCTCCGCGGATGTCAGCACCGCCTGTGCTGAGCGGTAGCGGTTCTCAGCATCATCAAGAAACTGTTTGGAGACCACGCCACTGCGCGCGAGTTCCTGCGCACGCCGAAAGTTCACTTCAGCGTTGGCCAGGTCGGAACGAGCTCGGTCGACGTCGGCGCGATGAGTGTCGGCGAGGCGCTCTTGATATTGGGAATTTGCCCGCGCTTCGGCGATGTCTTCCGGGCGCGAGCCGTGGAGCATCTTCTGGTAGTTGGCTTTGGCTTCCTCGTACTTGCCGCGCGCAGAGAGCAGACGCGCATTCAATTCCGAATCCTCGAAGGTCAGCAACACCTGTCCTGGCTCGACGTGATCGCCCTCGAGCACGTTCACCTTGGCGACGCGTCCTCCCACTTTGGAACCGACGTTCACATTGCGAGCTTCCAGCGTGCCCGAGGCAGTGATCGTGTTGTCGCGCGAGAACCACGACCGCATGCCGATGCTCGCCAGAGCGACTCCGACAACGATGGCAATGGCTGCCCAGCGTTTCATAACGACTTCTCCTTGTGTGTAGAACGAGCGAGGTGTGCCGAGTTGTTGTTGTCGTCAGTTGCAATTCCTCGCCAAAAGATCTCGAAGGTGAGATCGAGCCACCTCTCTAGATCAGTGGGCTTTCCCAAAGCCCAGATCATTTGTGTGCCGAAGATGGCGTGCTGCATGATGCGCGCTAGTTCCACTGCCTCAAGATCCTTTCGCAATTCTCCGAGCTCTTGGCCGCGCTGCATGATGGCTGCAACGTGCGTGCGTCCACCTTCCAGAACTCGCCCGAGAAAGTTGGAGAGGCTGTTATGGGTGAGAGCCACGCCCATTAAGCTCCGCAGCAGAAGCTGACTTCGGGATGGTCGCTCCGCCAAGCCGTGAATCATGTCAAGAACGATCGGGCGGATACTCGCAGCATTCTGGGCTCGTTCCTCGGCAGCCTTGACGACTCCAAGCTGCCGTTCGGCGAGAGCTTCGAGGATTGCTTCCTTGGAAGGGAAGTAGTTAAAAAAAGTCCCCTTGGCGACATCGGCGGCTTCCGTAATGTCCTCTACTGGCGTATTCGCAAATCCGCGCTCCGCGAAGAGGCGCATCGCGGCATCGAAAATTCGCGCATGCGTCTCGCGACGGCGCCGTTCGCGTCGCCCGTTGTTGTTGGGATGAATACCGTTAGTTTGCATAATCGTGACCGATGGTCAACTTCGATAAACGAAACAATAGTACAAATATGACTGCAGGTCAATATTGATTATTTGGTCAACATTTGTTTTCGGGCGGGAAGGAAAGAAGGGCGGAGCTGCGTGTCCTCCTCAACCCGTTTTAGGGGGCGCACATCATCCAGCTTTTGTGAATGGAGCTTTAAGAGTGGGAGCGCAACATAGCTGGCCAGCCTGTGAGAGCGGTATCCACGACGCGACGCAGCTCTGATCGGGTGGCGCCGCCTGCTGCCTGCACAGCCATGCCTTGCATAACCGTCGTGAGGTATCGACTCAGGGCCGCCGGATCGGCTCCCGGGGGTAAATCGCCTTCTTTTTTGGCGCGCTTGAGCCGCTCGCGAACCGCAAGCTCTCCCTCGTGCCGACGAGCGACCAATTCCCGCCGGATCGGTTCTGCCTCGGCACTGCAGGTAAGCGCACCTTGGACGAGCAGACAGCCGCCGGGACTGCCGGCGCGGCACATAGAGTCGGCAGCACCGTAGAGCAATCGTTGGACGAATTCGCCAAGGCTGGGAGCATCGATCGCCTCCTGCCAGTATCCCGTCTCACGATCCATATAGCGATCCAGGGCCTTGCGGAAGAGGGACTCCTTGTCGCCAAAAGCTGCGTAGAGGCTGGGCCGATTGATGCGCATCGCACGCGTCAGATCTGAGAGCGAGGCGCCCTCGTAGCCTTTTGTCCAAAAGACCTGGAGCGCGCGGTCGAGAGCGGCATCTGGATCGAACGATCTCGGACGCCCCAGCTCCGGTGACTTTTGTTTCTTTACGGCCACATCACTCATTCTACTCATTTTGTACCAATCAGTTAGAAAGTGAAGCTTTCCACACGTGTGGCACATCTGTACTCGGCAGTACAGAAAGGCTCGCGAGAGCAAGAGAGGATTTATGGCAAAGAAGCTTGCAGGTAAGGTTGCAATCGTGACCGGTGCGTCGAAGGGAATTGGCGCTGCGATCGCAAAAAGTTTGGCTGCCGAGGGAGTCGCAGTGGCAGTGAATTATTCCAGCAGCAAAGAGGGAGCAGATCGCGTGGTGAGCGAGATCAAGGCCGCGGGTGGACAAGCCATTGCGGTTCAGGCGAATGTGTCGAAAAAGAAAGAGATTGAACGTCTCTTCGCGGAAACCAAGAAAGCCTTTGGACGGCTCGACATTCTCGTGAACAACGCCGGAGTCTATGAGTTTTCTCCGCTCGACAGCGTGACCGAAGAACAGTTCCACAAGCAGTTCGATCTCAACGTTCTCGGCCTCGTTCTTGCTTCGAAAGAAGCGGCGACCTACTTCGACGCCGAAGGCGGCAGCATCATTAACATCAGTTCAGCTGTCAGCACATTTACTCCCCCGAACACCGCGGTGTACACAGGCACGAAAGGCGCAGTGGACGCCGTTACGCGGGCGCTCGCCAAGGAACTCGGCCCACGCAGGATTCGAGTCAACGCCATCAATCCCGGGATGGTCCTGACCGAAGGCGTCCATGCTGCGGGATTTTCTAACGGTGAATTTCGCAAGCAAATCGAAGCTCAGACCCCGCTCGGCCGCATTGGCGAAGTAGAGGACATTGCTCCGGCTGCGGTCTTTTTTGCTTCAAATGACGCATCGTGGATCACTGGCGAGACGCTGGTCATCGCCGGCGGTCTGCGTTGAATGCCGTTTGGGTCGTAAAACTTAATGCCGTTCTGGGAATCCAGAACGGCATTAGAGTGGTGCGACTTAGGCCTATTCTCCCGGCGCCGCGGCCGCACGGCGATTCTTCTTGGCTCCCTTAACCTCCAGCTCGTTTACGACCTGCGAGACGTTGGGAATTCCAGCAGCCATCTTTTCCGCCTGTTGACGCTGGGCGGCAGTGTCCACATCGCCCTTCAGCGTGACGACACCGTTCTTCGAGTCGAAGTGGATGTGCTGGTTGTCCATGCCATGCGCGGCAATCGCGGCGCGAAGGTTATCTTCGATTCCTTTATCGAGATTGTTGTCGACCTTGTTGGCTTCACCCTCGGCGCCCGCAGGACGTACGCCGATTTCATTGGCAACAATTAGACCACCGGCGTTCTGCTTGGCGATGTCTTCAGCCTGAGCTTTGGCCTGCTCATCTTTTACGTCGCCTGAAAGCGTGATCACGCCTTTATCACGGTCTTCTTTAACCTTTACGTCGCCAAGGTTGTTGGATTTGAGTGAGTCTTTAATCTGGTCGCTCACATCCGGAGCATTGGCCTTTTGTTGTGAACAAGCGATGGTGAACATCGCCGCGAGAATTGCGAGTAATGCGAACACGCGAGTTATGCGCATAGAGTCTCTCCTCCCGAAGATTCTGTGTACGGATTCAATCTAGAGCCGGCCTCTGCCGGCCTGGGTTTTTAGACAAAGTTGAGGCGCAACCACAAAAGATGCGGAAGCCAAGCGGCAGGAGGGCTCAAGCTCGCGCCGAGTCGGTTAGACCAGAGCTGCCGTTAGCTACGCCAATATGCGCCGAGTAAAAATTCTATGGCTGAAGCATTTCCGCGCTGCTCACGCCAGAGTTGCCCAGAGTTGTTGCTTATTTGGGACTGCTAACTTGCTGAAAACAAGCAGCCGGCAGTCGCATACTGCTGACCAGCGATTGGCAGCACCGTTGCTCTTGGACAAGACAAGAAGTTTGTCAGCGTGCGTTGACGAACCATTTTGTCCCCCAGAAGCTGAAGGTCCGGGGCTGCAGGGGTTAAGGAGACTGAAAGAGAAATGAACCGTTTATTGATTGTCGGAATGACAGGCGCGGCCATGCTATTAAGCGCTGGCTGCTCCACGAAGAAGTATGTGCGCAATGAGACTGCGCCGATCATCAACAAGACCAACGAACTCGATGACCTCACGGCGAAAAACTCGCGGGACATTCGCGATGTCGATGCTCGCGCGCAGCAGGGAATCCAGGGCGTAAATGCTAAGACCGCAGCAGTCGATCAGAAAGCGCTCGCCGCCGGACAGGCTGCTGACCAGGCTCAGCAGGCTGCGAACCAGACCGCCGGCAAAGTTGACGCATTGACCAACACCGTTGCCAACCTCGACAACTATCGTCCGGTCGCAGAAACGTCAGTTCACTTCGCATTCAACAGCGCAGTGCTCAGCAAGAAAGCCAAAGAAGCGCTCGATCAGCTTGGCAACGACATCCCGAATACCAAGGGATACGTAGTCCAGCTCTACGGCGGAACCGACTCCGTGGGCAGCGCACAATACAACTACAAGCTGAGCCAGATGCGCGCAGCAGCAGTCGTTCAGTACCTCGCGACGCAGCACAACGTTCCGGCTTACAAGATCTACGTCGCCGGACTCGGCAAAGATAAGGAAGTTGCCAGCAACAGGTCGTCTGAAGGCCGCGCGAAGAATCGTCGGGTCGATGTCCAGCTCATGACCAATGTGCAGGGCGAGGCCTCGGCGCAAAACGTTACCCCGGCTGCCCCCATCAGCCGGTAAGTCTTCCTCGACACCCCGAGGAAGCCCCGGAAGGGCCATCCTGAATGCAAATTCGGGCTGGCCCCTTTTTATTTTCCTCTCCTAACTGCTGCGCTTCTCCGCTGCTCACGCAGATATTCAGTACTCACAACTTCTTCCTGCGCTCTGCGCTGTAGAAAGACCGTTTACGAATTCTTTATTTCGCGCTAAGCAAACACTTATTGCACACGGATTGAACTGGAGACGTGAGCTTTGATCTGCTTCTTCGAGTCGGCGCGCTGATGAACGTGCTCTTTAGCGCGATGTGCTTCGCCGTCCTGGTCACGGGAGTCTGGATCTTCCGCAATCCAGCCGGTTTCTGGGATCAGTTCAATCCCTACCTCAAGCCGTATCATCGCCTCACACTAGCTTTGGGGAGGCTCATCGGGTCGCTTTGGGCTTTTGGCGCCGCTCTCGGAGGCTTCGTCTTTCTCGGTAACGCGATCCGCGCATCACTGCAGCACCATTGGATCCGATAAGCGGAGTCACTTCTTCCGAGCGCCCTCGTACACCGCCTGATCCTCTTCGTCATTACCTTCCCACAACGCAGAAAAGATCTTCACCGCGCAGGCCGGAATGGTGAGGACCATCAGGACCGCGCCCGCAAACCACGCAATTGTGAGCACACGCGAAAGGACATGAGTGACGACGTCCCACATGAGTTCGGATTATGCCAGAAAAACCGTGTTCCCGCCGGCAAGCTATGAGAGATGCTCACCGAAGTTGACGATGGCGATCTGCCGGCTGCGCGCATAAACGAGTGGACGTTGATGAATCCCTAAAGCGCCCATGCCGTACCCCAAACGCACGCAGAAACCAAGCTCATTACACATTAATGTGCAAAGCCACACTCGAATGGCAACTCTGGTTTATCTGTTCAGCGAGGCAAA
>CAYZHX010000028.1:0-2001 GCA_964476905.1 uncultured Terriglobales bacterium
AATGACGCGCTCAAGCAGGGCACGCGCGCGAGTTCCGATGTTGTGGGCAGCCGCACGCGCGGCGTGCTCGTGATTTCCGAAGTAGCGCTCTCACTGATGCTGCTGATCGGCGCCGGACTGATGATTCGCAGCCTGTGGCTGCTGCATCGAGTCGATCCAGGGTTCGATCCGCATAACGTGATCGCGGTAATGCCTTCGATCTCGCGGAAGACATTCCAAACTCCGACTCAGGAACTTGCCTTCTATAACGAGGTCCTTTCGCGCGTGCGTAGCTTGCCTGGGGTTCAGGCTGCGGGGAGCATCGACGATTTACCGCTCTCCGGCGGCGGATCCGTGCAGCCAGTACAACTCGAAGGCAGGCCCGTACAGCAGATGGCCGACCAGCCTGAAGTGTCGGTCCGCGGAATCATGCCGGGATATTTCCAGACGATGCACATCCCTCTTATCCGCGGACGCGAACTTGGCGAACAAGACGTCGCGTCGGCTCCGGGCGCAGTAGTCATCAGCGAAGCCATGGCAAAGCGGCTCTGGCCGAATGAAGATCCGATCGGCAAACACCTGACCATGTTCTTCTTCCCGAATCGGAACCGTGAAGTCGTCGGCATTGTTGGCGACGTAAAAGACAACGGGCTCAAGGGCGCGCCCGATGCGACGCTGTACGCTCCGTTCGCTCAACTTGAACAGCCGCCCGATCATCCCTTCCAGTCCTTCGCAATCTGGATTGTGGTGCGCGCCTCTGCCAATGCTGCCAGCCTTATTCCCGCAGTCACAGCCGCAATCCATCAAGCGAATCCAGAGTTGCCGGTTCTGGGCAGCAGCACGCTCGATGAAGTCGTCGGCAACTCGCTCTCGCAGCAGCGCTTCAGCACTCTGCTGCTGGGCATCTTCGCCGGGCTCGCACTGTTCCTCGCCGCCATCGGCATTTACAGCGTGCTCGCATACAGCGTCCGTCGCCGCGTGCGCGAGATCGGAATCCGCATGGCTCTCGGCGCGCAGATCAAAGATGTGCTGCAGTTGGTCGTCCTCGAAGGCATGAAGCCAACTGTGCTCGGCCTCGCTATTGGCATCATCGGAGCACTCGCTCTCGGACGCTTGCTCTCCAGCATGATCTATGGCGTGAAGTCCACGGATCTACTTACGTTCATCACGGTGTCCGTCGGCCTTCTCTGCATAGGATTGCTGGCCAGCATCATTCCCGCCTATCGTGCCACCCGCGTCGAGCCGGTGAAGACGTTGCGGGATGAATGATGCCTTCCAGCTGACAACAACCGCAAAACACGACACGGATTTCACGGAGAGCACGGATTACACGGATCGGAGAAACAGATGAGAAGCGAGCTCAAAATCTATCCGTGCGATCCGTGGGCGAAGCGTCCGTGTGATCCGTGTCGTGTGTCATGGTTTTCCCGATGGCGGCAAACGCTTCACAGTCTCATCCAGTTTGAGAAAGCTCTTCACTCCGGCGCTGCGGAGTGCTTTGACTAGCCGATGCATGGAGACATTCTTCGAATCCATGTCGTGCTCTGCGACGGAATTAAGGTATTCGTAGTCTTCGTTGTAAAGCCAAAGGACTGTTCTGCGTTTACGGGTCATGCGATGTGCTCTTGCGCCGGGAGCGGGGGAAACAGTTGACCGTGGGGCTGGGCTGAGAGCCGTGGATTTGGACACGTCTCTGGTTATAGTTTGAGAGCCGCAGGCAGCGCGACTCCAGAGGACCGAAGTGGGACCAATCGTCATAGTTTTGTGACCAGCAGTCGCTCAGCGGGGCCGCCTGCGAAGGTCGCGACACAATTCCAGGAAGTGACGCGATGACGAAGTGACGCGATTGCGCTACATCGTCTGCATTGCGTCCTGCCGCGAACGGTCCGCGAAGCTACTGCTTACTCCTGATTACTTGTCCTATGCAGGAGCAAGCTGCGTGCCAATGTGAGCGCGCCAGAGTTCCCTCTGGATGCGCAACGACGTTTCGCTATTTGGAAATCCACTGTTTCCCGAAATGGC
>CAYZHX010000028.1:2101-35122 GCA_964476905.1 uncultured Terriglobales bacterium
GTAGGAGCCGACTGATTCTCTTACCCACCAAAGCCCCGTCCTTCTGCGGACTTCCGGCGATGAGAAACGATACTGGTATAGCAGTGCGCGGACGTAGTGGGGAGGAGCGTTCGGAAACGGATTCGTTTTAAGCAGGCCGAGAACCGCCTTATCGTCCGCAAGCAGCTTCGCGAGGAGGTGGATGAACCATGGATGGCGATGATACGAGCCCATCGCAGCAAACCACATGAGCCAATCAAGGCGGAGATGATATGGCGCGATCTGCGGCGGCAGACGCGCCGGATCTCCTGGTTTCCCTTTGAACTCGTATTCGCGCCACTTGGTCGAACCAGTGATCACAGCCTCGTCAGTACCCTCGACCACGATCTCGTAACGCTCGCGTGTGACACCACCGAACGCTCCATAGGTTCCAACAAAATGAAAACGGTTATAGACCGTATTCATGACCTGTCGTCGCGAAAGCAGGTTGCGCACCGGTTTCACGCTAAGCACGATCACCAATATGAAGACAGCGCCCGTCAGCAGCCGAAATACAATGTCCGGAGTGTGAGTAATGGGAGTGTGTACCGCGGAAAGCGCAGCAAGCGTGCGATCGTCGAAACAGCTAAACGCAAGGCATAGCGTAAGGGCATTCAACCATGAGAGATTCCCACTGAAAAAGATAAGCAACTGAAAAACGATGGTCAGCGCGCCGGCGATACTGGCAATCGGCTGCGGAAGAAAGTAGCCGAACGGCACAATCAACTCGGCGAAATGATTGAAGAGCACGCCACCCGCTCGCGACCATTTTGGTCCATGGTGAAAGAACCAACTCAGCGGATTCGGAATGGGCTGCGTCTCGTAGTGGTAATCAAGACAAGTCAGATCGCGCCAGCAGGAGTCGCCACGTAGCTTGATGAGTCCGGCGCCAAACATCACTCGAAACAACAGCCAGCGAAAAAGCCAGACGACGGCAACTTGTGCGTTCGTATGGCTGCCGCCGAGGAAAGCACAGAGGGCTCCTGCCTCGAGCAGAATCGACTCCCATCCGAATCCGTAGAACACTTGCCCGACGTTCACAAACGAAAGATAGAGAACCCACAGCACAGCCCACGTAGCGAAGAGCACCCAAGTGTAAGCATCGAGCAAACCAGAAATGATCAAAGCGGAAAGGAAGACTCCGCTCCATGCGCACAAACTGAAGGCCGTATCAGAAGGAAAGAAGAAGAACAGACTGGGCGATTCCCGAAACGGAACTTCTTTTACGAACAGCGGAACCGGCAACAGCCCGCGTTCCCCCAGCAGCGGCTTGAACTGATTGACGACGTTAAGAAAGCCGATGAGAAAGAGCACTCCCATTGACTTCTCCAAGGCGAAGCGCGCCAGCCAGTACTCTCCAGGCCGTAGCCAGTCCATATCGCCGTCCACCCGCGAAGTATTTTTGGATGCCCGCAAAGCAGTCGGGCCAGCCGCGCCGAATTAATTCCGTTTCTTGAATCCCGCCACCTGCTCAAAAAAGGCAGCCGAAGAGAGAAACATGCGCACGCGCGATTTTGCGTTTCGTCACTGATAAACCGCTTCTTATCCCTGCACTTACAAGGGATAACTGGAAGGAAATAGGTGACAAGATTCCAAATCTCATACACGAGAGTTGCAGCTCATCCCGTTTTCCGTACTTTCCCCACCTGTAAATGAATGTAAGCAATTGAAAACAATAGCAAAGGTTTGTGGTACTCGACCTGCTTTTGCGATTCACAAAGTTCCAGAGTCTCACCTAAGACTTGGTTCCGGGCCATTTTCGGCAGTCCAAGACAATTTTGAGGAGAAAACATGGGGAAGAAGCTGTTTTATACCCTGCTGTGTACACTCGTGCTCTCGTTTTCCGCGTTCGCTCAGGAAACGACAGCGGGCGTTCAAGGCACGGTGAAAGATCCGTCGGGCGCGGTTGTATCCGGCGCGACCGTCACGGTGTCCGGTCCAGCGCTGATTGGAAAAAAGGCTGCGACCACCGATTCAGCAGGCAACTATCACATCGAGCAACTACCGCCTGGCGTTTACACCATCACCACCAGCGCGTCGGGTTTTAGCCCCGAAACGCAACAGAACCTGCGCCTTGAAACTGGCGCACTGCCTAACATCAATTTCACTCTGAGAGTTGGTGCTGCTGAGCAGACGGTTGAGGTGAACGCCGAAGCCGAGATGGTCGACGTCACCCAAAGCAAAGTCCAGACCAACATCACTCAGGACATTTTCCAAAACATCCCCAAGGGCCGCTCGTTCCAATCTGTGATCCCCTTCGCTCCCGGCGCGCGCCAAGAACCTCTGCAGGGAGCACGTCAGGACCGCACGAATGGTTTCCAAATCGATGGGGCATCTGACTCCGAAAACGTGTACATGATCGATGGCGTCAACAACACCAACATTCAGAATGGCGGAGTTGGATCAAGCTTTAAGGACGACTTCGTTCAGGAAGTTCAGATCAAGTCGAGCAGCTTCGAGGCCGAATTCGGCGGAGCACTCGGCGGAGTGATCAACGCAGTTCCGAAACACGGTACCAACAGTTGGCACGGAGAGGTGAAAACCTACCTTCAAAATTCTGCATTGGACGCCAATGATCCCTGTGCAAGCGGCTTCACCTCGTCGAATGGTGGAAATGTGAACATGACGACGAATGGCGGCAGCGTGGTCTGCGGCCAGCGAATTAACCCCAAACTAGCTCCATTTGATCCTAAGAACCGCATCGATGGCACGCCTGAATACTATGTACCGCGAAAAGATAACCGGCACATTATCGAACCGGGGTTCGAGCTCGGAGGACCGATCTTCAAGGATCGGCTGAACTTCTATAGCAGCTACATTCCCACGCTAGATGCCACACGGCGCACGGTGAATTTCACCGGGAAAAATGCTGGCGTCCGCACGCTCGAAAATGATTACACGCAGCACAACATGTACAACCGCCTCGATTACCGAATGTTCAACTCGGTGCGCTTGTTCGGCAGTTGGAACTACGGATACTCGCGCACGACTGGTCAGCTGGTGACGCCGGATAGCGCCTATGGCCAAGTCAACACCAGCGCTAGCACCGATCCAAACACGTTGCGGTCGGACGCTGGTTTTGTGAATCCGATGTCGCTCTACTCATTGGGCGGCGATTGGACCCCGACGTCGAAACTCGTTGTCCAGAGCCGCTTCGGCTATTTCTTTTACAACAATGAAAGCCGCGGTACGCCCTCGGGTATCCGCTACATCTACGACACTACTGTTAATTCAAGCTCTACGGACCTCAACGGCAACCCCTTCCCTGCCGGCGTTTTCAATACTGCTGGTTTCTCGAACATTCCCAGCAATTTCGCGACGCAATTTGACGCATTCAAGCGCAAGAGCACGAACACTGACGTGTCGTACTTCCTCGGCAATCTCTTTGGTTCGCACACGTTCAAAGCTGGCTACTTTTGGCAGTCACAGGCAAACGACGTTTTGATCACTGCCAATACCGCAGTGGTCGATCTTCAATGGGGTCAGTTCTACACGCCCGCCACAAGTACTACGGCTTGTGCGAGCATTCAGGCGTCGAACAGTAAGGGTTTGTGCGAAGGACAGTACGGCTACTTCTTCGTAGGCAGCAACAACGTTTCCAATACAGGAAAGGTAAACGCTACTGACCAAGCATTTTATGTTCAGGACGCCTGGACAGTGGGCCGTACTGGACTCACTTTGAACCTCGGCGTGCGCATGGATCAGGAACACAACCCGGCGTTCGATTCGTCTCGCTTCCCCGATCTGAACTTCGGTTGGGGTGACAAAATCGCTCCTCGTCTTGGTGGCGCGTATGATCTGCTTCACAATGGAAAAGTCAAGGTATATGCCAGCTATGGCAAGTTCTTTGACATCATGAAGCTTGGTCTCACCCGTGGTTCATTCGGCAGCGACTACTGGCATCAGTGCGTCTATGCTCTGGATACCACGAATTACACGAGCATCGTTCCAACACTTACAACGGGCGCTGGCTGCCCCGCTTCCGGTCCTGCTCCCGGCGTAACAACCGGCTATCGATTTATCGAAAACCTGGATCTTCGCGCGACGAAGGCCGATCCGCGAGATCCGGCAATTCAATCGAACATGAAGCCAGTCCAAAACCACGAGATGGTTGCCGGACTGGATTGGGCACTCTCGCCAACAATGAGCTTCGAGACGCGCTACTCGCGCAAGCGTCTCGATAACACCATCGAAGACATGTCGATCACCGATAACCTTGGGTTTTATATCGGCAATCCAGGTTCCGCATTCGCCGATGTTCTCCATCGACCGGTGAGCCTTGATCCAAACGCACCGCTCGTTGGGCCCTTTTGTGCGGAGTGCCCGGGGCCCGTACCAGCGATTCGCGACTATGACGGCTTGGAGTTTCGCCTTACCAAACAGGCAGGCTCGAGATGGTTTGGTACGGTGAGCTACACGTGGAGCCGCCTGAACGGCAACTACGCTGGTCTTACCAACACTGATCCAACGGACGGTAATGGTGGACGCCACTCACCAAATAATGGCCGCGCATTCGATCTGCCGACAATGACATACCTGCCTAGCGGCAAGATCGATGAGGGTCCATTGGCAACAGATCGTCCCAACACCGCGAAGGTCTATGGCACCTATCGTCTACCTTGGTTGGGCCAAGAAACAGTATTCGGCCTTGGCCAGTACTTCTACCAGGGAACCCCGATCAGCGCCTGCCTACCAGTAGTTGGTTCCTCTTCTGCTTGTCAGTGGGCCGCGGGACGTGGAAACATGCCGATTCTGTCCCGCGATCCTGCAACCGGAAACATCGTGCAGAGCGGAATTGACACGAATGCTCGAACGCCTGCGTATCTGCAGACGGACTTCCAGCTCACTCATGAGATCAAGTTGAGCAAAACTCATGAGAACTACCGGCTGAAGGTGGGCGGCAATGTTTCCAACTTGTTCAACCAACATGCTCCGACCGCTTACTACGAGTTTGGAGTTCCAAGCAACTTCATCAGCCCATCTCGTCCGACTCGTTTCGCGGGCGACCCGGGAGTGGACTGGGGATTGTTAATGAACGGCTACAACTACATTGACGCACTCAACGCTACTGGTAAGTTCGCTGGTGTTCAGGCGCCGCTGACGTTGGCCAGCCGTTACGGCAAGCCGCAGGTATTCCAGACTGCGCGTCAGATTTATCTGCAAGCCCGCTTTACCTTCTAACCGCGCTTAGCTACTCTTGGGGCCGGGAAACCGGCCCCATTTTTCTTTGAGCTGAGAATGTGCGGAGCTACTCTTGAAGCGTTCTCTTATGTCGCTGTTTAGCTGTCCTCAACTGGTTCTCCGTTTGTTTATCCATGCAGCAGCCATCGGGCTGCTGATCAGCGGAGCCGCCGCGCAAATCTGCGATGTGCGTTCCGGCGCGCCGATGCAAATGAAAGTTCAGCTTACATTCGACGACAGCGCGCCTGATACCACACCCGGCGCAGTGGCGACGCAGAACGATCCGCTGCATCGCGGGGACTCTGCTGGAAATCAACGACGCTATGACTTCAACTCCATGCAGATACAGGTTCAATTACAGGATCCGCTGGGAGGCACCTTTCAAGAGCAGGCGCCAAATTCTGACGGGCTGTTGCGGATGACCGTCTGCAAGAAATCCATTTATCGCCTGCGAATCATTGGTCCGCAGATCGAAGAAGCGATCGTTGACAGCATTCAACCCGGAGGCGGCGATAGCCTGGTCACAGTTGTGCTCCATCACAAGCTGACAAAGGAGCAAGAGGAACTCGCTAAAGCGCAGCGCGCGACGATCTCTGCGCACAGCCTGAATATTCCTGGAAAAGCCCGCAAGCAACTGGAGAAGGGCGACTCGGCATTACAAGCCGGCGCTTTGCCGGAGGCAGAGAAGGCGTACGGGAAGGCCGTTGCTCTATATCCCGACTTCGAGGAAGCAGAAAACAAGCTGGGCGTAGTCTTGATGCAGGAAGGGCGAAAAACTTCAGGTCAAGGTGCATTCATAAAGGCACTGCAGATCAATCCCATTTACGCGCCCGCCCAGGTTAATCTCGCGAAGATCGCGTTTGACGAAAAGCGCTACGAAGACTCGTATTCACTCGTCACACAGGCTCTCCGCAACGAACCGTTGAATCCGGATGCGCTGTTCGTGGCAGCTGAGGCCTCCTTCTTTAAACATGCATTCGCGGAGACTGTGAGTTATACAGAGACACTGCACTCTCTTCCTCATGGAAAGTACGCGCTCGCGCATTTCCTTGCTGGACGCAGTCTCGAACAACAAAATCAGCCCCAGGCAGCATTAACGCAATATCAAACATTTATCCAGGAAGATCCTTCCGATCCCAATGCTGCGCACGCCCGCGAGCTGATCACTTACTTACAACACTTTCTCGCGGGCGGAGGAGTCGGTTTAGGAGTTCCGCACAACAAGGATTAGGCGGAGTTATCGGCCGCGGCAACAGTTCCATTTCGGTACCCGTCTAAAGTATGATGCCAAGCTGTTTCGGAGAACCCGATGAGCAAAAGTCCAGTTGCCGTCCTCGCTATCATCGCACTCGCGTCACTCGCTTTTGCCTTTCAGAAAAAGGATGAGAGTGGCCCGGTCTTTTCAACCAGCACGAACTTCGTGCAGGTACCCGTAATCGTGCAGAAATCAGGAAAGCACGTTAGCGGACTGAAGAAAGAGGACTTCGCGCTTCGCCAGGATGGCAAAGAGCAGACCATCGTCAGCTTTGAAGAAGTTCATGCCGGAGGCGCCGAAGAGGCGCAAAGTGAGAGCCAATTCGGCAATGGACAAACGAACGTTTCTCCACAAATCATCATCATTGCACTTGACCTGGTGGACACACCAAATCTTGACCGTGCCTACTTCATTCAAGAGCTGAATCGGTTCTTAGAAAAAACGGATAACTTCGATGGTCCCATTGGATTGGTCGGGATCGAACGCGGTGGGATTCGCGTTTTGAAAGGGTTCACTCGAGACCCTCGCCAAATCATGGCTGCAGTGAAGGAACACTCGAACGCGCAGCCAACGAACACCGCCGGTCTTATGACCTCGGATTCGCGGCAGCTCTCGGATACAATCATTTCCCAATCCGAAACACAGCTCTCAAATGGACCCGATCTAGTCCCACTGAGCGTCGCTCTGAAGATACGCGAGGCCGATGAGGCGATGGGGCGGTTCCTCGATCGCAGCTCGAGAATTGACGTTCAACTTACAATTCAACAACTGGCGCAAGCGTTGAAAGGCATACCTGGAAGAAAGTCACTCCTCCTGGTCGGCTCCGGTTTCAAGTTCATCGACAGCAAGACAGTGCTGCGCAGCATAAGCGGCGGCGTTGGCGGAACTGACCTCGTCTACTCTGCCGAGAATGCGGGCGAGACACTGAACCAGGCTGATTACACCTGGAAACTTCTCAACGATGCCAATGTCGCTGTCTATCCGATCGATACCCGGCGTACGGTCAACACCGCTTTCCAATCAATGGACACCTCGGGCGCGAACACGCCCAGCGATCTTACCTTCAGAGAAAATCAGCAGGCCGATCAAGATGTGCTGATTACATTCAAAATGATCTCTGCCGCAACCGGCGGGAAGCCTTGTTTCTACCGCACTGACTTAGACAACTGCGTGCGCGAAGCCATCGACGACGATCACGATTATTACCTGCTCGGCTTCTATGCGGATAAAAAGAACCGTCAACCCGGATGGCACAAAATCGAAGTAAAGAGCGACGAGAAAGCCAGCCTGCGCTACCGGCAGGGATTCATGCTGGCGAAGTTCAATCCTGAAGATGAGCGCAAAACCGATATTGGCTTAGCGCTAAACTCGCCCTTTGCCTATACGGATTTGCCCTTTTCGGGAAACTTCGTATCGTTTTCCGATCACGGTCCGAAGAAGCTGGCTAAATTTCGCCTGCAACTGCCGCCTGAGGCAATCACCGTCGACGACTCCGGTAATCACATCGATTTCGACGTGGTGGCGATTGCGCGCTCCCAGGGCGGCAAGGAGGCTGCTCGTTTTATCCAACGCGTGAACCGGAAGTTCTCTGCTGAGAACATCGCCGAGATCAAGCGGATCGGAATCGACTACAGCAATCAGCTCGAACTCGCTCCGGGAGAATACGGAATCTGGTTCGTCGTGCGTGACAACCTAAGCGAGCGCACCGGCAGCGCGGTCGTGCCGATAAAGGTCCCGTAGCGGGTATCGCTTTAATAGAAGTTACAGCTTCTTTTTCAGCTTGGAGATGCTCGCCGAGACGGCTCCATCCACGGCGCGTGCAACTACGGTTTGAAAAGCTGTAGAGCCCTGATCCAGTGGGTACTCCTGCGGCTGCACCTCACGACGGTCCTGGAGGACGACGGAGCCGTCGTTAAGCGATTCGAGCTTGTAGGAGACCTCGATCGGAGCATCGATGGCGTTTTCCTCTCCCGTGTGATTCACATCCGGAGCCGCTCCCCCGATGTTGACCTGGCTCAGCTCTGTGACAGTAACGTGGAGGAGGTAGTCGCAGTTTTGGCCTTTGGCCTGCTTGAGGGATACCTCGTCATCGCCGGTCAACCACACTCCGGCGATGTTGTGTTTCTTGTCAGTAACGATTCGCACGATGCGGTCGCGCATTTGCGGAATCATGCTCTGAATGCGCTCACGCGGCGAGTCGACAACCACTCCAATTCTGGTAATTGAAGCCGACGCTGAATTTTGGCTGGAAGCAAAAACGCTAAAACATAGCGCGAAGAGAAGAGACGGCAGGACTTTATTACGAACCAAGCTGACCCTCGTGACTGTCGGGATATTGTAGTCGCCCGCTGACTGTGACGGCAGCACGACACGGGAAGCTTCCGCAAGCCGCACTTTCGCTGATACCCGGATTGCATGCAATAGTTTCTCAACAGCAACGCGGGCGCGAAGATGGCCTTCTTCCGCCACAAATGTCCTGAAACCGCCTGAGCCCCGGGCGCACCGAGCGCAGCCTAAATCAGCAAAACCTAGCCTGAGCAGCACTTAACCTGGGCTAATTCCCCCATCACAAGCGCACCCACAGTGAGGATCAGAGGTCGCTGCTTTTTTCCCTGCAGGACGACGAAGCTGGCTGACAGCTGTGGTCGAGCCTCTTGTAAATCGTACATAGGGAAGCGATTCGAGAGCGGAGTCGGGCCATTCCCTGCAGATTCGCTGCAAGTTCCCTGCTCGATTGAAAATCGCCTGCGTTTATGCGGGTCCGGCTCTGAAAAATTTTTTGCGGGAAAATTTTCCCTGCTGAATTCCCTGCGCAGGGAATTTCAGGTGAATCGCACCGGACGCAGAATTGGAGTGATTTGTCATGACCAGGCGGCCGATCCCGTTCCGAGAGATCGCAAACCACCCTGGGGGCCTATAACCCGCTGCAGAACACATGGACCGGTCAAAATTCACATACTCCTTCCCTCTAAGTGCAAATATTTCTCTCTGGAAAGCTTGTGGAAAACTTGCATGTTCCTGTAATTTCAGCAGCTTACAATTTGGCCGCATAACTGCACCGATTCACGTGCTGTCCGGAGGCGGAGCTTGTTCCAGGAAAGTTCGAGATCGCTCGACATCATGCGGCATCACCTGCCCGAGCAGCGCCGGGAATCCCGGCTGCACAACCCCATTTCAGCAACCGTTTCCCCCATGAATCAGCCTAGCAAGCTGCAGGTCGCCGCATTGCGCGACATGAACACGCTCGGAGCTTACTTTTACAGCGAGATGCAGGCGGAAGTCGGCGAAAACCTGTCGCTTCAACTGGTTCTGCCCGATTCTGGCGATGGTCGCCAGCTAAAGATCTCCTGCGAAGGCGAAGTCGTTCGCGTCGAGCCGGGCTATGACGGAGTGGCCAGCGGATTTGCCGTCCAGTTCAGCCGCTACGACATCTCCTGGCTACAGTAACCCGCAGTCAAGCTTGATTGATCATTATCCTTTAATCTTTCCCGTGTCTCGTGCGCTCAACGCGAGCGCAACATTCCTCTTCCTAAGCTGTTGAATTGTCTAGGCTCAGAATTCCTGATCCTTCTTAGATCGCTCTACGTATATTCCGCGAGGAGGTTGATATGCGGCCAAAGCTTGCTCTTGCTGCATGTGCGATTTTGGCGCTCGTGCTAATCAAATTTCTCTCTGCTCAGCAACAGGAGCACTCGCAGCAGGCAGCCCATGACATGTCCTCAATGGACGGCATGAACATGCAGCACGATGACGCAGCAGGAGAGCAGGAGATGAACGCGGCTACACAGATGATGAGTTCGCCCCACGTGGACATGGGACCGCACATGAAGATGACCGAGCTGCGTTCGTTGCAAGATGGCGACCAGCAACGCGCGGAACAGGTTGTCTACGAAGCGCGCAAGGTGATGGCGAAGTATCAGGACTATCAAACAGCTCTGAACGATGGTTTCCAGATATTCCTCCCCAATGTCCCGCAAAAGCAGTATCACTTCACCAACTATCGCTACGGATTCGAAGCCTCATTCCATTTCAATCCTGATCATCCGACTTCTCTGCTCTACGACAAGACTGCCAAGGGCTACAAGCTAGCCGGTGTGATGTACACCGCACCCGCCAGATTCACCGAAGATGAACTCAACGAACGCATTCCGCTAAGCGTCGCGCAGTGGCATGAGCACGTGAATTTCTGCTTCCCGCCCAAAGACCGCAACGCCGAAATGTGGCAGAAGAATCCCAAATTCGGAATGGCCGGCTCGATCTCGACAAAAGACGCCTGCGATGCCGTCGGCGGCAAATTTGTGCCGCGAGTCTTCGGCTGGATGGTGCACGTCTATCCCAATGACAAGAACGTGTGGGGCATGGGTCCGGGAATGCATCACGACTGACCACGCAACAGAACCGGGGGCGGTAGCCGGTGAGGCAGCCGCCTCTGTTGCGGCTGCGCTTTGGATTATCTCTGCCCTCACATGGTTCTCGGAGTTGGCCATTCGGCCAACTCCGACCCACCGCCTAGCGGCGGCGGTTCTGTACGCCTGCTAAAATAAAGAGTTCGCCGCGTCCTCGCGGCTATTCCAGCCCGCCTCGGCAGGCATTCACCAGTTCAGCAAGGAGACTTTTCTGCATGGCGATTCCAGCCACACAGTTGCGCCCGGGCATGATCATCAAGCACAACAATGATCTGCACTCGGTGTTCAGCGTTGAGCACCGTACTCCCGGCAATCTGCGCGCGTTTATTCAGGCCAAGCTGCGCAATCTGCGCACCGGAGCAATGTTCGAGCACCGCTTCCGCTCGCCCGACCCGATCGAGAAGATCGTCGTCGATGAGGTCGACATGGAGTACCTCTACAGCGACGGCGACGATTTCTACTTCATGAACACCGAGAGCTACGAGCAGACACACCTCAAGCGCGACACGCTCGGCGACGCCGTCGAGTACCTGACGCCCAATCTGCAAATTAAGGTGGAGTTCTACGACAGCAAGCCTGTAGGCATCGAGCTCCCGCAAACGGTAGAACTCACGGTCGTTGAAACCGAACCGGGACTCAAAAGCGCGACAGCCAGCAGCGTGACAAAACCGGCGAAGCTGGAAACAGGACTAGTAGTCCAAGTACCGCCATTCATCAACGAAGGCGAAAAAATTCGAGTAGATACCGCCGAAGGCGCGTATTTGTCGAGAGCGTGAGAAGAAGCTGCTACCTACCAGCTTCCAGCTACCAGCCGAGGGGCTAGAGTTCAAATACTCGACTGAGTTTTCTTTCTGATGCGTGCCAGAGGACTTTGAAAAGCTAGCCGGAAGCTGGTAGCTGGCAGCCGGTAGCTTGTTTTATGACTCGCCGCTACATCATCACCGGACGCGTGCAAGGCGTAGGCTTTCGCTGGTTTGTCGAACGCGAAGCTCGCGCCATCGGGATCGGTGGATGGGTGCGAAATAACGAGAACGGCGCCGTCGAAGTTCTCGCCAGTGGAAGCGATGACCAACTCGCTCGATTGCGAAAGGCCCTGGAAAGTGGGCCGCGCGCCGCGCGCGTCGATGAAGTGAAGGAGTTAGAAGAAGAGCAGCAAGCAAGCGAAACATCATTCCGCATCGAAGGAGCCTGGTAAGTGAGCTCATCTCCCGCAAAGTCGACCTCGAAGTCCGGAGCCATCAACTGCGACCATCTCAAGAAGCTGATCCGCGAAGTTCCCGATTTTCCTAAACCGGGAATCCTGTTCTACGACATCACGACCTTGCTCAAAGACAAGGTCGGCTTCGCCACATTGATCGACGCCCTCTCCGCTCATTACATGGAGAAGGACATCGATCTCGTTTTGGGAATCGAGGCCCGCGGCTTCATTTTTGGCCCCGCGCTGGCATATCGACTGAACGCGGGATTCGTCCCAGTGCGCAAGCCGAAAAAGCTTCCGGCCGAAACAGCTAAAGTTACTTATCAGCTCGAGTACGGCAGCGATTCGCTCGAGATCCACAAGGACTCGATCCGGCGCGGACAGCGCGTGATCATCGTCGACGATCTCCTAGCCACTGGCGGAACCTGCGCTGCGACGGTGCAACTTGCAAAGTCGCTAGGCGGCAACATCGCGGGCTTGGCATTCGTAGTCGAGCTCGATTTCCTCAAAGGCCGCGGAAAATTGAAGGAATACGACGTCTTCTCGCTGCTGCACTACAGCTCGTAATCTTTCGCTTTTGTCATTCCGAACGAATGCTCACGCGCTGTTTGCGTGAACAGGAGCGAGAATCCCTGCAGCTTCAATGCTGCTAGAGCAACTGCGACGAAGTCCAGGAGAATTCATCAGGACGAGTTCAACATTTGGAATAGCAATCCGGCTCGCACGCCATTTTGGAACTTCCACTCCAGCATCAGCTCTGTTCTATAACATCTCCGTCTAAGACTATTTTTGTCACTGTTTGTGACAGCGCGAGCGGTTATTGTGGATGACGAAATTCCTGGCTGTCCGTTCCCCACGGCTAGTTCGAGTACAGGAGAAGATGCCGACGAAAGGAAAGGTAAAGATCTGGATTGAGCCCCCTAAGCCGCGTCCTCCAAAATTCTTTCTGAGCAACCGCGAGCAGAGGGATGGAGAAACGATTCGCATTCAGCAATGGCTCGACCTAGCTGACATCGCCCTCGGACAAACGGGGAAAGACGAAATCGACGAGCAACTCCCGTTTAAGCGCAGAGCCTAGCAAGCCCTCTCAACCGTCTCTTCGTTCTAGCCCGCCGCCAGCGGGCTTTTTCACTGAACAAACAGAGCTCCGGGAGGGACGATCTCGCATGCGACGGCGACAAGCGCAGCCGCAGAAAGAAGCGGCTGCCCTACCGATGCCGGTTCTGTCTCTACTTCCCACCCATCCAGATCCCGCTTACTTTTCCCCGCGACTTACGTCTCTCCCACACGCTCCCGGGAGGTCCCTGCCTGTGTTTCAGAACCTGAAGTTTGCCTCACGCATCCTGCGGAAGAATCCAACTTTCACTCTCATCGCAGTTGCAACTCTGGCTCTGGGAATCGGCGCAACTACGGCAGTGTTCACTCTTGTCGACGCAGTGTTGCTGCGTCCGCTTTCTTATCGCGATCCCGGACGACTGGTCTCGATCAGCGCCGATGAGCCGGCAGCAGGCGGAGCCAACGTTGGCTTCAATCCCCTGGAGCTCGACGATTTGCGCGATCGCTCCGGAATCTTCGATCAGGTGTCAACCACATGGCCCGTCAGCGCCAACGTGACCGGTGGAGATCATCCCGAGCGGATCGAGTTGCTCGCAGCCAGCCCGACGTATTTTTCCATTTTGGGAGCAGGGCCGCAGCTTGGACGCGTCTTCGGCCCGCAAGACGAAGCGTTGGGTTTCGCTGATGCTTGCATTCTCAGCGACGCAGCCTGGCATCGCTTGTTTGGCGGCGATCGCAATGTGCTCGGCCGCCGCGTGTACCTCGACACCGATGCCTACACCATCGTCGGCGTCATGCCGCCCGGATTCCGCCATCCGGGAAAAACTTTTGCGACGGATGTCGATATCTGGGCGACTGCCGGATACAAAGCCGATCCATTTCCGCATCCGCCGCAGCGTCAGCAACGCTTCATTCCCGGAGCGATCGGGAAGCTCAAGCCGGGAATCACTCTCGCCGCGGCCCAATCCCGCTTGAGCGCCTTCGCCGCCCAGTTGCGGCAGGAGTATCCCAACATCTACGCAGCTTCTTCCGGCTGGACGCTGAATCTCACCTCGCTCGATGAAGTCGTAGTCGGCAAATCGCGCGCGCTGCTCTGGAGCCTGCTCGCGGCGGTTGCTGCCATTCTGCTCATCGGCTGTATCAATGTCGCGAATCTCCTGCTGTCGCGCGCAACCTCACGCGAACGAGAGATCGGCGTGCGCCTCGCGCTTGGGGCAAGCCGCCGCGATCTGCTTGCGCAACTGCTCACGGAATCATTTCTTTTATCAATCACGGCGACGGTTGCAGGCGTAATTCTCGGCTGGGCGATGCTGCACGGCATTGTCCTGATCGCTTCATCAAAGCTTCCACGGCTTCACGAAGTCACGCTCAACACGCATGTGCTCGCCTTCGTAGTCGTGCTCGCGATCCTGACGTCGATTCTTTTTGGACTCGCGCCGGCGCTGCAAACATCTTCTCCCGATCTGGTCAACAGCCTGGGAGGAAGCAGCCGCAGTGGAAGCACCACTCAACGCCAGAATCGTCTGCGAGAAACGCTCGTGATCGCCGAAGTGGGAATGTCGGTGGTGCTGCTCGCCGGCGCCGGATTGTTCGCACGCACTTTGTGGCATTTGCTCAATGCCGATGCCGGATTCAATCCCGAGCACGTGGAGATCGCGAGCCTCTGGCTGCCGCAGCCGAATCATCCGGAGCTCGATCCCTATCGCAAGCCCGATCAGCGTGTCGCCTTCAACCGCGAGTTGCTGCGCCGATTCAACGCAATTCCAGGCGTACAGGAAGCCGCGCTCACCGGCTCATTACCGCTCACTGCAAATCAATTCGTCGCCAAGTTTCTTCTCGAAGGACAAGTCGCGGATGCATCCAGTGCTCCTGACATAAGTGGGAACGTGGTCACCCCGAATTATTTTCATGTGCTGCAAACACCGCTTGTCAGCGGACGCATGTTCGCTGAGACCGACGATCTGAAGAGCACAGATGTTGTCCTGATCGACCAGGCCGCAGCCCGACAATTCTGGCGCAATCAGGATCCAATAGGACGACGTGTTGCTTTTCCCGGACCGAAACCACGCTGGTTCACGGTCGTTGGCGTGATCAGCAACATCAAGCAAACCAGCCTCGACGCCGCCGACACTCCGCACATCTATTTTTCAATGTATCAACTCGGCCCGCGCGCCATTGGTGTCGCCGCGCGCATTAAGCCCGTATTGGGAACTCAGAACGAAGACGCGATACTGGCCTCAGTAGGGGAGCAGATTCGCCAGCAGATCCAGGCGGTAGACGGGAATCTCCCAGTTTTCGGAATCCAACCAATGCACAATCTGGTAAGCGCGTCGGTGGGAGCACGCACTTTCTCCGCCGAACTCATCGGCACATTTTCAATGCTGGCGCTCGCGCTCGCCGCCATCGGCGTCTATGGAGTAATTGCATACTGGGTCGCACAACGGACGCGAGAGCTAGGCATCCGCATCGCCCTCGGCGCGCAGCCGGCTGATGTGCTAAAGCTGGTGTTGGCGCGCGGCATGCGCCTCGCCATTTTCGGAGTCGGCGCGGGAATCATCGCAGCCCTTGCCATCTCGCCGCTGCTGCGCTCGCAATTGTACGGGGTCTCAGCGTTCGACCCACTGGTGCTGCTGAGCGTCACCGTGGTTCTGTTAGCCGTGGCCTTTGCCGCTGGATACGTGCCCGCGATTCGCGCAGTGAGAGTCGATCCAGTCGTGGCATTACGGGAAGGATGAGGCGACAGTGCAGCACATCAATTAGCTCAACGACGCCAGACCCTTACGAATCTCATCTTTCTTGGAGCCGACTACCTCGAGTTGCATCGCCTTCTGCAATTCCGACTTGGCTCGTTGGACATCGCCGGTCTTCGAGTAAGCCATCCCTAAGTGGTAGTGATACGTTGCGCTGCCAGGCATTCCCTTTACCGCGTCCTGCAACATTTGAATCGCGAGGGCACTTGTCCCTTTCTGGTAGTACGCCCAACCCAGGGTGTCGGCCACAGCGGGAGCATTCGGGAACTGACGACGGGCAAGCTCAGCGTAGGTGATTGCCTGATCGATATTGCCACCGCGCTCCAACAAGAGGTAAGCAAGATTGTTGGCAACCAATCCATTATCGGGTTGGAGCTCGATGGCCTTTCGGTAGCTATTCTCGGCATCTTCAATCTTCTTCTCTTGTTCGTAAACACTTGCTAATAGAACGTACGCACCAGGCGCCCTCGGATTATTGCGAACAGCTGTTTCATAAGTTGCTTGAGCCCCGGACATTTCGTTTCGAGCAAGCTGCACGGCTCCTAAATTGGAATAAGTACCGAGATCCGTGGGCATCTGCTGCACGGCTTTGGAAAATTCGGACTCCGCCAGCTCAAGATTTTTCTGCGATACAGCGACCTCCCCAAGAAGCTCGTGTGCAGCGCCATTTTGCGGGAACCGTTGGACCATTTGCTGAGCGCGCTGTACTGCTCTTTGCGGCTGCTTTTCCATCAAGTAGAGCTGGACTAGCGCCCTCAATGCGAGTGTCTGCTGTGGATCGATTTGCAACGCTTGATCGAGATTCTTTTCGGCTTCAGCACCTCGATGAAGCACCATAAGAACCTGCCCTAACTGAACGTACAGAGGGCTCGATTGCGGATTCAGAGAAATTGCTTTTTGGAGATGCTCTTCTGCCGATTTCAGATTGTTATTTGCAACATCGACTTCCGCTTGGAACTGATACCCGTCCGAGGCGTACGGCACTTTTTCCTGAACCACTTTCGCGATCTCAGCTAATGAGCGGAAGTCCTCTTTAGAAACCGCTAGGTCGGCCAGGGCCCGCTGTGCGGGAAGGTACGCAGGCTGTATGTGTGCTGCTTCGTGCCATTGCGCCTCGGCCTGCGCCGTGTCGCCGAGGGCCTGGAAGCTATTACCCAATAGGAACAACACGATGGGATTCTGCGGATTGGCTTTGACGACATCCTTGAGGATATCTCGCGCCTCTGACGGCTGCCCTTTGCCAAGAAGGAGAACTCCCTTCGCCGTAAGTGCCTCGCTATCTTTTGAAAAATGTTTCAGGATGGCATTGGCTTGGGCGAAAGCCGCGTCATTTTGGGCTTGAACCAACAACAGACTAAGATATGCGTGCTGAATCTGTCGTTCCTTCGGGAACTGTTGGACAAGCTGTCGATATTCTGCCGTGGCGGCTTTAATGTCATTGACCGACACGTAATAATGAGCCAGGAACTGAGCTCCATCAGGATCCTTACCGAGCGCTGCCTTCGCATCCTTAGCAGCCTTTTCCGCTGCTTCCTTTTGTCCTTGGACAAGATAATGCTGCACGAGCGCTGCGCGAACCTGTTGATTGTCAGGCGCGAGCTTCACCGCACCCTGTAGTTGCGATTCTGCGGCGGGAAAGCGCTTTGCCCGATCGTAGAAGGTAGCGAGTTCAAGCCTGGGTTGAATCGCTTTGTTATCGAGTTCAATGGCCTTTTTTAAATTGCTCTCTGCATCGTCAAGATTTGAGCCTTTCGCAAATTGAAGCACCCCTAAGGTGAGATACGACGCCGAACGCTTGGGGTCCAATTGAATGGCTGTATTCATCTCTGATAAAGCGGCGTCCAAGTGATTGGACGCCGCGCTCACGTCAGCTTTCAAGATGTGAGCACTTACGTTGTTAGGATCCTTGGAGAGCACATAATCGGCGTGCTCCAAAGCCTGAGCAGGTTCTCGGGCCATCAGCAACAAATTGCCGAGATCGAGTTGTGCCTGCAGATTATCTGGCCGCAGAACCAGCGCCCTTGAAAGCTCAATGTAAGCATTCTGGGCGCTGCCAAGCTTGAGTTCACAGAGCGCGAGCCGGTAATGAGCATCGGCGAAATTGGAGTCGATGCGCAGAGCGCGATTAAACTGAAGGGCCGCCTCGCGGTACTTTCCCTTATCAAAGTAACGCTTACCACTTTCGAAGAACTTCTGCTTACGTACATTCGGATCACGCGAGCAGCTCGTCATCATGACGCAGACTGCTGCGAGCGCCAATACCATCGAAATTACCTTGATGAGACCTTTGCTCATACAATCCTCACGAACGCTCTTAGTGCCGGAAGTTCATTGTCGCCAGCGAACTAAGATGGGATAAATCCATTTAGATTCGGCAACAGTACATGCGCGAATTGAAATGCTCGATTCTCCGCTTCAGCAGTCCCCTCGCTCTCAAGAATTGGCGTGGTAATCCTCACCAAAGCGGCATCACTCCGGCCTACACGGATCGAGTCGGCAATTAAATAAAACTTTGCGATGTACTCGTTAGCCACTAGCCTGCCATGAGCTTGGTACCAGTAGAGGACTAACTGCTTTTGATCGCCTTTCTGAACGATGTACTCATTCACCGGGTAATGGTGATCCTGTTGCGATAAATTGACGTACTTAGATTCGATGGGTGCCCAACCCGATCCGGGAAGGCAGTTTTTTGGAGAATGAATGCTCGTTCCGGTCCGCTGACTCGGAAAGTAGCCGACAAAGAGCACGAGCGGAGGATCCACACTTCGTGTGTACTCAAATTCGCCAAAATCCCCAGCACCAAGGACTTCAATTTCCCGAGGATCGATGGTCAGAACGCGTCCGTTCCAATCACCTAAGTCCACTGGAAAGGACGCGAGCGGCTGATGAGGAACAATGATTTCGCGGTTTCCGCGTTTTGCAAGCAGCAATGACGTGGAGAGGAGTAACACGGCAACACAGATTGCTTTGCTCACGACTGGTGGGCTAGTCATACAGATTGCCTCCGAACACGGGGGAGGCGCGAAATGACGCCATCTGCCGCTACGAGCAAAGTCATGGAGAGCAGGAAGATCACCCATCCTTCGAACAGATGGAAGAAGCCCTCTGCCTTATCCGGATCCCAGTATTGCGCTAATATTCCGGTACCCATGATTCGAAGGCTGTTCGCCGCAATTGCTATCGGCACGGCCAAAATGACGAGAGCCCATCGATGCGAAACAGCACGTCCTTTCAAATAGCCGAAAGCTGCAGCGAGCGCAATAAGTGACACTAGAGAACGGATTCCGCTGCACGCCGTAACTACTTCCAAACTAGTAGAAGGAAGCTGGATGACATTTCCCTCGCGCAATACAGGAACACCAACTCCCGACAAAAGACCGGTCGCGACTTGTGAAGCCCACATCTGCAGTGGAAAGGTGATTTGGTTGAGAAGGATGGTCGGAATCGGAATCATGAGCAGCAGCATGCTCATGGTAAAGGCAAGCATCCTGAGATGAGCCCATCCCAAGAACAGCAGGACGCAGCCGGCTGCGAGGATTAAAAGAGAAAAGCGGCTCGAAAAATATTCTGCGCCAAAGTCTCCTATTACCAGAAGTCCCATTGCGGCAATACACAGGACCATTCCCATCCAAGTTGATCTAGGAGGAGTGCGGGACAGTTTGTCCTGCAACCTCCAAAGTACAAATCCTGCAAAGATCGGCATCAGAAAACCGTGAGAATAGTTTGGATCTTCCCACCAAGCTTGAACGAGCTTCCAGAGAACGTGTCTGTAAACGAATCCTGCAATAATGCCGATCACAAACAACGCCCACATAGCCTCTCGATAGTCCATTTGCGTTTCGCTGATCGCAGAGGTAGCTGCTATGGGAACCGAGATCTCCGGAGTCTGAGTCGTTGCCATTCTGGAGCTTCGAGTTGCAGAGAACACTCGGCATCGTTGTGAGCAAGCTGCTTACCATCGCCTGCGATCGTCTCCCTAGCGTTCCAAATCATTGAGAAAGGAGACGATTGAAAAATATCCTGCGAGTAAACACCGCAAATACCCGTTGCGGAGGGCTGACTTGGGGAAATCCTTTTCCGCATTCAACACGCCCTCTACTGCCGATTTTCCCTTTAGAGTCAACAACTCTTCGCTATGTACTTGCGGCAGTTCGACCAAGCGGAAGAACTTTTCCGGAAATGTTTTGCCTCGCAGGCCTAAAGATTTTCCACACCATTGGTCAATCAACTTCTTTTCATCCGGTAAGTAACTGTGGCGGAGCAGGATCAGCTAGTCCGTACTAAATGGATTCCATATGGCAGCCAGGTTGCACTTGCCGTAACCGGAACAATGGCGACAAGCACCGGCATCCATCGAAGTAACGGCCCGACGAACGTTGCGCCTGGCGCGATCTTCACCAGCAGCGCGAGTCCTGCGATGAGAGCCGTAGAGCGTGCAGCGATGGAAGTCGCTGGCACTGAACTCCCCATTTTCATTGTCGGGGAAAGCGGCACAGGCAAGGGAACTCTGGCACTGATGATCCATCGGCTTTCGAAGCGGGCGGAGCGCGACTTCGTGAAAATCAACTGCCAAGCTTTGCAAGATTCCGTGGTGGGAGGGAACGAAAACTCATGCTTGGGATTGAATGGCGAACAAGTTCGCGGAACTTTGTTACTGGAAGAGGTCTTAGAGTTGGAGCCCCCTTTACAAGCGCAGGTAATGAACATCCTGCCCAAGGGCGACCTCGAGCCGGCCGAATGTGTGAACACGCCCAGAGTGATCGCGGCAACACGGGACGAAAAAGGGTTGCCCCTTAATTCGCGATTCAGCCGAGAACTCTATTACCGTTTGCGTGGAATTGCTCTGCGGATTCCTCCCTTGCGAGAGCGCCGCGAAGACATACCACTCCTTGTCCATTTCTTTCTCAGCAAGCACGCCGCGACCTTTGGACGGTCGAGCGTGCAATTGAGTTGGCGGGCAGAAAAGGAATTTCAAACTTATTCATGGCCAGGCAACGTACGAGAACTCGAGAACGCGATCAAGACATTCCTCGCAGTGGACGACGAAGATTTGGCTATCGACGCGATCGGAATTTCCAGAGTACGCGCGTCCGACAGCGAAGATGGAAGCAGGAACGGTTTGATGCTCGAGAGTTTCGTTTCTTTAAAGGAAGCTTCACGAAACGCCTCGCGTAGCGCGGAGAAGCAATTGATGCGCGAAGTGCTTGAACGGACTCGATGGAACCGCAAACGAGCAGCACAAGAACTCAACATTAGCTATAAGGCGCTTCTCTACAAGCTTAAGCAGAGCGGGCTTACCAAGCAAACAGAGTACGAGCGGCTGGGAAGGGGAACCTCAAAGTGAATAAAAACAATTCACGCAGATTGGTGCTTATTGCATTTCCTTGCGTCATGTCAACGTGTCTCTTCGGCTGGCAAAGCTCTATCAAGAATGACGGCCAAAAGGCGCAACAGCTGACATCGATGGGAACAGATCGAGTCGACAATCGTTCTTCACAGTCCACGCCTGCAAACATTCCCGCTGCCGCCGATGCCTCTTACGTCATCGGACCCTTTGATGTCTTGTCAATTCACGTTTGGCACGAACCGGACCTTTCATCGCAGTCGCTTCCTGTGCGTCCTGATGGGAAAATTTCTCTTGCCTTGTTGAACGATGTACAGGCATCGGGTCTGACGCCGATGCAACTTGGACAGAGAATTACATCTGATCTTCAGAAATATGTTTCCGATCCACAAGTAACTGTGGTGGTGGATGCCATAAATAGCAAGAGAATCTATGTGCTTGGTCAAGTAGCGCGCCCGGGAGCGTACCCCCTCTTGCCACAGATGAATGTACTACAGGGACTATCGGGCGCCGGCGGATTCCAGCAATTCGCCAGCCCGAAAAACATTTACGTTCTTCGAAACTCCGAGAAACTACCTTTCAACTATAAACAGGCGCTCAAGGGACAGCATCTTGATCGAGAAATCATCCTCCAGCCCGGAGACACAATCGTCGTTCCATAAGGTGCAGGAGTTCTTATGAGAGTTCGCATTCTTATTGTCTGTCTCGGGTTCGTGGGGACATTTTGGGCGCAAATCGATACCCGAATTTCCCCTGCTCCCAGTCCGGCTGAGCAGACGCCCTCTGAGACTTCCTCAAGATGGATGGGTAATCGGCTGACCGGATTTCTGGGTGGAGAACTCGGTTCGACGTTGGAGCAGGGAATGGAAGCTACTCTTGCCGTCGCAGAATCGGAAACGAATCAGCTCCCGACCTTCAACCATTATGGAGGCTCCCGAATTAGTGGAACCCTCAGCTTTCATCAGGACTGGTCAAGGGCGTCGGTCTTGATGCAATACGCAGGGGGCGCTGATCTCTATATAAACTCCAAAAGGCATTATCAACAGCTCTCAGCAGCCGAAGCATTTAGGGCGGCCCGGTGGAGCTTCTCGCTAAATCAGGGATTCAGCTACTTGCCTGAGTCGAGCTACGGATTTTATCCGACGCATGGAATCAGTAGCGAAGTCCCACTGTCCACAAGCGATAATCCCGCCGAAGGACCTGCCCTCTTCCTTCCGGTGAATGCAAGCGAGCACACAACTTCAACTCAAGCGAGTGCGAAATATTTGGTCGGAGTGCGCTCTACTCTATCTTTCAACGGAAGCTTTTCGGATCTGCGCTTTACCGAAGTCAACTCAGGAATCCCTCTTTTTGACTCGCAGATGTTCGGCTCGGGAGCACAGTACACGTATGACTTAGATAGGACCACTACCATCGGGGCTGGATACGAGTTTATTCAAGGCCGCTCGCTCGGTTTCAGCAGCATTCTGAAAGCACATTCGGTAACCGGTACGTTCAGTCGCTCGTTTAGCAGGCGACTGGCATTGCACGTATCCGCAGGCCCGCAGTTCGCTACGCTAAACCAACTGGGAACGGAGTCCGTCCTCGGTACTTCGGCGACCTTCACGGTGAGTGTCAATTATCAAATTGGACAAACGATGCTAGGCGTGAGCGATTTCCATGGCGTCAATCCTGGATCCGGGTTGCTTTTAGCCAGCCGGGTAAATGACGTGCAGGCTGCGATAGAGCGGCAGTTTAGCCCGACGCTCCATGCTTCGATTTCAGTCGGGTACGCGCAGAACGACAAGATTGGAGCCAGCCCCCCTATCAATGCGGCACAACACTTTGGCACGACATATGTAGCCGCGACCGGAGAACGATATTTCAATCGCCTGCTCTCATGTTTTGCTACATACAGCATTCAAAACCAAACTTCCGATCTGTCATGTAACACGTCAGGGTGCCCGATCTTCAACATTCTGCAAACGGCAACAATCGGTTTTCGCTTCCATATCCGTCCCTTGACATTGCAGCCGTGACACTAAGGACACTCTACTACTCATAACTGAGCGATAACACGGAGGAGCCTTGACGAAACAACTGACATTACAGGATTACATGGGCATTGCTCGCCGCCGCAAGTGGTTGCTCATGCTCCCGCCGGTAATCTGCGCAGTAGCAGGATTCGTCACATGTTTCTTCTTGAAGCCGAAGTACACGTCAACAACGCTCGTGCTAGTCGAGGGACCGAGAGTGGCTGCAAATTTAGTGAAACCCGCAATAACAGAGGATTTGAATGAGCGTTTGTTAGCGATGGAACAGCAGATCCTGAGCCGCTCGCGACTTGAGCCTGTAATGCAGAGGTTCGGACTTTATAAAGATGAGCTTAACAAGAGCTCTGTCGAGGATCTGATCGACCGGATGCGCTCCAACATCCATGTCGATGTCATCCGTGGAGTGAAGGAAGGATCGACTCCCGGATTCAACATCAGCTTTACCGCCGATAACCCGAAAATGGCGCAAGAGGTCTGCTCCGAAATTACTTCTTTGTTCATGCAGGAAAACCTCACACAGCGCGAAGAAAGCGCTCTTGGAACCGCGGATTTCCTGGCAAATCAGCTAGCAGACTCGAAGCGGAGTCTTGAGGAACAAGACGCAAAGCTCGCCGCCTTCGAACGCAAGCACATGGGTCAATTGCCTGGCGAGCAGAACCTAAACATGGACATGCTCAATAGCCTCCGGACTCAATTAGATAGCGTGACTCAGGGCCTCTATGGCGCGCAGCAGGACAGGCTCTACATTGAGAATCTATTAGCTCAGGAGACAGCCGCCACTCTGGATCTCCTTCCAACGACACAGGTCGAAAATCAAATCAAGCTACTTAGAGAGAAGCTTGTGGATCTAGAAGCGCATTACACTCCGCAACATCCGGATGTAGTCAAAACCAAGCAGATGATCGCAACACTTGAAAAGTCTCTGCAGGACAATTCTTCACCTGGACAAACAAGTTCTCCAGCCTCAACAACCGTCAAAGAGAAGGGCTTGGCGTCTCCCAATGTCCAGCATCTACGCGATGGGCTCCACGTTCTGCAAACAACAATTCGTGAAAAGTCAGCAGAACAAGCGAGGCTGCAGCAGGAGATTAAAGAGTACGAAGGACGCCTTGAACTAACTCCAGCAGTGAAGGAAGAGTATAAGCGGCTAACGCGCGATTATCAAAGCGCCCAAGGCTTTTACGACGAATTGCTCAGGAAGACGTCAGAGTCTGAAATGTCCACAAATTTAGAACGGCGCCAACAGGGAGAGCAGTTTAGAGTCGTGGACCTAGCTAACCTTCCGGAAAAACCAAGCTTTCCAAATAGGTTAGAGTTTGCGGGCGGAGGGCTTGGCGTTGGTCTGTGTTTCGGAATAGCTCTAGCTCTCCTCATGGAATTCTCACAGAAAGCAATTCGAGGGGAGTCGGATATTGAATTCTACCTGAAGCTTCCGGTGATTGTAGGTATTCCTATAGTGGTGCCCGACAAGTCTGCCGTGAAATCGCAAAGCCGGCATGGGCTGCGAAGAGCGCACCGGAAGCATGCGCTTGTGAAAAGAAACCCAGTAGAGGGACGTTAATGTACAACGCTTTCTTCGGCTTGCATTCAAGTCCATTCAACGTAAATCCTGATCCGCGTTTTTTGTTTCTGACGCGAAGTGCGCAAGAGGCTCTGGCATCGCTTAGTTATGGCATCCAGATGCGACAGGGATTCGTCTTGTTGACGGGCGAGGTAGGAACGGGCAAAACCACTCTACTGAACCGGCTACTTGATTGGCTGAGGCGAGAGCGCGTGACGACGGCCTTCATTTTCAATCCAACTGTAAATGTTCCGCAGTTCTTCGATCTCGTCATGGCTGATTTTGGATTAGGGTGCGTTTCCATCGAGAAAAGCCGGATGCTTCTCCGGCTAAACACTTGGCTTCTGCAGAGACACCGTGCGGGAGGAACAACTGTCTTGTTGATAGATGAAGCGCAGAACCTCTCCACTGAGTTGCTGGAGGAAATCCGACTCCTGACAAACCTGGAAACTTCCAATCAGAAGCTCCTGCAAATTGTTCTCTCCGGACAGCCCGAGTTGGATCAGAAATTGAAACTTCCACAACTGAGACAGCTCAACCAGCGAATCACGATACGGTGCCGAACAGCAACATTATCGGAAGGTGAGGTCTCGAGCTACATCGAATCGCGGTTACGGATGGCGGGTGCCACGACACGGGTTTTTTCACCTGAAGCTGCGGCAACGGTGTTTCGACACACTCAGGGAATCCCCCGCCTCGTGAATGTACTTTGTGAGCATTCCCTGATCAGTGCCTATGTCGACCACAAGGAGGAAGTTGGCCCTGAAACTGTGGACCGTATAGCGACTGAGTTAGAAATCGAGACCACTGCGTCGATAAACCTCAAGCCTAACCCTTTGAGCCTCTATGGAGAACCCGTTGCGATGAGCGCAGCTGCTGGGCAGTTCTCGACGACGAGCGGAGGCTTCGAAAGATTAGCTTGAAAAGTGCGGTATAGGGGAAACGTTGATGAGCCGAATTCACGAAGCTTTGTTGAAAGTGCAGAAACAGCACGGCAAAGAAACCGACGTTTTTGATTTGGAAAACCATCCACTAGCGGGACCAGAATCTCCCGAAGCATTGCCCGGAGAGAGTTCGGAAGCATTTCCAAACCTTCACGAGAACCCTTCGACGCCAGAGGCTAATAAAGAGAGCGCATCGTCGTTTCCTGAATGCGCATGGGCGCCAGACGCAGCACGACTTGTCTTCATGAAGGCAGGACTATGTGTCGGAATCGAGGAATTTCGTACTTTACGTTCCAAGCTGTTGCGCGAGCGCAGCCAAAGATACCTTAAGACGGTCCTAATCACCGGCGCCAATCCACTCGAAGGAAAAACCTTTGTATGTGGGAATCTCGGTCTGGCAATGTCGCGTCATCCTGGCAGTCGGGTCTTACTCATCGATGCCGACCTGCGGCGCTCAAGCCTGCACTCCGTATTTGGAATGAAACGCACGCCCGGACTTTCTGATTATTTATCCGGCGCTGTTGACGACCTGGCCATCATTCGGCAAACACCTGAGCCACAACTCTGTTTTGTTGCTGCGGGAAAGGAATCAGCTGTTCCAACCGAACTTTTACATAGCCGTCGCATGCAGCACTTTATTGAAACAGTGAGCCGGGAGTTCGATTGGATTTTCATTGACTCACCTCCCGCGAGTGTCTCAGACAGCACCGTACTTTCGGACTTGTGTGACGGCATCATCATGGTATTCGCTATTGGTACGAGGATACATATAGCTCAAAAGGCACGCAAACAGATCGGAGGAAAGATATTAGGAGTGGTACTAAACCGTGCTGACGAGATCCCAACGTATTACGAGTACTACACTGCCACGCTACAGCCCGCAGTCGAACAGAACATCGGGGCTTTGTGATGGACGAGCCTTTGGTACTGGCTATGGTTAGGTTGTTTCGAATCTATTATCCCGCACGAACGCTGGTTCTTCTCGGCGGAGACGCTCTTGTTCTTACGCTGTCGTTAATGCTTGCGGTCATACTTCAATATCGAGACGATTTCCTCCTCGAGCTTCAGTATGATTTTGGTCTTCCTAAGATCTTAATCATGACGGCGGCGATTCTCCTCGTTGCGCATTATCTAGATCTCTACAGCCCCACTGAATTGACGTCGATCAATGAAGCTTATGTCAGACTTTACGCCCTACTCGGAGGCATTTCTATAGGCTTAGCACTCGTCGCCTTCAGGTGGCCTGCGATCCTTATTGGCAAAAATGCTTTGCTCTACGGAACAGTCTTCGCAACGGCAGGCCTTTCTTCCTGGCGGGCATTGTTTAACGGCACTCTGTCGCGACGCTTTATGACAGAACGCGTATATGTGCTCGGGGGGGGTGAGCGTGCGCAGAGACTGGTCAACGTTCTTCGCAAACGAACCGATATAGGCCTCGAGGTTGTGGGTTGGTCCGGCGCATTGAGCCCCATGATGGATCCCCAACAAATCGATAAAAACCTACTTGACCACGCGCGACACCAGCGTATTGAGCGCGTCATTGTCGCACTAGAAGATCGGCGTGGCCGAATCCCAATGGAAGATCTTATCCAACTTCGGCTTAATGGCATCATCATCGAAGACGCGGCTACGCTTTTAGAGAAGATTACTGGCCGTTTAGAGGTGAGCAATCTCACCGCTGGCAGCCTCGTCTTTACTGATGGCTTCAGAGTGTCGCATGTACATCAAGGGTGCATGCATCTGGTTTCCATTGCAGTCGCAGCAATTACTTTGATTGCTACAGCTCCTGCGCTGCTGCTGATCACAATTCTCATCAAGCTCGACTCGCGTGGACCGGCACTATTCATCCAGAGACGCGTTGGCGAGAACGGTAAGACTTTTCTCCTGTATAAGTTCCGATCCATGAATCGAGGATCAGACGGGCCTGCTCCAGCGGACAGCAATGATCCGCGGTTTACACGGGTTGGCAAGTGGCTAAGGCGTAGCCGGCTTGATGAACTTCCTCAACTCTTCAACGTGTTTAAGGGAGACATGAATCTGGTCGGACCACGTCCCTTCATTCCCTCGGAAGAACAGGAATGTCTTGCCAAGATCCCATTTTACAGCCTGCGGTGGCATGTGAGACCGGGTATTACTGGATGGGCTCAAATCCGTCGCGGCTACAACAGCTCTATAGAAGACAATGCTGAAAAGCTGGCTTATGACCTCTTCTATATCAAGAACGCTTCGTTATCGCTAGATCTGATGATTATGTTTGAAACTGCAAAGATCTTGTTTCTTCGTCGGGGTTCACGATAGTCGCGATTCCCATTTTGTCTCTTTGAACGGAGCTGCTCATTGAGGAGCGGCGGGTGATGTTAGTGATGATTACCTGGCTACTTCAGCTGATTTTCTGGACGTCGTCTGGATTGCTCGCCTACACCTACTTTCTGTATCCGGTGTGCTTGGTTTGTGCGTATATGGCGACACAAGCGTGGCGGGACGCTAAATACCTCAGGAGCCACAGCGACCGGCGAGCAAACATCCAAAAGGAACCGGATCTCCCGCATGTCAGCTTGATTGTAGCTGCTTTCAACGAGGAGAAATATCTTCCGCGCAAGCTTAGAAACTTAGAAGAACTTGATTATCCCCGAGATCGGATGCAGGTCGTCATTGTGTCCGATGGGTCGACCGATGGAACGAACGAGATCTTGCGTCGAACCAACGTCTCAAATACAGAAGCGGTTATCCTCAACGAAAATAAAGGTAAGGCTAATGCACTCAATTGCGGAGTGGCACGAGCACGTCACGAGCTTCTTATCCTGAGCGATACAAGCTCGGTATTTCATCGAGATGCTGTCAGGAAGCTTGTGCGGCACTTCTGTGATCGATCTGTAGGCACCGTATGTGGAACTGTGCAGCTTGTTGGATCGGATGAGTCCCGGAACACCGAGGGAACGTATTGGAAGTATGATCAAGCGCTGCGCTTAATGGAAGGGCGGCTGGGAGCGACGATCGTGGCGACCGGCGCCATCTACGCAACTAGGCGTGAATGCTTCGTACCTCTTCACCCATCGACGATTCTCGATGATCTGATTGTTCCCATGAATACCAGGCGAGCGGGCCTCAGGATTGTGCACGATCCTGAGGCGATCGCCAAAGAGTATTCAGCGGAATCCGTGGCGAATGAATTTACTCGTCGCGTACGACTTGCCGTCGGCAGCTTTCGGGCACTCTCTTCATTAATGACGTTGCGATTAGACGCTCTAAGCGCGTGGACCCTGTTCTCGCATAAGCTCCTCCGCTGGATCATTCCTTTTCTCTTGGTCGGCTTGCTTGCATCGAGTGCCTTCCTTGGCGCAGGTGCGGTGGAGAGAAATGCAGTTTATCGCAACGCTCTGCTACTGCAAATCGCATTTTATCTGTGGGCCGGACTCGGTTGCGTGTTTCGACGTCATCTTCGGAACGTGCGGTTCGCATTGGTAGCCTATTTCCTTTTTAGCATGCACTTGGCTTTTGCTGTCGGACTGTATAAATACCTCTTTGGCACTCAACACGCTCGCTGGGAGCGGGTGGCATGAACTTGGAAGCCAAAGTCATGTTTTCTGTAGATGTTGAGGATTGGTTCCATATCCTCGACCTTCCGACTACTCCGGACTTCGATGAGTGGGACAGCTTACCTTCATTGGTTGAAAAAGATTTCCTGCGCCTTTTAGACCTTTTCAGTGAAGCGAAAGCAAGTGTTACTTGTTTCTTTCTTGGTTGGATCGGAGAGCGTTTCCCGTCGCTGGTGCGCGAAGCGGCCAAGCGAGGACACGAGATTGCTTCGCATGGCTACGCGCATCGACTCGTCTATTCACTCAGGCCGAAGGAATTCCGTGAAGATGCTATTCATTCTCGAGAACTTTTGGAAGATCTCGTAGGGATACCAGTCTTGGGCTATCGTTCAGCTGGTTTCTCGGTTACAGAATCATCTCCTTGGTTTTTTGACGAACTAGTGGCTGCCGGCTACCGTTACGACTCGTCGGTGTTCCCAGCGAGGCGATCGCATGGCGGACTGGTAAGTGCGGAGAAAATGCCGCATCGCGTGAAGGTCTCAAATGGAGCCTTGACCGAGGTACCAATCACCGTTTCCGACGTCGCTGGCAGACCAATATGCTTTTTTGGAGGTGGGTACTTGCGGCTGTTCCCATGTGCTTTGATCGAGAGAATGACGAAGAAAGTTTTGGAAGAGGAAAGACCTGTGGTCTTTTATATCCACCCTCGAGAGATTGATCCAAAGCATCCGCGCCTACGCATGGGGGCAATAAGGCGGTTTAAGTCGTACATAAACCTGCGCACCACTGAACCAAAGCTTCGCCGAATTCTTCAGCACTTCCCGACAACGACATTCGCTACCTATCTTCGGACACATCAACTCTTGGAGTGCTAATGCCAGAGCTGAACACACAAAAGTTCTTCGACCGTTATGCCACCGACTTCGATGCGATTTATGGCAACAGTAACGGTACTTTTGACGCTGTCGTAAATCGACTTTTTCGTCAGAGCATGAGACAGCGGTTCGAAATGACCATTGCAGGCTGCTCCCCCGCCGAAGGATGCACGGTCCTCGACATCGGCTGCGGACCGGGTCACTACTCGGTAAGCCTGGCACAAAGCGGAGCCAAAGTTCTCGGAATCGATTTTGCGGAGTCGATGATCGCCATCTCCAAAAGGAGAGCTGCGGCGGCACAAGTAACTGATCGTTGCGAATTCCGCGCTGCAGACTGGACTAGATTTCCTGAATCGCACAAATTCGATTACGTTCTTGCTCTAGGCTTCATGGACTATGTCGCCGATCCTGAATCAACTGTAACTAAGATAGTGGCTCTAACAACTCGACGAGCGTTCCTATCTTTTCCGAGAGCTGGTGGAGTTTTGGGCTGGCAACGACGCGTCCGCTACCGGTATCAGCACCGCTGTGAGTTATTCCTGTACACCGAAGAGCAGCTACGTGGCTTATTCACCATTTTTTCCAAAGTAAGAACAACGATCGCGCCGATTTCAAGAGATTATTTCGTCACCATTTCAGTAGAAAACGCGAACTATTAGAACAGCCTTGTAGATGCAATATCTGGAAACCATTATCGAGAGACACGAGGCCGGCGAGATTTCGCCGATGTCGGATTCGCTGCGCGATCAGGAAGGATCTCCGTCCCTGGCCTATGTCGGAGTAACCGTCATCGTGGGCTTGTGCTTTTTAAGACCGTTCGAATGGATCTCAGCCATTTATGCCTTTCCTGTAGGCTTTCTGCTTGGTGGGCTATCCCTGATCGCAATCGGCTTGTCTGTGTTTGGGGGCTCTGGAGTGCAACTTTCCTCTGAAGTCAAACTTCTTCTCCTGCTCGCCGCCCAGATGTGCCTAGCTACACCATTTGCTCATTGGCGAGGAGGAGCCCTCGATAAGGTAGTGCATGGTGTGGCGATCAACGTCCTAATGTCAGTCGCGGTTGCGTTTACGGTCGATTCGCTACGCAGGCTGAGGACCCTGGTTCGTATTCAAGCAATTTCTCTTTCCTTATTGGCAGCCGTCACCTTAATCGCGGGTGTGCACACTTCGGACGGACGCCTCGTGGGTGTCGGAGGTACCTTTCATAATTCCAACGATCTGGCCGCATTTTTAGCCGTTACGGTTCCGTTCTGTCTCATGTTTTTGTTCATAACGCGGAGCGCACTATCTAAATTGTTCTGGGCATGCTGCTCGGCGGCGATGGTATACGCAATCAGCAGCACTTGGTCGCGAGGCGGACTAATCAGCCTTGCGCTCGGCATCTTCATTTGCCTTTGGAACTTTGGTTTTAAAGCACGTGTACGCGGGGCCTTGCTTGTGCTTGCCCTGGTAAGTGTCTCTATAGTCGCGTTTGTTTCGTCATCTCGAAACTTTCGTCAGCGTTTGGCGGCAATAGCGGGAGACGCGCCAGGTGCCACCGGCATAGCTGCTTCGGCCAATAGCTCTTCCCTGGAACGACAGAAGCTGCTGCGGCGCGCGGTTAGCGTAATGTTCACTCATCCTCTATTGGGGGTGGGGCCTGGTAACTTCCTAGCCATCTCGGGGGGACAATACGGAGACTGGCACGTATCCCACAACACGTACACTCAGTGCGGAGCTGAAGCAGGGATTCCCGCGTTGCTGCTTTTCATCGTTCTCCTGGCGACCGCCGTGACGCACTGCAAGCGTATACAGAAGCGGCCTGGAGCGACTGGTAATGTGAAAGCTTTGGCCATTGCCGTGAGATCTAGCTTGCTAGCTTATTCGGTCGCAGCTTTCTTCGCTGACACGGCTTATCAATTTTTGCCTTATTTCTTACTGATAGTTGCGGGAGCATTGTGGCAGTTGGATGCCGCACAAGCCAGTGCTGCCTCGTCGATCCCAGGATCAACGACTGATTCGAGAACAGCCGACGAACGCGGTTTTGATTTTCGTGAGAGGGCTTACATAAGCTGAAATAGCAGCCTTGAGTAATGGGGATAGCTAACCGTGTTGGAGACGAAATCAATCGTCGTGACCTTAGACGGCTCTAAGTCGCTTTTTGCGCCACAAGAGCGTCTAGTTCATTTGGATGGGTTGCGTGGATTGGCTGTGCTGCTGGTATTCTTTGTTCATCTACAGCCCCTTTTCTCAGGCCTTCTGGATCCATCCTCAGTCCTTTATTTGTTTTCACACTCAATGGCGAGTATTGGCAATGCAGGTGTAGATCTCTTCTTTCTGTTGAGCGGCTATCTCATTTACGGCGTCGTTCTCAAGCAATCGCGTAACTATTGGTCGTTTCTATACCGGCGCGTCCGAAGGATCTATCCTACATTCATCGCCGTGTCTGTGTTGTACCTGATCCTCGGTCGTGTATTCCCGCACGAGAGCAAGTTGGTAGGTAGCACAGCGGATAAAGCTCGATACATTGCCGCCAATGCTTTTCTGCTTCCTGGAATTTTTCCGATCAGGCCCATCATCACGGTTGCGTGGAGCCTTAGCTACGAATTCCTATTTTATTTGTCCATTCCGCTAATCATGCGAATCAGCTTTGTCCCGAAGATGAGCTCTGGACAAAGGGCAGCTTTATTTGCGGTATGGTGGGTTCTTGGATGCATAGTCCTTAGATTCTTAGGTTTACAACGACTTCAAATGTTTGCTGTTGGTATCCTGATCTATGAGTTATCCCAGGTAAGAGAGTTCACAAAACGGCTAAACGCGCGAGGGGAATGTCTTGGGGCTTTTGGCCTCATTTGCGGGCTTGGTTCTTCGTATTTTCTATTTGTGCC
>CAYZHX010000029.1:0-35083 GCA_964476905.1 uncultured Terriglobales bacterium
TAAAGAATCGTTTGACGCTGTCCGGCTGGTCTCGTCAGAGAAGAACGAGTCGGAACAGGAATACAACATGAGCAGAGGGACCGGTTACAAAACGAGAACGCTCTCTCCGCATGTTTCTGGAGGTCTTAGTAAAAAGAAGGAACTTGAGATTGGTTCCGCGCGAAGCGGCCCCTAGAGATTTCAATTTCCGAAGCCCACGAGATTGAGGCTGCGTCGGCCGTTCTCTTGTTCGCGTTAACCACTCGATCAAGAAAAAGAATTCCAGAGAACGCGTGGCATTCCGGCACATCAACATTGCATCTCAGCCAATATCCAACAATAAGAAAGCTACGAGAGTTGATGATGCCAGAGACTTCCATCGTCGAAACCCTGCCACAGCCGCGCCGTTCGGTGAATTCCAAGCACTTGATGACCCTCGCGATCGTCGCGCTCATCGCTGTGCTCGTTTTCTTTCAGTGGCGCTCCTGGCAATCATTCGATTGGCGAACATTCACGGCAGAAACCAGCGGCTTGGGATGGGCTCCGCTGATGATTGCCGCCATACTCTCTCTGCTTACGTTTCCACTCCGGGCCTGGCGCTGGCAGATTTTTTTGCGTCCGATGCGCGATGCGAAATTCCGCGACGTGCTCTCGCCAACCCTTATCGGCTTCACTGGCCTTGCGCTGCTCGGACGTCCAGGAGAACTGGTGCGTCCGTATATGATTGCGCGCCGCACGGATCTCAGCATGACATCGCAGATGGGAGTGTGGATGGTGGAGCGCATCTTCGATATGGGTGCTTTCATCGCGATGGCAGTAGTAGCCTTCGTCTTCGCCAGTGGTCTTCCTGATTTGAGACAGTTTCGCGTCGCCGCATGGATCGCAGCGGGAACCACCGTCGGGATGGCCGTACTCGCGTTCGCGATTTGCTGCGCGCGGCAGAAAATCTTTCGCTGGTTAGAAAGTGTGGTCGCGCTGCGTTTTCCGGCGAGTCGGCGTGTGCTCCGTCGCGCCGAGGTCTTTGCCGAAGGCCTCAACACTGTGAAAGACACGCGCTCGTTCCTGCAGCTCTCGCTCATTTCTCTCGCGATCTGGGTGATAACGGCTTGGTCTTACGTCGCCACTCTGCGCGCTTATCCCTCAATGCACAATGCTTCGTATTCAGTCGCGATGCTCTTGATGGGCTTCAGCATGATCGGAGGTCTCGTGCAGTTGCCGGCTGTCGGAGGAGGAGCGCAACTGGCGACTATTGTCGCGATGGTGGATCTCTTGGGATTTCCCCGAGAACTCGCTGTGAGCGCCGGCATTTTGCTGTGGCTGGTGTCCTTCCATGCAGTCACTCCAATTGGTCTTGTCTTAGCGCGACGTGCGCATGTCTCGCTCAGAGGCTCCTCCGTGACCGACCCAAACACTACGCCCGAGAGAGAAGCCGGCGCTGGAAAAGAAGTTCCGCGACGTGACCTTTATCCTCTACCTTCTTGACGCCGACTGCTTCGACTGACAGCCCGCTGGATGTTCGTTCTCGGTTTCTAGCTTCACCGTCAAGCAAATACGGTTTGCGAAAGCCGTAGACTTTTGCAGATGGCAGTCTCAAAAACGGAATGCCATCCTGAAGCCGCTTGCCTGAGGAACAGCGCTGGCAAGTGGTCACATATTGAAGTGACTCGAGTGACTACACAGCTTTGCCTGAGTACGATGAGTGTGATAGGGTTAGCCCAACTCAAACGCTTCCCGTACCGTTATCCCGGTGATCTCCGCAATGTGGCTGTTGCTCATATCAGCGCAAGCTGGCGCGGGATGTCGCATGCAAAAGCGGGTATGCTTGAGTGACCACAAGGGCCAATGAAGGATATTTCCAACTCCGCAGCGGTGGGCCGCGCGCCGGAAAATCTTCCGGAGCAAGTACAAGATGATTTCATTAGCAGGAAGCTGATTCGTCCTGCGCTCTCGGTTCCGCAGCGGCGGGATACCAATGGCGATCGAGCTCTCACCAGCGCCGAGCAGCGCGTGCCTAAGCGCGGAAACACCCAGGAACAGACACACGCCGAAGCCTTCTACTTCCAAAAGCAGATGCAGGTCCGAACGCCGATGGTCGTCTTGCTCAAAGACGGCGAAGAAATACATGGCTGGATCGATTGGTACGATCGCAACTGCATCAAGATAAATCGCAGTGGCCAACCGAATCTGCTCGTTTACAAGCATAGCGTTCGATACATGTTCAAAGCCGGCGAAAACGGCAAGAAGTAATAAACAGGCGATTTCACCACGGAGTACTGAGAACACGGAGAAAAGCGTCTCAAGGTGTCTTTGGGTCGTCCGTCGCTCGGTGGTGAACTAGGAAGTTCGCGCTGCTCGCATCAAACGATCCCGCAGAGCCAAACCCATACCTTCAGCCGACGGAAGGGGGCACAAGATGACGCTCACGCCAGGCTTGTCAAGATAATGAAGCCCGGCAAACAGGTTTCTGCCGAGTTGAGCCCAGTCGCTCCAAGCTCCCCAGTCAAATAACACAATGCCACCTGCGGCGAGGGTGGTCTCATCGACCCAATCGTTAGGAGCCATGATGCCAACATAGTTCCCGCGCTCGCCTTCGGAGGCGACATGGTGGCGAGTGGCCTTGAGGAGCGCATCACGTCCGCCGTCGATTAAGAGGAGGCGTGCCATTGGCGCGTAATGCCGCGCGGCCAAGCCTGGAGAAGCCAGCGCTTCGGGTTCGGGCGCATAGGGTGGAGGAGAATAGAGTTCTACAGGACCGATGACCGCCTCGATCTCCTCACGGGTGACACCGCCCGGACGAAGCAGCAAGAACGGGCTACGAAGAGTATCGAGCACAGTGGACTCAACGCCTACTTCCGTCGGCCCGGCATCGAGCACAGCATCGATGCGTCCGTCGAGCTCACTGAAAACATGGTCTGCAGTGGTCGGGCTGATTCGCCCGAAGCGGTTTGCGCTCGGAGCCGCAAGCGGCAGATCGGCCGCTGCGAGAAGCGCGCGTGCGACTGGATGTGCCGGTAAGCGGACGGCAACTGTCTCTCGTCCGGCGGTTACGGACGTTGGAAGCTGTGGCGATTTGGGAAGAAGCAACGTAAGAGGGCCCGGCCAGAAGCGTTGAGCGAGGTCTTGTGCCATCTTGGGAAAGTCTGCTGCCACTCTCGGCACCATCTCAAGGCTCGAAAGATGGACAATCAGGGGATCCCATGCCGGACGTCCTTTGGCTTCGAAGATGCGCTTCACGGCTGCTGGATCGAACGCATTCGCGGCGAGCCCGTATACGGTCTCGGTTGGAATGGCCACAAGGCCACCCCTCTGCAGGATGCTCGCGCACTCTGCAATTGCAGGAGTGTTGGGACCGACGTCGTCAGTGGAGCGAACGGTGAAGCGTAGAGTCTTCACTCCAGAAAGATACACAATGCGTGTTCGCTCGTTGTGGTCCCGCCATCGTCCTCGTCGAATGTTTGTCGAGCCGCACGCACAACAAAATCAAAATCCGCTAGGGCGTGTATTCTTCCCCCCTTGATGCCGTTGACTTTGAGCCGCTACTCCTCTAGCATCTGCCTTCAATTGCGCCAGCATCAGAAAACCGTCGGCGGAGCGATCTGTGATCAAACTCGACATCATCAATGAAGTGGTGAATAAGACCGGTATCACCAAAACGAAGGCAGAAATGGCTGTCGAGACGGTTTTTGAGAGCATGAAGAAGGCGCTCTCGCATGGCGACCGCATCGAGCTACGGGGATTTGGAGTCTTCAACGTGAGACCCCGAAAGACGGGCATCGGACGCAATCCCCGCACCGGCGCTGAAGTCAGCATTCCGCCAGGCAAGGCCGTGCGCTTTAAGCCGGGGAAGGAACTGCAGTCAATCGAATAGATTCCAACCCGATGTGGGAGAATAAATCTTTCTCGCATCCTGATGTCTGATTCCGGCTATCCCATCCAAGTTCTTGATCCGGCAGCTCCGCATCAAGTTCACATCATCTCTCCTCCCAGGCGCAGATACTGGCTGCATCTGTTACTGTTGCTCGCCACAGTGTTCAGCACGCTGATTGTCGGGGCGAGGCTGGAGTACAACTACATCAACGGCGCACCTCAATTCGCCACCGATGACGATCTACTGCCGGTAATGTGGACGCTTCAGCAGCCTTCGCGCGTGCTACTTGGCATTCCGTTCAGCGCAGCGCTGCTGTGCATTCTATTGGCGCACGAGATGGGACACTTCGTTTACGCCAAACGCCACCGGGTGTCTGCCACGCTGCCGTTTTTCTTGCCCGCTCCTACCGTGATTGGAACCTTCGGCGCTTTCATCCGGATTCGTTCTCCGATCCCTGATCGCGCCGCCCTGATGGACATCGGCGTCGCCGGACCGATTGCAGGCTTTGTGGTCGCAATGCCTATTCTGGTCGTATCGCTCATCCTTTCGCGTCCCCTCGGGCATGTTTCCGGGTCGCCGCTTGGTCTGCCGCTCATTTTCGATGGTTTTTGGCGACTGCTGCATCCCTCTTCCCGAATTCCACTATGGGAAGCCAACCTGCATCCCAGCGCAATTGCGGCGTGGGTAGGCATGCTGGCGACGGCGCTCAATCTGCTTCCTGCCGGGCAGCTGGATGGTGGGCACATCGTCTACTCCATCTTCCCGCGCTTCCATCGCATAGCAACGCTGCTAACTGCGCTGGTTTTGTTTCCCATGGGCTTGTTTCTGTGGGGAGGCTGGCTCTTGTGGGCAGTCGTCCTGCTGCTGCCCTGGATGCATCATCCTCCCGTTCCCGAGCACCCAGGCGTTGATGGCAAACGTCGTCTGCTCGGAGTCGCGGCATTACTGATGTTTGTTGTCAGTTTTCCTCTTGTACCTTTTGCAGGGCACAGTCCGTGGGAGCAGCTTCGGCCATGGATCGTCGCTCACCTGAGTCGGTGATGATGTATCACAGAAATTCCAAATGGAATTTGCTGATGCGGTTGCCGGCGCCATCACTGATCAGCAGCACGATGCGATCATCTGGACGGACCCTGCCTACGTCGAAGCTCGCGCTGTAGATACGTTCATCGGATAGCTCATTGGCGGGTATGCCGATCATCTTTATCGCAGTCGGCCCGATCTCGCGCATATCCATGCCGCGAAACACTTGAAGGCGAAAATGAACGTCAAGCAGGAACTGATTGAGATCTTTGGCAGTTTCGAACCGCAGGGGATTGGACTCCAGTACTTTGTCCCGCGCGCTCGCGGTAATGCGAAACTTTATGATGCGCGGCAATTCCTTCACAGGCTTCCCTGAAACGTCCAGGAGAACAGGACTGTTGTGCTGGCTTTCGAGTTTCCATCCTTCGAATTGCGGCGCCTCGGCAGTGGCCAGAATCTGAACAGAGCGATGTGCAGGCTCCAGGACAAGCGCCTCAGACCCGAGTGGAATGCGCTTATGCAGGTGCCAGGTTCCACCTGCCATCAGTGTCGCCGTATGGTCGGATTGCGCTGTGAGAAGCGAAGCAGCTGCCAGACCGGTCAGCGTCGCCGCAAACAGCAAAATCGTTCGTCTAGTGATCGGTTTGCTGGAGGGGAACATTGGAGATTGCTTGGCCGAAGCAAGGCTGCTTCTCATTAACGTTGGATGTTAGTCCAGGCCTAGAGAGATGCTGCAGCTCTGGCCAGCAGTTTCCAAACGTGGCCTCGAGCCATCTAAAACCTAGTATGAAATTGGTCGCCAACAAGATTTCCGATCGGGAGCTGGTTCCATTTGAGCCAGACGAGGCGACGCCGCTTGACCTCTATACCCCTACTCATGGCAATATCCTCGCCATGATGGCCGAGAGCGGTACACACTCCGAAGATGATGACGCTCGCCTGCACGGCGAAGCCATTGAAGACGATCACGCCGTAGCCGCCACGCTGCCCCTTGAGCATTCAGTGGTGGATGAGTCCGGTCACATGGATCACCACCGCAAGCCCATCGTGTCCATTCATGGCAAAGATGTGGACGAGCATGAGCTCGATCACAAAGACGCAGCTTAGTTTCCCTTCTTTACTGTCATTCGAACGCCTGTTGTTGGCCTGAGGAATTCCTGTGAACTTCGATAAATGTTTCCTCAGGAGTGTCGGAGCCGACAGGGGTTCCTCACTCCTGCTCACGCAAACAGCGCGTGAGCATCCGTTCGGAATGACGCACTGAATCACCTACGTCACATCCCGCTTAGTAATCGCAGCCAACGTGCGATTGCGATCGTATTCTGTGCCGATGGAATCTGCCGCTTTGATATATGCCTCCCGAAGCGCGCCCTGCATCTGATACTGCTTCGCAGCTTCGGTTAGAACTCGGGCCTTCTCGTAATCCGTTCCGATCTTTTGGGTCTCCGTTAATACTCGAAGAACGGAATCATTGGCGAGCTTGTGTTGCTGCATCAAAGCGATCAGATCGCGGGAACGCTCGTAGTCGGTTCCTACAGAATCGACCAGCGTGAGATAAGTCGCGATCTGTTTCTCGTCGAAGTTGTGCGACTGGCTGAGTGCGAGCAGAATGCGCGACTTCTCATAGTCGGTCCCAATCGACGACGCCGAACGGAGCACCTGGCTGGTCGCCTCTGGACTGAGCTTCTGGTGATCCATCAACGCCATCAGCGAGCGTGAATGCTCATAATCAGTGCCAATGCTGCTGGCGAGATCGAGATAGCTTGAGACCTCGCTCTGGTCGAAGGTGCTGAGTCCGGCGAGGGTCGTGAGAATCCGGGACTTTTCATAGTCCGTTCCAATGTGTTTGGCAGACTCGAGCGTCCCGCTCACGATTTGGGGCGAGAGGTTCGGACGCTTGAGCAACTCAATCAGTACGCGCGCGTGTTCATAATCGGTGCCGAGCTTGTTTGCCCCATTTAGAAATGCAATTCGCTGGGCTTCATCGTTGAGGTCATATCGCTGTGCGATCGTAAGCAGGACTTGGGCCAGGCTGTAATCGGTGTCGATCTCTTCCCGCGCCTGATTCAAAGCTCGCACTAGTAAAGGTGCAGGCAGCGTAGCGTTCTCGAAGAGCTTGGTGAAGTACACCTGGCGCACGTAGTCGGACTGAAGCTCCGTTATTTCCTTTAAGACGGCTTCGGGTCCACCTTGCTTAAGCAGGGCAGGGACTCGAGTGGCGGCAGAGAGTCCGGTCGCACGCTCCAACTGGAGTAATAACTTCGAGAGCCATGCTCGCCCTTCGGCATCGAACTCGTGTTTCGAGCCGTTTACGCTGTAATCGTAATTCAGTTGGCCACTGCTGCCGGGTTCGACACGCACGCGCCGCAGACTGTCCCCGGTACGCTGATTGATTTCGAAATATCCACCGGAGGAAATGCTTTCAATGGCGTTAGCTTCTGGGGTGAAGCGCACCTCGCCCGAGGAGCGAGCCTCGATGCTGCAACCGCTTCCGCTCCAAGTTGCGGTCCAGATGCGATAGCCGCCGTCGCTGTGGCTGTTAACGCTACTTTGATTCGAGTGACTTCCCTCGAGACAATCAAACGGAGCTGACGAGCTGTCGCGGCGCGATTCTCCCTTTTCGTCAGAATTGAATTCAGAAGAATCGAGTCCGGCAGGGTAGCGAACCAGAGCGATCTCCGATCCAGAGCCGTGTGGCTGAACCACGACAACGCGCTCGTCTCCAGCCTTGCTGACTTTCAGCTCAGTTCCGTTTTGGGCGAAGTTCTCTCGCCTGCACGCAGTGGGGTCCGCGAGCGCGTCCTCATCGACCTGCACATCGACCTTGCTGTTGGTACCTCCGGCGCATTCGATCACCGGTCCATAGCTCTTGAGCTGGTCGCGGTAGAACGCAAGAACCTTTCCAGGTTGATCTTGAGAAAAGTAAGCTGCGGCGGCCAGGTGGTGCACATGCGCACCCTCGACCAGAGACACCGTGCCGCGCCCGTCGCTATGATCGCCCGCGACAGCATTCGGATAGACGGGGATTCCTATTCCGGGACTATCGTTGTCGATTGGTCGAGGGGCAGGGACAGCCTCAGGTATTGCGGTGATCTCGAACTTCGCAGCAGCAGCGCTCACAGCCACGGAGGCGTTTACGGTCGGCGTGCCCCAAGCTTCGTGTCCCGGGCGTTCTTCCAAGCGCGCTGCGGCAAGAGGTAAAGCTACTGCTAAGACAAGGGCTGTGAAAACCGCGCTCGTCATCCGCCTCGGTACGCCGTGCGTTACGCGCGCATTCAACAACGCCATGACGCGTCCTTCAAGCTGCGAACGTCGCGCCATCGCCAAGGCTGCTGCCGGTTGTGGGCGAACCAGCGTCGACACGATCTCGACCAACTCGTGAGCGTAGTCGGAAGCTGGAGTGCCATAGGCCAGCACATAGTCATCGCAGGCGCGCTCGCGTTCCGCACGCATTGCGCGCGCGACCATCCAGACCAGCGGATTGAACCAATAAACTGCTGCGGCAAGTGACGCAAGAAACTGAGTGAAGGCATCGCCGCGTTTGATGTGTGCGAGTTCGTGGCAGAGCACAGCATTCCGTCTCGTTTCACTCCACTCGCCAGATTGTGGCGAGAGCACGACTTTCGGACTAATCGCGCCAACCGCAATGGGAACATCGAGTTCATGACTGGCAAGGAGGGTAACTTCCTGCTTGATACCGAGATCGCGACACAGCCAGCGCAAGTGCGACGCCAGTGGAATCGAATCAACCGGCACCGACTCTTTGACCAGCTTAGCGAGCCGCGCATGGATGACGAACATGCGTAGCAGACAACCTGCGCATCCGGCGATCCAAAGAAGCACTAGAATTCCACGCCAGTCGCTGGTCTGCATTGTCGCGGGTGCGGCTGTTCCAAGTGGAGGCGCTGCGACGACGTTGGAGGTAAGTTCCGCACGATTCGCAGGAACCACGACGTCCCGCTTCGCGCTATGCGCTCGAGGCTGCTGAGCTCTGTGCCCTTGAGGTTCTGCAACGGAGAGCTTCGGGGCATTCACAACAACAGCCGGGTCTGTGTTCTCGGTAGACTTCGCGGCGGGCGGCAGGATCGGAAGTTCAAGGTTAGGCAACAACATGGATGCAAGTGGCAGCACAAGAACTCCGGCGATGGTGGCCACGTAAATAAGGTGCCGCAGCGCTGCAGACGTGCGCCGGAGGAGTTGGCCGGCCGGAAGCGCAATCAACATCAGCAGCGATGTCTTCACCGCAATCGTGCTTAGCAATGGTAGGTACTGCGCAAAGTCGTGAGTACTCTTCGCAAGCATCAGCGTCCCTCCTGCTTAGCCTTCTGTATGGCCTGGAGAAGTCTTTGCCGGTCTGCTTCCGGTAGTTCCGAATCAGGAAGCTCGATGAGCGCGGCGGCAGCTTCCGTGATCGATCCACTAAAGAAGGTCTTCACCACGTGCTCCAGCGCGGAGATGCGCGCTTTATTCCGGTCAGTGGTCGGCAGATACACGTACTTGAGACCGTCCTGCACGTGGCGCAGATAGCCTTTGTCTTCCAGGAATCCCAGCATTGCCCGCACGGCCGAATAGCTCGGCGGGTCTGGGAGCTCCGCATGTACCTGCGAAACCGACGCCCGTCCGAGCCGGAAGACAACATCCATGATCTGACGCTCGCGTCGTCCTAACTGCCATTGAGTGTTCTTAGTCATCGAAGTCCTGACGTGCTAACGCACTAGCACATGCTAGCAGATTAGCATCCCGTGTCAAGGGGGCAAGAAAATATTTTTGTCCTCGCCATTCCCTCAGGCTTTCCTGTTCAAGTGTTTGTGCCGGCGATTCGGTGGTTTTCCCACAAGTTCGAAACGCGCTTTGTATAGATCCTGCTTTCAGTTCTGGCGGCGACTCAGGATCTGAGGCTTAGACTTCTTTCTGGATGGACAGTGAGCCGAGAGTATCTTCGGCGGTGGGGCTGGCAGTAATCGAAGATGAATCGGAATTGGCGACCGGCTCGCAACAGACGCCGGTGAGCCAAAGAGTCGCCATCGTGTGCGCAACCTCGTCGAGATCGTAACTGTGGTATTTGCTTCCGCCGAACAGTTCCTGAACCAAATAATGATGGAAGCACATGCCTATGAATCCGCGTGCAGCCAACACCGGATCGGCTTTCCGGAACTTTCCTTCTTCCATTTGTCGGCGGATGTACGACGCCAGCAGTTCGTACCACTCACTCATATACATCTTGAAAAACCGTTGGGACAGACGATGGTTTTCGAGTGCGCTGAAGAGCAGCAGGCGGCTTTTGCCGGGATCCTGGAAGTTTCGATTTAGAACGTCGCGAGCAATGGCTGTAAAAATCTCGATTGGTTCAGCGTCGCGTCGTAATTTTTCTTCGAGGCGCTGCTTTACATCTCCAGAAGCACACTTCGCGCTGAGCACCTCCCAGTAGAGATCGTCCTTGCTCGCAAAGTGGCGAAAGACAATCGCTTCTGTGATACCGGCTGCATCGGCGATCTGGCGGGTCGTAACGCCGTCAAAGCCGTGTTGCGCAAACATCTCGGTCGCAACTTCGAGTATCTGCTTCTTCCGGTCTGGGGACGAGAGCCTGGTCATGCGCAGCTTCGGACATTGTATGCCAGTTTGCTGGCAGGATTCGTAGTTGCCGGCCCTCGGCAAACACGGGCTTGAGCACCCCTTTCGCCTCGCTGCGTACGAAGTAGTACACTCTTGCGTCGGCCGCGGGCCGTGATGTCCATCTTCTTATTTGGGACGAGGTCTACATGAAACGGATTCTTTTGCTGATTGCGCTGTTTACGTTTTCCGCCACGCTCGTCGCGCAGGACTGGGCGAAGGCGAAGCTGGAGAAGTCTCCTCGGCATCGCGAATGGGTTACCGTGAAGCACGATGGACGTTCAGTTGAGGCATTCGTCGCCTATCCAGAATCCAAAGACAAGCGTCCAGTCGTGTTGGTAATTCATGAGATCTTTGGCATGTCCGACTGGGTGCAGGAACTCGCTGATGAACTGGCGGAGGCGGGATACATAGCAATCGCACCCGACCTGCTTTCGGGAATGGGCCCCAATGGAGGACGCACCAACTCATTTGGTGGACAGAGCGAAGTGACCGAAGCCGTGAGTCATCTGAATCCCGATCAGGTCACGGCCGACCTGAATGCGGTGGCTGACTATGCTCTTAAGCTTCCGTCTACTAACAAAAGGCTCTTTGTGACCGGCTACTGCTGGGGTGGCGGCCAAAGCTTCCGTTTCGCTACGAATCGCAAGGACTTGAAAGCAGCGTTCGTCTTCTATGGACCACCTCCTAGCAAAGACGCGATGAAGAGCATCACGGCTCCAGTCTATGGTTTCTACGCTGGGAACGACAACCGAATCGACTCCACCATCCCACAGACGAAAGAAGATATGGCAGCGCTCGGAAAGACGTATGAGCCGGAAACGTATGAAGGCGCCGGTCATGGCTTCATGCGAGCGGGAGAAGCCCCGGATGCAACTGAGGCAAACAAGAAAGCTCGCGACGAGGCTTGGGATCGCTGGAAGAAGTTGCTGACGAGGGCAGAAGGGCCGAGCGACCTGCGAGTGATGCCATAGCAGTCGGTTTTTTGCTGAATTCGCGGAGAATGGACGATTGAGAGCTCTCTTTGTTGTCATCCTGTGTTCTGTCACTGCTCTCGCCCAAGAACGCCTTATCACGATTAACGCTAACAAGGTATTTGATGGGCGCGGCCGGGTTCTTCACAACGTCCACATCGAAGTTCGTGGCGATAAGATCACCGCTGTTAGCGAGTTTGCCAGTACTCAGTTTCCGTTGACGCGCGCTGAACAGGGCGCCGACTACAATCTGCGCAATCTCACCGTGATGCCAGGCTGGATCGACAGCCATGTTCACATCACCTGGCATTTCGGACCGAATGGTCACTTTGGCGAGAAAGACGAATCGCCCGAACGTGCGACGCTGGAAGCCGAGGGCAATGCCTGGCGCACGCTTGAGGCAGGTTTCACAACGGTCCAGAGCCTCGGGTCCCCCGAAGACAAGCCTCTGCGCGACGCGATCAACTCCGGCGTAGTTCCCGGACCGCGAATCTTCACCGCGATCGACCCGCTCAGCGACGAGAAGCTAACGCCCGATCAGATCCGGGAATTTGTTCGAAAAGTGAAGGCCCAAGGCGCTGATGTGCTCAAGATCTTCGCCTCGCGCAGCATTCGCCAAGGAGGAGGCCAAACGCTTTCCGACGAGCAACTCAAGGCCGCATGCGAGGAGGCTCGGGCTCAGGGTTTGCGCTCCATTGTGCACGCGTACAAAAGTGCGGTGAAGGCGTCAGCCGATGCCGGGTGCACTGAAGTAGAGCATGGCAGCCTCACAACCGATGAAGACCTGCAGGACATGGCCAGCAAAGGCACGTGGTTCGATCCCCAGGTCGGCCTGGTGATCCATAACTATCTCGATAACAAACAGAAATTTCTTGGCTTCGACGGCTACACCGAAGATGGCTTCCAGAAAATGCAGGAAGTCCTCCCGCTCAACGCGCAGATGTTCAAGCGTGCTCTGACTACCCCAGGCCTGAAAATCATCTTCGGAACCGATGCAGTCGCAGGCGCACATGGACGCAATGCCGAGGAATTCATCTATCGCGTACGAGATGGCGGACAGGATCCAATGGCGGCAATGATCTCCGCACAGTCATTGGCTGCTAAAGCGATGGGATTAGACAATCAAATCGGCAGCTTGGCTTCAGGCATGCAGGCCGACATCATCGCCCTGGACGGCGATCCAACAAGTGACGTCACAGCCGTTCGTCGAGTCGTATTTGTAATGAAGAGTGGAAGAGTTTATCGCTACCAACCCTGACTCGCTGAGCTAGTTTTCAGACTTCGTGACCGGACCTGCTCTGAGGCGAAGCCGAACGGGTGTTCGCTCTTCCAGAGTTCTGTGATTAAATCCACCAATGGGCCGCATCCGCGTTCTCTCCGACAATGTCGCGAACAAAATCGCTGCCGGAGAGGTTGTCGAGCGCCCAGCCTCAGTCGTTAAAGAACTGCTCGAAAACTCACTTGACGCTGGCGGCACTCGTATTCGAATTGAAGTCGAAGGTGGCGGGAGAAGGCTGATCGCCATTACCGACAATGGCTGCGGCATGGGGCAGGACGATGCCATGCTCGCCTTCGAGCGCCACGCGACCTCGAAGATCCACGATGCCGATGATTTGTTGAACATCGCGACGCTAGGTTTTCGCGGTGAAGCCTTGCCGTCAATCGCCTCGGTCTCGCGCTTCACACTGGAAACGCGTCAGCAGGAGGATCAGGCCGGTACGCGCATCGAGATCGCCGGCGGCAAGCTGCTCAAAGTCGAAGAAACCGGAGCGCCTCCCGGCACAGCTATCACAGTTCGCGACCTTTTCTTCAATACTCCTGCTAGAAAGAAGTTCTTGCGATCGGAATCCACTGAGCTCTCGCAAATCGCTTCACTAGTAACCCACTACGCTCTCGCGCATCCCGACAAACACTTCGAGCTGCATTCCATGACGCACAACATGCTCATCGCGTCTCCGGTGAAAACACACTCCGAGCGGCTCTATCAGATCTTCGGACGCGAAACGCTCGATCAACTCATACCGGTCGCAGCGGAAACTGAATTGGAGCGCGCGGGAATTCCAGAGCCTCCGCCTTGGCGGCGCGCAGACGATTACGAACCGCCTGTTGCGAGCAAGGTTCGCCTGCACGGCTTTGTTTCAAAACCGGAACTGCAGAAGCTAAATCGGAATTCCATATTTGTGTTCGTGAATCAGCGGTTGGTACGCGATCGACTCGTTCAGCACGCATTGACCGACGCCTATCGCAACATCATTCCACCAACTGTGTTTCCCGTAGTCCTGCTGTTCCTCGAACTTTCGCCGACAGAAGTCGATGCCAACGTGCATCCCGCGAAAACGGAAGTCAGATTTCGGCAACAGACATTTGTTCACGATTTCGTTCGCGACTCCGTTCGCGCGGCTTTGATGAAGGCACGACCTGTTCCGCAGTTCACGCGAGAGATCCTGGCGCAGCCGACTGCGGCGGCCGCGCTATCACCGGGCGCATCGTTGCCGCGCAACGAAGCTGTAGGAGAAGAAGTCGGCGCCTTTACTCTTACCGCTCCTGCCATCCCAGCCCGCACCGCGACGCTCGGGTTTGAGAATGCATTTCGGCTTGAGGGGACCGGAATAACCGCGGCTCCGCATCTAGCTGCAATCGGCGTGGAGGAGATAGAGCGTCCGCTGATCAGGAATGCCGCCCAATGCGGTGAAGTTTTCGACGGAGCGGAAGAAGCTGAGCACAGAATGGCTCCACAACTTGCATCTTTGCGCCCGCTAGGGCAGGTTCGGGAGTCCTTCATTCTCGCGGTTAATGAGGAAGGTCTATGGATCATCGACCAGCATGTCGCGCACGAGCGCGTACTTTTCGAGCGCGTGCTGAAGCAAAGGCATACTGAATCCATTGCAGTCCAGAAGATGCTCATGCCTATCGTCGTGGAATTAACTCCAGGCCAGCAGGCCGTGTTCGCAGAAATTTCCGACGAGCTGGGACGCAATGGCTTTGAAGTGGAGTTGTTCGGTTCGCGAACGGTTGTGGTGAAGGCCGTTCCGGCGGGCGTCGAGAGTTGTGACATCGAACACATGCTCGGCGAGCTTCTTGTTGAATTCGAGCGCGAACAGCAGCGGATGAACTTGGATCAAGTTCGTCACCGCATCGCCGCATCAATCGCGTGCCACGCGGCAATCAAGGTCAACCTGTCGCTCGATCAGGAGAAGATGGAGTGGCTGCTGAAGGAGCTCGCGAAAACTGAGTGTCCTATGTCTTGCCCGCATGGACGGCCAATAGTGCTGAGATATTCTGTAAAGGACATTCAGCGGGCGTTTAAGAGAATTTAGAGTTACTACAGGCGCATCTGTATTGGAATCCGTCGGTACCGTACCTGCGGTAGCGGACTGGTGAACAGGGCGCAGCCTGCACACATTCACGACCGCGAACGGTACGGACTTGTACCGGTGAAATGAACCGCAATGATCGAACTCGAGCTACAGCATCTTCGGCGTGAGAAATGGCGGGTTGAAGACGAACCGCTGCGCACGCTCGAAGATGCTCGCGAGTTCGTTAACTCTGTAGGTATGTGTCTGATGTATCCGATCCGGCCCATGCCTGTACTGCCGACGTTCATCGCAGCCTTTATCGGTTCAGATGCCAAGCTGCCAGAGAGAAAGACAGCATTCTCCGATGCCCGAGCCAAGCAGGCAGAAGAGCTGATCTGGCGATTGTTTCGACAGAAGGCGGCGTTTCCCGCACAATTCGCAGGTGAGACGCTGATCGTTTCGTCCGAGAGCTTTCCTTATTTCTATGCTCTCGCCAGCGACCGACAACCAAAGAAGCCGATTCATAGCCGAGCCCGAGGCAAGGCTTCTCCCCTGACGGAGCATGTCTTCAGCAAACTCGAAGAGCGTGGACCGCTCACGCGCGCGCAGCTTCAGGAACAACTCGGTGGCGCATTGTCCGAGGCCGGACTCGATCGCGCTCTGCAGGAATTGTGGGCAGCGCTAAAGATCGCACCCGTCGATGACACTCCCGAAACGGGATACATATGGGACACGTATCTTCACCGCGCAACTGAAGCAGTGACGGAAGGCGTTCGGTTGTCCGACGCTGAGGCGCTTTCGGCTCTCGTTTCGAAATACCTCGAAGCGGTGATCGCCGCCACACAAGAGGAGATCGAAGGCGTTTTCTCGGCGTTCACCTCCCGCGCTCGAGTGGCCGAGGTGGTTCGGGCGCTGTTGGCAGCGCGCGAATTTACGTACACTCCGAGCGAGACACGCACATTGATCACTGTTGCTCCCGCTGCTGCCCAAAACACGTCGCAGCCAGCAAGTACTGAATCGGGAAATCGAAGACCGGAGCTAAGGAGGCGGAATGGCTGAAGCTCCCGCTCGGCGTGGTTTGGTCATTGCCATCGACGGACCCGCGGGAGCCGGCAAGAGCACGCTTGCCTCCCGTCTTGCTCGCAAGCTGGGATATCTCAATATCGAGACCGGAGCCATGTATCGCGCGCTCGCCCTGAAGGCGATCGAAAACGATATCGATGTCGACAACGAGAAAGCCTTAGTAGACCTGGCCTGGAACTCGAAGATTACGCTTGAACCGCAGATCGATGGCAATCGTGTGAAGCTCGACAATACCGACGTCTCACAGCGCATTCGCGAAAAAGACGTTACCGAGGCTGCCTCGCGAGTCTCGATTCATCCCGGAGTTCGCGAATGGATGGTCCGTAAGCAACGCGATCTCGGCGCAGCCGGTGGCGTCGTAATGGAAGGCCGCGACATCGGTACCGCCGTATTCCCGAATGCGGACATAAAGATCTTCCTCGACGCTGCTCCTGAAGTGCGTGGGAGTCGCCGCTTCCATCAGGCTCCAACCTCCGAGCCATCTGCCGCCGTTTTAGCGGAAATGCGAGCGCGAGATGAACGCGATCGTACTCGTGCTGTCTCGCCACTGGTTCCTGCCAAAGATGCAGTGCTGATTGACTCGACCGAACTGACCCTCGATCAGGTGATTGAAGCGGCCGAGGATGTCGTTAGAGGCAAGCTGCCGTCGCCTCAGCCGGAATAGTGCACGATTACGAGAAGAGATCTCCAATCATCCTTGTGGCAGCGGCATCATTCGTCCGTCCCCTTGCTTGATTCCAAGCCGTATGGGACGCGGCGGTCCCTTCTTGGGAATCGTAACTTCCGCCCACCATTCGACATTCGTTCGGCGGGGCCACTGCCATCCGGGAAGATTAGCCGCGTGCTCCGGCACGAATATGTCGACGGGTTCCTGCAGCGCGATGCTGACGCGGGCATCAGTATCGCGTCTGTAATTGGCAGAGATGTTGCTCTTCGGATCAGTCACCGCGATCAGCTTGCCGTCATGCACTTCAAGGCGCACCGGCTTCGAATCCCAAACTGGCACATAGCGCGGCTTGGTGGGTTTTGAATTGTGCGTAACGTCATAGCCAGGTTGCATCTTGTCGAAGGGGGTGGGCTTTTGTTCAACGAGAGGCTTCTCTTGGAATACCCCTGGAGCGTCAACCTCAAGCTGCAACGACGCGTATCGACCGCGGATCGGCAAATCGGGATCGTAATAGGCCGTTCTCACCCAGACGCGCGGACATGTCGCGCGATCGTGTGCAAACTTTACCGCCAGACTGCCTACGATGACGAGCTGCAGCAGAGCAACCGTTAAACCTCTTACGACAGCAGATTTCATGCGCCCGCCTTTGCAATTTGCGCGATCAGACGCTTCCGCGCTTTCTCGAGGAAATAAGCGATCACCAGGAACAACACACCGAAGCTGATCAGGCTCACCGATCGCCCGAATTTGTCGAGAAGATCGGAAAAGTAGAAGCAGATGAGCGTGACGACGAACATCGCCATGCCGAAATTAATCCGGTTCTTTATCCGATCACGCACGCCCCAGGCGATCAAGCCGGCCGAGCCGAGCGCTCCCCAAAGATATGGGACGAGGGTTCGTAGCGCGTAGATCGAGAGCGGAACATCGGTGCGATCAAAATGAAACGGCAGAAATCCGAAGATTACGATCCAAACAGCGGCAACGGCGGATGGCCATGAATCCATGCCACGGAGCAAGAACGCAACCACCAGCGGCCCAAGGATTGCCACGATCCATCCGATAACTAGTACGTCGGTAGGCACTCGCTCAGAAGCCCACCAGCGTCCCTCAAACGCGAGCACAAGATAGGCAGGAATGAAGGCGAGCCCCCCAATCCAATTCAGAGCGCGCCGGAAGTTGGTGTCGCTATCGACGGAACGGGCGGCGAGGTAGACAGTCGCGAGCAGCAGGATGCCTTCGATGTACGTGTGAAATCCAGCATCGCTGTTTCGCACCGCCTCGACCCATTCGCTGCATAGCCACGCTGGAGTAAAGACCGCAGCGAGGGCAGCTTGTGTCCAATGCCGCAGCAGCGCCCAACCGATCCATGCTGCCAGAGCCCAGAGAAGCACTCCAGTCGGCCAGTGTTCCTGGAGATTGAAAATCTGACCGGTCAGAAAGATTCCGCCACCACAGGCCATTGTCCCGATCGCGTGCATTGCGACGGAAAGATGAGGCGCACGTTCGGTCGTGAGCGCTCCTACGACATGCATGGCCGTGAGCACAGACATAACCAACGCAAATCGCGACCAGGGCGACATATTGTCCCAATGCGCCGCAATAAAGAGGAGAATACCGGCCGCGAGCATAAGCCCGCCGAAAGAAAGCGCGATGAGCATCGGCCAGTTGCGGGAAGTGTCGCGCCCGCGAGTCTGCTCGAAGGTGCGTATGCGCTCGGCGGTAAGTGGATCAACGACGCGAGCATCGAGCCAGCGACTTAGCTCGGCTTCCGTGTGCTTGGAGATTGGCATTTTCGGTGCAAGATAGCAGCACATGCCTAGCAAGTCCAGAGAAGAAGGTGCTGTGAATCTAAGTAATTGCTGTCACGCTGCTGAAGCAAAACTCAGGCGCGAGCCTGATGTGCCGGAAGCGGTGACGCAAATATCATTGGAAGCTGGGCATCACCCGCTGCGGCGGGAGGCTCTCTTTAACGACGTTGTCAAATCGAACGCATTCCACTGTCTTCCTTAAGCGGCTCCTTGAGTTGGCCCGGCCGAGCTCTCCCCATCTGATCGGGATATTTCTGCTTGGCGTACTTTCTGTCCCCATCTCCATCCTGATGCCGGTGCCCCTGAAGATTGCGGTAGACAGCGTGATTGGCAATCATCCTCTGCCTCCAGCCCTTAACCAGTTTGTTCCTTCCAGGTTCGCTGGTACAGAGATGGCGAACCTCGGGGTGGTGATGATCGTGCTGATCGGCCTAGCAATCGTCAGCAACTTGCAGACACTCGCATCGTGGCTTCTTCAGACCTACGCCGGCGAGCGGCTCGTTTTTGAGCTGCGGAATCGGCTCTTCTGGCACGCGCAACGTCTCAGCCTCTCCGCGCATGATCGCCGTGGTGTGAACGACATCGCCTATCGAATCCAGCACGACGCGCCCGCAATTCAATTCATCTTCATTCAAGGCGTGCTGCCGCTGATGACCTCAGTCCTGACCTTTGCCGGCATGTTCTATATCGTCGCGCGCATCGATAAGTCGATTGCTGTAGTCGCGTTGGTCATCTCGCCAGCACTCATGATCGCCGCGCGCCGTTCCAGCCGCCGCGTGCGCCAGGCGTGGCAAGGAGTCAAGAGTCTTGACAGTTCAGCCATGCTGCTAATGAACGAGGCGCTGGCTTCAATTCGCGTGGTCAAGGCCTTCAATACGGAAGACTTCGAAGATAGCCGCTTCCGTTTGCGGTCGCGCGAAAGAATGAAAGAGCAGCTTCGGCTGGCGTCGATTCAGGCTGGATATCATCTCTTGATCTCGTTTGCCGTCGCTGCTGGCAGTGCAGCCGCGCTGCTGATTGGAATCCGCCACGTCCAGATGGGGATTGTCACGCTCGGCGATCTGTTGCTGGTGATGGCTTATGTTGCCCAGCTCTACAGTCCCTTGCAGATCATCAGCAGCAAGCTCCCCGAACTGCAATCATGGCGCGTGAGTCTAGAGCGGGCATTTGCGCTTTTCGAGGAGAACCCCGAATTGGGACAGAGTCATGCGCTCCGTGCCCCTGTCGATCGCGCTTCGGGTCAAGTGAGCTTCGAAGACGTAACCTTTGCCTATCCTTCAGGAACCAAGGCGCTGGACAATGTGTCGTTCACGATCCCCGCCGGCACGAAGGTCGGAATTGTTGGGCAAAGCGGTTCGGGCAAGACTACTCTCGTCAATCTGCTCGCGCGCTTCTATGAGCCGACGAGCGGACATATCCTTCTCGACGGCATTGATCTCCACAGCTTTGGCATCGCTGCCCTGCGCCAGCAGCTCGCGATCATCAGCCAGGAGCCGGTGCTTTTTTCAGCGACGATCGCCGACAACATTTCCTACGGACGTCTCGACGCGAGCCGCGCCGATATTGTCGCCGCAGCCACCGCAGCTCACGCGCATCAATTCATCGTAGGATTGCCGCAGGGCTATGACACCAGGATCGGCGAAGGTGGTTCACGCCTCTCTGGAGGGCAGCGCCAGCGCCTTGCCATCGCTCGCGCGTTCTTGAAAGATGCTCCTCTGCTCATCCTCGATGAACCCACCAGCGCCCTCGATGTCGGCACGGAAGCCGATCTGATCGCTTCGCTCCAGGAAGTCATGCGTGGACGAACCGCGTTCGTTATCGCGCATCGCCTAAATACCATTCGCAACTGCGACGTGCTGCTCGTCATGGAGCGAGGCAAGCTGAAAGACTTGATCTGGCAAAACGAAGGCCAGGCCGCCCGACCAGAATCGATGGAAGCTCTCCTGAGGTATAGCCCGACGGCGTAGAGCTCACACTTAGTGTCAGGCAGAGAGCTCTTGGTCTACCCGCCAGATATCCTGATGCTGTCATCCTGAAGCGCTTCTTTTGCGCGAAGGATCTCCCGCGATGTCCTGGATAGAAACTGCGCTCCCATGGTTCTTCGGCCCTATAAGGTAGGATTCTCTGGTGAGAGCCACGCGGGCAGCATCGATGCCCAAATCACCGCGGGAGATCCTTCGCGCAAAAGAAGTGCTTCAGGATGATAGACATATACAGTTCTCCAGTTATCTCCAATCAGACGTGAGTTCCATGCTTCACCGGTCGTACGTTTCAAATCGCGAAATCAATCACGAAATCTTTACCTGGTGCGTGTGGCTCCCACTCCGCTGAAAGCAAAGCACTTTCCCGAAATTGAACGTTCTCATGCTTCGACGCGATGTCCAACAGTAACTAACGCGCTGTTGACGGCTGCCGAAGTCTGCTCTAGGATTGTTTGCACTCATGAAGTCCGTTCGCCGAATTTCGATTGAAATTACAATTACAGGCACAAGTATGCCCACAATCGAGCCGGCGGAGGGATGTAGTTAAGCAATAAAAAGTTCCGAAAGAGACAAACCCACCGCCGAACCGGCGGTGGGTTTTTTATTTTGCGGAATGGAGCAACTGGAGGACTCCATGCTGGTAATGAAGTTTGGCGGTACCTCGGTGGAATGCGCGGAGAGCATCAGCCGCGTCGCGGAGATCGTGCGCCATCGGCAGCACATGCAGCCGGTGGTTGTGGTCAGCGCGCTGGCGCGAATTACGGACCAACTGCAATCAGTTGGCGCGCTGAGCAAAGCGGGAAAGCTCGACGAAGCCCTCCGTCTGCTCGATGACATGGAAAAGCGCCACGCCGAAGTTGCTCATTCTCTTCTAGGCGGGAGATCGGCGAACGTGTTGACCAGCCTCAAACCGATGTTCGAGGAACTCGCCGCGCTACTCGAAGCCGTTGCGGCCATTAACGAGCTAAGCCCTAGGACCTCTGACCGGTTGCTGAGCTTCGGCGAGCGCTGGTCGAGCGTGCTGGTCAGCGAGGCGCTGCGCGAGCGGCATCTTCCGGCAGCATTCGTCGATGCCTGCCAAGTCATCGTCACTGACGACGACCACACCCAAGCCTCTCCCATCATGGGCCTGATTGCCTCCCGCGTTGAATCCCACTTGAAACCTCTGCTGAAAAAAAGCTGCATTCCCGTAATGGGAGGATTCATCGGAGCGAGTCAGGAGGGAGTTGTAACCACTCTGGGTCGAGGAGGATCCGACTTCACCGCTTCGATCGTCGGTGCGGCGCTCGGAGCCGAGCGTATCGAGATCTGGACCGATGTGAACGGTATGATGACCACCGATCCGCGCATCTGCCCAGATGCCCAAAACATTGACTCCATCAGCTTTGAAGAAGCCGCTGAGCTCGCCCATTTTGGAGCAAAGGTGCTGCATCCTAAAACGCTGCAGCCTGCGGTTGAGAAAGGCATTCCCGTTTACGTACTCAACTCGCGTCATCCGGAGAATCGCGGTACGCGCGTGGAGACGGTGAACTGCAATGGCGAGCCGCGCGTTCGCTCGATCGCGTGTAAGCGCGGCATCTTGCTCGCCGAAGTGTTTGCCAGGCAGGGACTCGACGCCAAGCTGACGGCGTCAATCTTCGCGACCGCCGAGCAGCAGGATTGTCTGATCGATCTTGCCGCAGTTTCTCGCTCGAATCTTTCGTTACTGTTGACTTCTCCGCAATCGGCGGAATCGCTTTCGAAATCGCTCGATGGCCTTGCCTGTGTGAAAGTGACCGAAGGTGTTGCGTTGGTGTCTGTGGTGGGACGCAATGTCGCGCGAGATCCTGTGATCTCTGCCTGTGCTCTAAGCGCACTTTCGGGACTGCCAGTCAAGATGATCTTTCACGGCGCGTCTGACATGAACCTAAGTTTTGTCGTTGACGAGAAGCAGGCCGAGGAGGCCGTTCGTCGCATGCATCGCGTAATGTTTCCGGCGCCAGCGAGCCTGCCCGGTCCGGAAGTGATTGTGCATGACAGCTTCGGACTTCCATCCCTGCAGGTGGCGGAGGCATAAGCAATGGCAAGCCAGACTGTCGTTCTCTCTCAACCTGCTCCGCTGTCGGTTGTCCCGGCAGCTTCGCGCAAGGTCGCGCTCCTCGGCTTTGGAACCGTTGGAAGTTCGGTCGCACGCATTCTGAGCTCGGGAGCCGTTCCCGCTTTGGAACTTACGCATGTCTTTAACCGTAATGTGCAGCGCAAGCGCGTCTCCTGGGTTGACTCATCCGTTTGTTGGACGGAAGACGTCGATGCGGTGTTGGACGGCGAGGCCGACGTGCTCGTCGAAGTCCTCGGCGGAGTCGAGCCTGCGCACTCATGGGTAAAGGCAGCACTGGAAGCAGGGAAGTCTGTCGTTACGGCGAATAAGCAGCTCATCGCGCGCTTCGGGCCGGAGTTGTCGGCAGTGGCCGCCGAAAACCGCTGCCAATTGCTTTTCGGAGCGTCGGTTGCCGGAGGCGTTCCAGTCATCACAGCCGTCGAGCGTGGACTAGCGGGTGACGAACTGCAATCTGTGTGCGGAATCCTGAATGGCACCTGCAATTACATCCTCAGCAAAATGGAAGCGGGACAGCCATTCTCGGCAGCGCTTAAGCAGGCGCAAGAATTAGGTTATGCGGAAGCCGATCCCACTGATGATGTGGCAGGCTATGACACCCGCGCCAAGCTCGTGATTCTCGCTCGCGTCGCATTAGGCGCGGAAGTTCCGGTTGAGTCCGTGCCATGTACAGCAATCTCTCATGTCCAGCCCATTGATTTCGAGTACGCTCGCGAGCTTGGCTGCACGATTCGTCAGATCGGCGAAGCGCACGTAAATGGCAATGAAGCGTTTGCAACCGTGGAACCCATGCTCGTTCGCCAAACCTCGGCCCTTGCCCGGGCACAGGGATGCGAGAACGTTGTCATCACCGGCGGAAGGCTGGGAGGCAGTACCGCATTTTCCGGCCCTGGCGCTGGCGGCGATGCGACTGCTGTCGCAGTCGTCTCTGATCTGTTGACGCTCTCGCACAATCCTAGCAGCACCGCGCTACGACCTGCCCGAGACTTCGAACTCGCAAAGGACTGTGTTGCACCGTATTTCCTCCGCTTCGTCGTGAAGGATCGTCCAGGAATCGTGGCCAGCATCGCCGGCGTTCTGGCGGGGTTTCATATCAATGTCGATGCGGTGTTCCAAAAACCTGGTTTCGATAAGAGTGCGCTGCCCTTCGTCGTCACCGTTGAGGCGTGCAGTGGGGAGAAGCTTGCGGGTGCGCTAGAAGAAATTGGACGCTGCGAGTTTCTGGTTGAGGCTCCGCTCAAATTGAGAATCTTTGCCGACTGATATGCAATTGCAGTGTAGCAATCACGAATGCGGTCACAGCCTTGATCGGGACTTTGTTGCTTTCGAGTGTCCAAAGTGCGGCGATCTGCTGGAGATGAGCAGCAACGGGTTCCGTCCTGATCCGCGAACTCTGCGAGGGGTTTGGCGTGAACGTCGGCTGTCGAATGCGCCGGAAGACCGCAGCGGCGTCTGGCGCTTCCGCGAGTTTCTTCCGCAGTATCTCGAGGAGGGAATCGTCACGCTGGGCGAGGGCAATACCCCGCTGCTCGCGGGGGCGAAGACTTCCGAATACGCTGGCGTAAGCCGTTTGCAGTTCAAGCATCTGGGGTGGAATCCCACCGGCTCATTCAAAGATCTCGGCATGACCGTCGGCGTAACTGAGGCACGACGCCGCGGCGCAACGGTGGTAGCGTGCGCCTCGACCGGCAACACGGCGGCATCGATGGCTGCGTATGCTGCACGCGCCGGCATGACCGCACGCGTCTATCTGCCGAAAGGCAAACTCTCGCGCGCCAAGGTTGCACAGTCGTTCGACTACGGCGCGGAGGTTGTCGAGATCGACGGCAACTTCGACGACGCACTCGCGCAGATGATGCAGCGCAAAGATTCCGGCGAGTACTTTCTCAATTCGATCAATCCATTCCGCATCGAAGGCCAGAAAACGACGATGTTCGAGATGATGGAGCAGCTCGATTGGAATCCTCCAGACTTCGTTGTAGTTCCGGGCGGCAATCTCGGAAACTCTTCCGCCTTCGGGAAAGCCCTGAAAGAGTTGCGTTCGGCTGGATTCATTTCCAAAGTTCCTCGAATCGTCGTTGTGCAGGCGGCAGGCGCGAACCCGTTGGTCAAAACGGTCGCCGCAGGAGCCCAGTCGCTGACCGTCGTGCCCAATCCAAATACTTGTGCGACGGCGATCCAGATCGGCTCGCCGCGCTCCTGGCGCAAGGCGCTGCAGGTCCTAAGCTTCACCAACGGAATTGTCCTCGATGTGAATGACGAGGAGATTCTCGAAGCTAAGTCGATCATCGGACGCGATGGTATCGGCTGTGAACCGGCCTCGGCGACAACGCTGGCAGGAATCCGTCGCTTGCGGGAACGCGGAGCGATCGATCGCGATGCCCATGTCGTCGCGATTCTGACGGGTCATGTGCTGAAGGATCCCGACATCATCCTCAAAACGCATGAAGGCAAAGCTGTTCGGAAGGCAGACTCATGATTTCTCAAGAATTGGAAGGCGCTGAGATTATGGCGCCGGGATCGATTGCCAACATCGGTCCTGGCTTGGATACGCTGGCGGTTGCAGTGCAGCTTTACCTGCGCTTGCGCGTCGCTCGCGTGAGTTCTTTCGAACGCGGAGCATTGCATTTCCATTTTAGGAAACTCCCGCTCAATGGCGAGAATCGAGTCGAGACTGCGTTCCGCAAGCTCGCCGGCAACGATCTTGATTTTCCTTCCTTACACGTGGAAGTCGAAAGCGATATCCCCATGGGTTCCGGTCTCGGCAGCAGCGCCGCTGCGACGATCGCCGGCTTCCGGCTGTATGAGCTTCTATACGGTGAGCAGAGCTGTGAACGTCTTCTCACCGCAGCCGCAGAACTTGAAGGACATGCCGATAACGCGGCTGCTGCGCTGCTCGGCGGCCTTGCCGTCTGCTGCCAGAAGCAGGACGGATCGGTGTATGCCTTTTCGAGCGACTGGCCGTCATCGCTGGCATTTGTGGTTCTTACACCTGAGGTAGCACTCTCCACCGAGCGCTCGCGCAAGGCTCTGCCGCACTCTGTTCCGCTGAAAGATGCAGTCGCAAACATGCAACGCGTCCTTCTGCTGCTGCAAGCGCTGCAGAGTGGCGACGACTCGCTGCTGGCCGAGGCGCTCGCCGACCGTCTGCATCAACCGACGCGCGAGCCGCTGGTGCCTGGATTAAATGCGGCACTCCGGCTTTCGCACCCAGACTTGCTCGGCGTTTTTCTTGGCGGCTCTGGACCGTCCATAGTCGGCTTGGCGCGAGACAGATGGAGTCAAATCGAAGAGTTGCTGGCGCAGAGCTATCGCCCGTTGGGAATTCCATTTAGGACTTCGATTCTGCGTGTGCACAATCCGTCCTCAGTGACTGCTTCTGCAGTGCTGAGTTGTAGTTAACGTGTCGTGCGCCACATAAGAAAAACTAATCTTCGCAATCAAAACATTCAATTCAGAGAACATCGGAATCAACTGCGGTGCCGGCTAAGCTGTTGTTCATCTTCTGGGACGTATTCGAAAAACAAATGGACAAGGCTCTCCTTCGCAAACGGCTGTGGCTGTTTGGCGGCTGTTTCTTCGTGGTGTTTGCACTCGGCATACTGGGCGTCGCGCAAAACGCGCCGGCTGATCGCGTCGCGCAACTGGAACAGCAGGTAAAAGCTGCACAGTCATCGGCCGACAACACGTGGATGCTGGTCAGCGCTGCTCTGGTTCTGCTGATGACCGGACCCGGTCTGGCGCTGTTCTATGGCGGATTGGTCCGCAAGAAGAACGTCCTGGCGACGATGCTGCAGAGCTTCGCGATGATGGCACTAATCACTGTGATCTGGGCAATCGTTGGCTACAGCTTATGCTTCGGCGCGGGTAACAGCTTCATCGGCGGCTTCCACCACATGTTTCTGCATGGCGTGGGAACCACTCCCGATCCGGACTATTCAGCCACCCTTCCAGCGCAGACATTCATGATTTATCAGTTGATGTTTGCGATTATTACTCCTGCGCTGATTACTGGAGCCTTCGCCGAGCGAATGAAGTTCAGCGCCATGCTGGTGTTCATGAGCTTGTGGTCATTGATTGTCTACGCGCCGATGGCTCACATGGTATGGGGAAAGGGCGGATGGCTGAATGCTACGCTAGGCGGTAGATTTCCCAGTTTGGATTTTGCCGGCGGAACCGTTGTCCATGTGACGTCGGGCGTCTCTGCGCTTATCTGTGCGACCTACCTGGGACGCAGACTTGGCTACCCAAAAGAACCGATGCCTCCACACAGCGTGGTGCTCAGCTTTGTCGGAGCATGCCTGCTCTGGGTCGGATGGTTCGGCTTCAATGCGGGAAGCGCGCTCGCAGCGGGCGCTTTGGCAACAAGCGCGTTCGTGAATACACACTTCGGTGCAGCGGCGGCTGCCCTGGGCTGGGTCGCAGCGGAATGGCTCCGGAATGGTAAGGCCAGCGCACTGGGGGCCATTTCGGGAAGCGTTGCTGGCCTTGTCGCCATTACGCCGGCGGCTGGCTTCGTAAACCCGATGTCCTCGCTCGTAATTGGAGCGATCGCAGGGGTATTTTGCTATTTCATGGTTGGGAAGGTAAAGACCATCTTTGGATACGACGATTCCCTGGATGCCTTCGGCGTTCACGGCGCTGGCGGAACTATTGGCGCACTGCTTACAGGAGTCTTCGCGACGAGCAGCATCAATCCGATCTATCACGACGCTCAAGGCAATGTCCTGCCGTCCGGACTCGTGGACGGCCACTGGGGACAGCTTGGGAATCAGTTTATTGCCGTCCTAATTGCGTGGGGAATCGCAATTGTAGGCACGCTGATTATTCTGAAGATCGTCGATGTTCTGATCGGACTGCGTGTTCCCGCCGATCACGAAGTTCAGGGACTTGATCTGAGCCAGCACGGCGAGGAAGGGTATTATTGGGAACTCTCGGCATCGTGAAGACGCCGATTGTTTACCTCCGTCTCGTAGTAAGAAATGCAGCAGTGCAGTTTCACATGAGGCTTTCATGGGAATGACGAAGATTGAAGCGATCATCCAGCCGTCGAAGCTGGAACCAGCGAAGGAAGCGCTGCTTGAGATTGGCGTTGAGGGAATGACGATCATCGAGGTGCGCGGCCACGGACGGCAGAAGGGACACACCGAAATTTATCGTGGGCGTGAGTACACCATCGATCTTCTGCCGAAAATCAAATTGGAGGTCGTTCTCTCCGACGAATTGGTCGATCGCGCGGTGCAGACGATCATCTCCGTCACGCGGACTGGGCGTATCGGTGACGGAAAGATTTTTCTTTCGCGCATTGATGAGGCCATTCGTATTCGAAATGAGGAGAGGGGCGTGACCGCGCTGTAGACTCAGAGTGCATGTCTGTAGTTCTTTCCAGCGGCGAGGTACGTGAGCGGTACGAATCCGGACTGGCCGCCTTGCGGACGGAATTCGATTACTCCGGTAATGGCGTCGCAGTCGTCTGCGGACGCACCGCGCTCGTCGATGACGTCGTTCTCACCTGCTATAGCCAGCTTGTCGAAAAGGAAGTTGTTCCACCGAACTGCGTCTCCATCATCGCTCTTGGCGGATACGGACGAGGTTCGCTGCTGCCCCATTCTGATGTGGATCTGCTGTTCCTGTTTCGGGACAGTAAACATGAGGCAGCATACAAGGATTCGCTCAGTCAGATTTATCTCGATCTTTGGGATTTGAAGATTCGCGCCAGTGCCACCGCTCGCACAGTGGTTGAATGCGGCAGGCTGGATCCTGAGAATCCGGAATTCACTGTATCGCTGCTCGACTCCCGTTTCCTTGTTGGAGACCGAGAACTCTTTCATGAAGTCCGGAACAGAGTCTTGCCGGGGCTCATGCGCAAGTCCGGCATAGCGCTGATGAATCTGGTTTGCGAGTCCGCGCAGACGCGTCACGCGAAGTATGCCAATACGATCTACCATCTTGAGCCGCAGGTAAAAGAAGGACCGGGTGGACTGCGCGATTACAACCTCGCGAACTGGCTGGCCCTGGCAAAATCGTTCCGCGCTTCAGGATTGTGGCCCGCGCCTGAATCGCTGTTTGAGTTTCCCCTTCGAGCCGAACTGAATTCGGCTTTTGATTTCCTGATCTCGGTGCGTTCATTCCTGCATTACCGCAACGGGCGTGACGACAACCAGTTGAGCTGGGAAGCGCAGGACGCGGCGGCAAAGAAGGGAATCGGCGCGCCTTCTTTATCCATGCAGCCAGCGCAATGGATGCGCGAGTACTTTCGCAATGCCCGTACGATTTATGGCGCTTGTCTGCAATTAATGGACGACGCGATGAGTACACCGCCATCGCTGCTGGAGAAGCTGCGATCGCTGCCGCGCAGACCTGCGACTCTAAAGACCGAAGGCGAGGCTGGCGCCATTCTCCATTTGGAGCGTGCTCCCTCGTCGACCACGGCTCTGGCGATCTTTCAGCGAATGTCGACAGAGCCTCTGCGGCTCAGCGTAGATTCGCAGCGACTGCTGCGCGAATCCGTGCGCCAGGTTGAAAACGGTTCGCCGCAGTCGATGTGGAGCGAGCTTCGGCCTGTACTGCTTGGCCGATTTGCCGGAAACGCTTTACGGGCGATGCGCGACTCCGGCCATCTCGACGCGATCATTCCCGAGTTCAAGCTCATCGACGCGCTTGTTATTCGCGATTACTTCCATCGCTACACCGTCGACGAGCATTCGATTCTTACAATCGATACCCTGCACAAGTTGAGGAACTCTGAGTCCGAGTGGGGACAACGATTCGGCGACATTCTCGACGAGTTGGAAAAGCCTGAGCTTCTGTACATCGCTCTGCTGCTTCACGACGTGGGAAAGGGAATTGAAGGCGAAGACCACGTCGATGGAAGTCTGCAAATTGCGAAGAGGGTTCTGGTTCGGTTCAACCTGGAGCCGCAGGAACAGGAGGCGGTGTTGTTTCTGATCCGAAGCCACCTGGATATGTCGGCGTCGATGCGGCGCGACATCTTCGACGCAAAAGTAATTGCTGCTCTCGCGTCAAAGGTCGAAACGCCAGAGCAGTTGAAGATGCTCACGCTGCTCACGTACGCCGATATTTCCTCAGTGAATCCGGAGGCCATGACTGAGTGGAAGGCAGAGAACCTATGGCGTCTGTATGCCTCTACTTCGAATTTCCTGAACCGCCATGCAGACGAAGTCATAGTTCACGGCGCGCTCGATACAGAAGTCAGCCACAAATTCGACGGGCTGCCACCCGATTTGACTAAGAGCATGGCGCGCTTTCTCGAAGGTCTGCCGCAGCGGTATATGAAGCTCTACAGCGTGGAGCAGATCATTCAACACTTCGAGCTTTTCTCCAGGCTGCGTGCAGACGAAGTTCTACTGATTCTCCGTCCTTATCGCGACCTCTATGAGCTCACAATCTTGAGCGGAGATAGACCGGGTCTATTTGCAATGATCGCCGGCGCGCTTTCTGCGTCAGCAATGGAAATTGTGAAGGCAAACGCATTTTCGAATAGCGCCGGAGTGGCAGTTGACTGCTTCTACTTCAAAGATCGCTTCCGCACTCTCGATTTGAATGCTTCTGAGCGCGAGCGGCTGAAGGAGAAGATCGCGCAAGTGGTTCGAGGCGAACGCGGGGTGGACGACTTGATTCGCTCCAGATCGGGATTGCGCCGAACGACCTCACCGAAGGTGCAGGTCGAAACGAAAATCCTTCTGGAGAGCGAGTCGTCTAGTCACAGCACGCTGTTGGAGGTAGTCGCACAAGACCGACCGGGTCTTCTGTATCAAATATCGCAGACACTGGCCCAGCTCGGCTGCAACATCGAGATCGCTCTCATCGATACCGAAGGAGAGATGGCGCTTGACGTGTTCTATCTCACAGCCGAAGGTCGCAAGTTGCCCGAAGATTTGCAGGATCGCCTGCGCAGTGAACTGCAGAAGAAGCTTGAGCTTGAGTGAAGGCCGCGAGTAGAAGCCGCAGAACAGAGGGTCATAGATAAACGAGGCTGAAGCCTCGCCCACGGATTGAATCCGTGCCGCCTAAAGAAGAGCCAGACTCGCTCGCCCTTCCGCAACGTTCGCCTTCGGTCACTCCCGTTCGTCAATGAACATTTCTTTCGCGTCGCTCTGCTCGTACTCCATTGATTCTCTTGCTGCTGAATAGTGGACCCTTGATTGCTCTAGGTATTGAGTAAAATGGGACCGCTGATTTCGGGCCGACCATGGAGATGAAGCCGAACAACCCACGTGATCTGTTCCCGGGAGCGCTGGAGATGATGATCCTGCGCACCCTGCGTTTGCAGCCGATGCATGGATACGCGCTGTGCCAATACATCAAACGCGCGTCCGATGACCTGCTGCAGATCGAAGAAGGCTCGCTGTACCCGGCGCTGCAGAGACTTTTGAAGAACGAGTTGGTTACGGCCGAGTGGAGCGTTTCCGCTACCAATCGACGCGTTCGCGTCTACAAACTCACTGCGAATGGAAGGAAGCATCTGTCGCGCGAGGTCTCCGCATTTGAGCGGATGCTCGAAGGCATTACTCGCGTGCTGGATCCCGCAAAGCCATGAACTGGATAACGCAGCTACGCAGACGAAACGATCTCAGCGACGATCTCTCAGCGGAGATTCGCAGTCACCTCGCGGAAAGAACGCAGGAACTGATCGAAGCTGGAATGTTGCCGGCAGAGGCGGCGGCGAGCGCGAGCCGTGAGTTCGGCAATGCCGCGCTCATCGAGGAACGCGGACGCGAGATATGGCATTGGATGTGGCTCGAAGACTTTGTTACTGACATCCGCTACGGCTTTCGCGCACTGCGCAAGAATCCCGGATTCACGATTGTGGCAGTGCTTACGCTTGCCCTCGGAATCGGCGCAAACAGCGCGATCTTCAGCCTGGTGAATGCTGTTCTTCTCCGCTCGTTGCCATTTCCTGAACCGGAACGGCTTGTCAGCCTGAGTGAACACAATTGGTACCCGCAGGGCGGTTTTGTGGCCATGCGCTCTACGCTGCGTACCATGGATGTGGCCGCTCTTCTGGAAGGCCAGGAAATCAACCTCACGGGAGAAGGCAATCCGGAGAGACTTTATGGTTCCAGGGTTTCGGCCGAATTTTTTTCGCTTCTTGGTGCACAGCCGGAGCAGGGAAGAATCTTTCAGAGCGGCGATGACCAGCCTGGACGGGACTCGAAGGTGATTCTGAGTCATGCATTATGGCAGGCGAAGTTCGGTGCTAATCCGGCAATCATCGGACATCGAATCATGCTGGCTGGAGTGAGCCGTGAAGTTGTCGGCGTGATGCCCCCAAACTTTGATTTCGGTTCGCCAAAGACACAGCTCTGGATTCCGTTCAACCTCGATCCGAGCAACGACACCTATTGGCGGGTAGAGTGGGTGGAGTTGATCGGGCGGCTGCGCGATGGCGCTTCGATTCCGCAAGCAGAGGCAGAGCTTGAGGTTCTTCAGAATCGAATGCTGACCATGTTCCCGTGGAAGATGCCGACGACCACGTGGCGTCCCGCGACGGTCATCTCGCTCCAGCAGCAGATCGTCGGCGACTCAAGGCCGAAGCTTCTGATTCTCTTGGGAGCGATCACGCTAGTCCTGCTGATCGCGTGCACCAACGTAGCCAACTTGTTGCTGGCGCGAGCTTCGTCACGTCAACGAGAGATCGCTGTGCGCGCAACGCTCGGCGCAGGAAGATGGAGAATCTGCCGGCAGTTGCTGGCGGAGAGCATGCTGCTGGGAATCGCGGGTGCAACAGTGGGTTTGGCATTTGCCTGGATTGCGGTGGCGTGGCTCAAATCGGAACTGCCGTCCAATAACATCCCACGATTGACATCGGTGTCCATCGATCCTCTTGTCCTCTTTTTCACCGTTGCGGTCGGGATCGTGACTGGGTTCATATTCGGCCTCGCGCCCGCTTTGCAGCTTTCCAAAGTGGATTTGACTGAGTCGCTGAAAACAGGATCGAAGAATGCCGTCGCCGCGAACCATCGGCTGCGGAATGGATTGGCCATCGCAGAGATTGCGCTGGCTGTAGTGTTGGTGATTGGCGCCGGACTGATGGTCAAAAGTCTGTGGCAACTGGTGCACGTAAATCCAGGCTTTGAGAGGGAATCGATCCTGAGCGCCAGGATCTCTCCGAATGAGTCGTTCTGCGATGACTTCAGCCGTTGCCAATCGTTTTACAACGCCTTGCTCGACCGGGTTCGAGTTTTGCCTGGCGTGCGCGGCGCCGCTCTAGTGAGCGCTCTTCCCCTAAACGGTCGCGTCTCGTTTATTGCCGCTCAATTTGAAGGGTACGTTCCGAATCCTGGCAACGAACTTGAACCGCTCCTTTTTGATAGCGTGGTCACCCCCGATTACCTCTCCGTAATGCAGATTCCACTCCTCAAGGGCAGAGGGTTGACTCAATCTGACTCTGCTCCAAATGCGGAACCCGTCGCCTTGATCACGGAATCAACCGCGCGCAAGTTTTGGCCCGGCGAGGATCCAATCGGCAAACATGTAAAGGCCGCGTGGGACACCGACAAGGAATGGCGCCGAATAGTGGGAGTGGTCGCCGACGTCCGCGAGGACAGTCTTGCGCAGACGCTGCCCACGTGGATTAAAGGAGCGATCTACGAACCGTATAGCGTTCACGCGGTGCTCATCAATCGCCGCCCAGCGACGGAGATGTCGATGGTGGTGCGCGGGACAAGCGACGCCAACAGCCTCCCAAACGCATTGCGGGAGGTCGCTTTGGAATTGAACCCGGAGATTCCCATCACGGAAGTGCAAACATTGCGATCCGTGATAGATCAGTCAGTATCTCCTTCGCGCTCAATAATGTTGCTGTTCGCAATATTCGCCGGATTGGCGATCGTGCTTGGTGCGATCGGCGTATACGGAGTGATCTCGTACTCGGTCTCGCAACGCACGGCGGAGATCGGCGTGCGTATGGCAATGGGAGCACGACGTAGAGATATTCAGTCGCTAATTTTGGGGCATGGCACTCGCATCGCCTTGCTGGGAGTCAGCCTTGGTGTTGTCGGCGCATTTTTCGTTACGAGGCTGATGGCGACTTTGCTGTATGGCGTCGCGGCGACTGATCGAATGACCTTCGCAGCTGTGGCCATTCTGCTTTCATTTGTGGCAGTCGCTGCTGCTTACTTCCCGGCACGCCGGGCAATGAGGCTCGATCCGCTGGTGGCGCTGCGGTATGAATGAGATTAGCTCGCCGCAGCGTAGTATCCCTTCCGGGCCTGAACTTTGTATCCGTCTTTGGTTTTGATTTCGACTTTTCGGTACGTGCCGTCGTGCTTGTCATTGGTCGGCGTGTAGCCGATGCTGTATTGGCTGCGTAGTTCTTCTGAGACCTGATCGAACGCCTTTTGTAATTTGTCCTGGTTGTTGCCGACGTGGATTACGCGGCCGCCAGTCTCCTCGCAGAGTTTTCTCATCAGCCCTGCACCCGTGCCCATCGCAACGCCGCTGTCACTGATCAACAGCACATAAACGATGGTGTCCGATTTCTGCGCGGCTTCGAGCGCATCCTGGATCTTTAACTGGCTGCCTTGGTCTTCGCCGTCCGTCAGCAGCACAAGAGCTTTGCGGCCCACTTCGCTGCGCAGCTTGTCGTGCGCGGCGAGATAGACGGCATCGTAAAGAAGGGTGCCTTTGGGCGGAATGTCAACCGGCCCCTGTCCAATTCCGGGGATGCCGCCGACCGCGCCACCAGCGTTGATCTTGGCCGCGTCCATGCCCTTACGAATATCGCGACCGTTGTTGGTGTAATCCTGCAAAAGATCGACATTCACGTCGAAGCTGATAAGGAACGCCTCGTCTTCCTTGCGCAGCATGCGTTGCAGGAACTGTGCGCCAACCTCCTTCTCGATCGGCAGCACGCGCTCCTGGCTAGCCGATGTATCGAGGAGAATGCCGATCGTGAGCGGCAGATTGGATTCAGCTTTGAAATACTTGATCGTCTGCGGTTTGCCGTCTTCGCTTACCTGAAATTCGTCTTTCGCCAGATTTGGCAGTAGCTGTCCCTTCTTGTCCTTGACGTTGAAGAGAAGGTTGACGACGTCGACGTTAACTTTCAACGTCTGCATGGGATTATCTTCGTTAGTTGGGTGCGTGCGGTCACGGATCACCGGCCCGGTGCCCTCGTCGCTGTTCGTCTGTGGACCGGTATCAGGGTTCTTGGCCGGAGGCAGATCTTGAGTTTGTGGGAACGCAGGGACGCACAGCATCATCAAAACAGGGAAGAGCAGCACAAACGGCATCCACCGACTGGATGCATCGGGAACAGAGTTACGAAACTTCATAGTTGAGGCCCGGCTTTTTGCTAAGCTTTACACAATTCTATCGCTTGGTACGTTCAGACACACGAATGGGACGCATAGTCGCGGTATCTGCTTCGGCCAGGAGGACGAACTGATGCAAGTGGGACGATTTACCGCAGTTCTGTTCACAACGCTCCTGCTCTCATCGACATGGCTCCCTGCGCAATCCCAAAGGCAGAACCTGCCCGATGCTCCGCAGCCCCAGCAGCTGCCTGCGCCTCCAGCAACGGAATCAAGTTCGCACGATACGCCTCCTCCAGCTCCGGCTGCGCAACCCAAGGAAGAAAAGGCAGCTGAGCCGGCTGCTAATCCGAACCCAGCAACGCCGGAAACCGACAACCCGGCAGTTTCAACTCCGCAACAGGTTCGGAATCCCGAAAC
>CAYZHX010000030.1:0-16330 GCA_964476905.1 uncultured Terriglobales bacterium
GGAAAAGGTCAGCTAATCCTGCTCCGCGGACCATTTGTGCTGCCGCAATGGTTCGCAACGAATGCGACACCTGGTTTGACATCCACAAACCCGTCTTCTGTAGCCCACGGAAGCGGGAACATAACGCTGGCGGTTAGCGGGTCGAACTTCGTGCCCGGGGCCGTTGTGTTGTGGAATAACAACGAGCGCACGACCACATTCGTGGATTCGTCGAATCTAAACGTCGCGATTCCGGCTTCGGACCTTGCCCAGGCTGGAACGGCAACGGTGGTGGTAAACAACCCTGGTTCAAGTAATTCAGGGTCTGTATCGTTCACTGTTCAATAAACGGTTCGCCTTTTTCACCGAGATAAGGTAGCCCAGAGACCGAGCGGTGGACCGCGCGGCTTCTAGAATTGTGAAAATCACCTAGAATTCCGGACGATGCCGGTGTTCCCGTGTCTGGATTACAAAGGCCGCTGTGCGCGGAGTCGCCGAGCATTCCTCCCGGACTCCAATCATTCGATTCTTTACCCAGGACTTCGTCCTGGGCTTTCACCGGGGCCCCCAAAAACGCGAGGTTTGCGGTTGTTGGGGTGGACGCGCATCGTGCCTCCGGCACTTTTGCGAGACGGAAGCTTGCTTTGAACGCGATGACACACTATTGATACGAGCAACAAATAAGACGCACACCCACGGTCAGGGACAGGATTCGCTGCTGAACTCCCTGGCCTGCTTGCGCGTCGCGGGAGTTCGGGTTGTAAGTCTCAGTTGTGGCGACGGTTAATATCAGATTCCCTGCTAATCCCCTGCAACTTCCCTGGTCGATTCGAAATCGCCAGTGGTTATGCGGGTTTGGCGATGAAGAAATTTTTTGTGGGAATTTTTTCCCTGCAAAATTCCCTGCCCAGGGAATTCACCCCGGTCGGTTATCGGCTTGCGAACGGAGTTCCTGGTGGCCTGGTTTCCAACGCTAGAGAAAACGCATTGGACCCTCCTTCGCTCAGGATGCCGGCTGACCGCAGTTGGCATCTGGGCCAGTGCGGGAGGCACGGTACATGAGAGTCCAGGACAAAATCGTGAGTTAAAGACAAGAGATTCCCAAGTTCCGGACCGTCCAAGAAACACTGACCGCGTGCTCTGTGACAACACGTCGCAAGGTTCTCTGGCACTCTTGCCGTTGCGGTCGGCGCCTTCTGTTCAACCCATCGTTAAACGACGTCGATACGCAGTCCACAAACACCTCCGACGGGTTCCAAATCGCTGCAAACTTTGCCATTCCCCGCTCCTATCTCTATGAAATTATGAGACCAGGCAAATTGCGATCTCACGCTCTCGCCACATTTCAATGACATAGGAGCAAGTAAACGGGCATGTGAATAGCCTGAGCCTTTGACCGAAGGTGGTATGGAGCGTGGGCTACCTGCGATGGGGAGTTCCGTCTGAGTGAATGACGGGCAGGCGACAGCCGCAGCCTGTGCAAAACTTTGACGCAACTCGACTTGCCATTTTATGTATCTGACCAGAAGAACGGTCGCTCCAATAATTGGGCGACGTGTCCCAGAACTCATGAGGGACTCATAAATGAAAACCGGTCTAAATACCGCGCTCGACCCCACCCGACGAGGGTCGGAAGCTGAAGAATTTGAACGAAATCTCCGCCGCAGGATTGTTGGTCAAGACGATGCGATCCAGAAAATGACCGAAATCTACCAGATGTTTCTGGCAGGTCTGAATCCGCCAGGACGCCCGGTAGGCAATCTCCTTTTTCTAGGACCCACGGGAACGGGAAAAACCCGGGTGGTCGAGGCTGTTGCCGAGACGCTCTTTGGGGACGCTAGAGCCTGCATCAAGATCGATTGCGCTGAGTTTCAACACAGTCACGAGATTGCCAAGCTGATTGGGTCTCCCCCTGGCTATCTCGGACATCGAGAAACCCATCCGCTTCTCACGCAAGAAGCTCTGAATCAGTGGCATACCGAGAAGCTTCGCCTTTCTTTGTTGCTCTTCGACGAGATAGAGAAGGCCAGCGATTCGCTATGGCAGTTGTTGTTGGGAATTCTTGACAAGGCAACGCTCACCCTGGGCGACAACCGACGTGTAGATCTCTCTCAGTGCGTGATTGTGATGACGTCGAACCTGGGTGCAGGCGAGATGAGTGAGTTGATCACTGGCGGGCTAGGCTTTGGGCAGAAACCGAACCAAGTCGATGCCAAGCTAGACGACAAGATCACCCGCACAGCAAGCGAGGCCGCGCGGCGGAAGTTCTCGCCTGAATTCATGAACCGCATCGACAAAGTAGTGGTCTTTAAGACGCTCAAATCGGAGCATCTTGAGCAGATTCTCGAAATCGAGCTGGGCATGGTGCAGCAGCGCATCCTTCAGGCGACCGGCAACGCGCAATTTGTGTTCAGTTGCACTCCGCGCGTGAAGAAGTTCCTGCTGCAGGAAGGCACTGACAACAAATACGGCGCCCGCCATCTGAAGCGCGCAATCGAGAAAAACGTTGTCTTCCCGTTGGCGAACCTGGTCGCGACCGGTCAGCTCAAGCTCGGAGACTTTGTTCGCATCGACATGCAAGAGGGCAAGCTATCGTTTGTCAAAGAAGCCGAGGGAGCCCTGGTTCCGGTTCTGCTCGAGAAGTATGGACAGGAGATTGGCACCGCAGCGAGCGCCTCAGCTCGCGGAGGCAGATCGGCTGCAGCAAAGCGCGACTTCGGGCCTTCAACACTCCTAGACAAGTAAGTACCGAGCAAATCGTCAGGAACAACGGGAAGCCCGAGTGGCTTCCCGTTGTTTATTCCGCGACACGTCACTCGAATTCATCGGGCGGCATCGATGCGATCCGCGTCAGGTTTAGTTTTGTGTTCGAGTCTGCCGGTCAGCATCATTGCCAACATCCGGAAATCGCTGATGAACGACCACCAGGGATGCCCAAATGTTGCCGGCTTATTGCGTTCAATCAAAAAATGACCGGTCCACGCAAAGCCGTATGCCACCGGAATCCAAAGAAGAGCCCAAACATAGTGGCCTGTGGCTAAGGCGATGACAAACAGGGCGAGTCCGACGATCGTGCCGCAGGCATGCATGACACGATTGCCGACTTTCGAGTGCTGTGCGAGATAAAAGGCGAAGAATTCGTCGTAGCTGGAGAACTGAGGATCTTTCATCGAGTCCTCGTAGGCTGAGGCTCAGCGGACAACGCCTTCGAGAGGTGAACTCGCAGTAGCATACAGCTTCTTGGGCATACGTCCAGCCAAATATGCGCTCCTGCCGGCGAGCACTGCGTGCTGCATGGCTTCCGCCATGAGCACAGGATCATCGGCATTCGCAATTGCTGTGTTCATCAGGACGGCGTCCGCTCCAAGCTCCATGGCGACAGTTGCATCCGATGCAGTGCCTACGCCGGCGTCAACGATTAAGGGAACGCCCGTAATCATCTCGCGCAAGATGCGGATCGTCGCGGAATTCTGAATCCCTAAGCCACTACCGATCGGTGCTCCCAGTGGCATGATGGCGCTCGCTCCGGCATCGACAAGTCTTTTTGCAACCACTACGTCATCCGACGTGTAGGGAAGAACCGTGAACCCCTCTTTCACCAAAGCGCGCGTGGCTTCGATTGTCGCCTGCACATCGGGAAAGAGCGTTTTCTCATCGCCGATGACTTCGACCTTTACCCACTCCGACAAACCCACTTCGCGACCAAGGAGCGCGGTGCGGATTGCTTCATCCGCCGTGTAACAGCCGGCCGTATTCGGCAAGAGGAAGTAACGCTGAGGATCGATGAAGTCGAGTAGAGACTCTTTGCTGCGATCGAGATTCACTCGCCGGACAGCGACAGTGACGATCTCGGCGCCGGAGGCTTCAATTGCGCGGCGAGTCTGCTCGCCGTTTTTGTATTTTCCCGTTCCGACAATGAGGCGCGAGTTGAAGGCTCGGCCGGCGATGACTAATTCGTCCATACTTTGATTCTAAGACTTTGGCGGCATCAATTCTGTCATTCCGAAACGCATGCTCAGGCGTGCAGTTCGCGTGAGCAGGAGTGAGGAATCCCTACCTACGGCGTGAAGTGCTGGGGAAACGTTCTCGCCATCCGTAGGGATTCCTCACCGCCCAAGAACGGCGGTTCGGAATGACACACGAGAGATTCTAGCTTGTCTCATTCCACAGAAACGCCAGCTCGTCGGCTGTATCGTTTACGAGCTGGTGAATCGATACTCCGGAGCTGTGTCCCGCGTTTGTTTCGTAATGCAGGAGCACAGGGCGGTCAGTTGCGTCATCGGCTTGAAGCTCGGCTGTCATCTTGCGCGCGTGCAGCGGAGCTACGCGCGTGTCTGAGTCGCCGGTATTGAGCATGATCGCTGGATACTTCGTTCCGGGTTTCACATTCTGATAGGGCGAGTATTTGATGAGATATTCGTACTGCTCGGGAATTTCTGCTGATCCGTATTCCGAGGTCCACCAGCGGCCCACGAGGAACTTCTGGAACCGGATCATGTCGAGCAGGGGATAACCCACCCAGACCGCGCCGAAGAGGTCCGGACGTTGCGTGAGCGCCGCGCCCATCAGTAGGCCGCCGTTCGACCGTCCGCGAATCGCTAGATGCTTCGACGAGGTGTACTTGTTCGCAATCAGATATTCAGCAGCGGCAAAGAAATCATCGAAGACATTCTGCTTCTTTTCGAACATCCCCGCCTTGTGCCAGGCTTCGCCGTATTCGCCTCCACCTCGCAGATTCGGCTGAGCGTAGAAGCCGCCTTGCTCCATCCACCACGCGAACTCCGGATCCCAATGCGCAGTCATCGGAATCAGGAAGCCTCCATACGCAAACATCAATGTGGGCGCTTTTCCGTCGCGCTTCAAACCTTTTTTCGACGCGACGAACATCGGCACCCGCGTGCCATCTTTGGAGTTGTAGAAGACCTGCTTCACTTCATATTCATCTGAGTTGAACGGAACTTTCGGCTTCGCGAATATCTCGGTCTTTCCGCTCGCCACGTTGTAGTGGTAAACCGCTGGCGGGATATTGAATGACTCAAAAGTATAGAAGCCGTGATTCGAGTCCTCGCGTCCGCGAACTTCGGACGCCGAGCCCAAAGCAGGATAAGTAATCGTGCCGACTTGCTTACCATCAAAGGTAAAAATGCGGGTCTGTGTCACCACATCGTGCAGGCCTGTCGCGAAGAGCTTGCCGCCAACAATGGAGATTCCCGAGATCACGTCTTTGCTTTCGGGAACAATGGTCTGCCATTTGTCGGCTGCTGGATCTGCGATGCTGACTTTTATTACGCGGTAGTTATCCGCGTGATAGTCCGTCAAAACATACAAATCATCCTCATAATTTACAGGCGTAAAGCGGCTGTCGATCCCGTGAATGATTTCCCGAATTGGAGCATCCACCGTGCGCAGGTCTTTCGCGTAGACGTCTTCCCGTGTGGCGGGAACGCCATGTGACACTCCGATGATCAGGTAGCGCCCGTTCTGCGTAACTTCTGCGCTGATCAACTCCATCTGACCGAACTTCTCGCCATTAAATTCCTTGCCGAAGACGAGCTGATCGGAATCAATCGGCTGGCCAATCCGGTGGTAGTAGACCAGCGTGCCGGTCGGTTCAAATTTTGAGTAATAGATGCCTCGCTTATCCGGTGCGAGGCTCACGCTGCCATAGCGAGCCCGTGGAAGCACGTCCGGCAGTTCTTTCCGATTTGGAACATCCATAAGGTGGACGGTTTGTTCATCCGCGCCGCCCTCACGTATCCCGTATACCAAGAGCTGAGCGTCGTCCGAAACGTCGTTGATGTGCACGGAAGTATTCTGATCGGCGCTTAACTTGGTCGCATCGATGAGCTGCTCATCGGTTCCGTGTAGTCCCTTGCGAATGTAAATCGAAGCCTGGTTCTCGTCAGGCAGACGCTTGTTGTAGAAGTACGTATCACTGCGCTCGACTGGAATTCCTATTGTTTCGACGTGGTGAAGCTCCGTGAGCCGCGTCACGATCTCGGGCCGAATCTTTACCTTCGAAAGATACTGCTCGGTGTACTGCATTTGCTCGTCAATCCACGCCCGCGTTTCGGGACTTTTCTGATCTTCGAGCCAGCGATAGTTATCGGTGAGCGTGTGCCCGGAAACTTCATCGGTCACCGGTTTGACTTCCGTCGAGGGGGGAGGCGGCAGGATGATACCGTGACCGCCACGAACCTCTTTCTTGGCTGGGATGTCGTCGGCGAGCAGGACCATGAATGCAATCAGGGTGCACGCAAGAAAGACCAGGATCTTCATGCGAAAGTTTTAACACGAGCGAGGGTCTTAGTGCTGCAGGCAACTTGTCCCGTCATGAGATCCAGTGGTGTCAGCCAGCCTTGCGTCTTGCCATGGGTTTTCGTACGCCGCTGTGTCCGCCGGCGCTTCTAAACTTCTTTTCGAGATATTCGCGGAGAGCTACGGCGTTATTGTGTTCCTGGTCATGCGAGCTGTACACGAGTGTGAGTCGAGTTGGTGCGCCATCAAGCAGGGATTTCCAGCTTTCAGGATTGGCGCTGAGTTCGGCAAAGTACCGCTCGCGAAATTCGTTCCATCTCTTGGGATCATGATTGAACCACCTCCGTAGTTCGGTGGTGGGCGCGACATCTTTCATCCAATCGTCGAGCTGTAAAGCCTCTTTTTTCATGCCGCGAGGCCAGAGGCGCTCCACCAGAATCCGCTTGCCATCCGATTTGGCAGCCAGTTCATACGCCCGCTTGAGGAGAATTTCCGTCATCGGTACTCCATTGGCTCGGGACAGGCGAAGCCACATCAACTTACTCTACTGGCGATCTCCGATTGCCATCCGTGGATGTGTCTCCGTTGGCAACTCCATTTTGGTTACTCGCACGGTTTCAATCCGGCGATCAGTGGAGGCCAGCACTTCAAACCTAAGTCCCTGATGGTCGAAGCTCTCTCCTGGCTGCGGAATGCGTCCGGCGATCTCGCTGACGAGTCCGCCAACGGTCGTTGCTTCCACGTCGTTCATCCGGAAGTGAAACAGCTCATCGAGTTTGTCGAGGGAACTGGCTCCGGAAACAAGATACGAGTTGTCGCTTTCGCGAACGACGTCAGCCCGTTTCTCGTGTTCGCCAGCAATATCGCCGACGATCTCTTCCAGCATGTCCTCCAGCGTGACCAGGCCTGCCACGCCGCCATATTCGTCGATGGCGATGGCCATTTGCACCTTTTCGCGTTGCATTTCGCGCAGTAGCTGGCTGACCTTTTTCATTTCAGGAACGAACTGCACGGGGCGCATCAGTTTGGAGACGACTTCGGTGCGCGCGTCCGCATCGGTGATTTGGAGAATATCTTGAGCGAAGACAATACCCTGAATGTGGTCAAGATCGGGATCGTATACCGGCACGCGCGAATGCGGACGCCGCTTGAGTAAATCTGTAAGCTGCTCCACAGTAGTGCTCGCTGGAACTGCAATCATATCTGGCCGAGCCGTCATGACCTCGCGCACGATCTTGTCGCCGAATTCGACGACCGATTGAATCAGCTCGCGATCGCTTTCTTCCAGAATGCCCTCCTCTGTGCCGGCTTCCAGCAGCGCATCCACTGCTTCCGACGGATGCTCAGGCTCTTCAGGCTCCTGCGTATCCGCCAGGGATGCCACTGACATGCTGAAGCCGAGTACGATTGTGATGGGCAGAGCCACCCAGATCAGTACTTTCAAAATAGGAATCAGCCGAGCAAGCCAGTCACCGCGTGTACGGATAAAGAGCAGATACGGGAGCAGGCGATTAAACACTACGATAATTAGAACGATGGCTATCGCGGCCTGCACGATTTCCGCCCAGTTCCAACGGCCCTCGAGAAACGTGCCATAGCCGATCAGCAGTGAGATCGCCGCGGTGAAGAGCTGAGCCAACAACTGCATCGAGAGCGCAACGCGCGATGCTCCCACTCCCATTTTGGGCTCTACGCGGTGCTCGTAGCTGGCGACATTCTCTTCAAACTCACGGGAGAGAATCTTGCCTTTCTCTGCGTAGATTCGCTCGACATAGGACACCAGCGTCAGCAGAGTCGAGAGAATGGCGAGCGCAATGACGACGGCGAGAATCATCGATTTCTAGCCAGAGACGACACAAAGCGAACAGAGGAATTGAGGCTTTTGCTGCTTTTTCCTCTGTGCCCTCTGCGGTTAGTATTTGTCGTCGTTCTTTCTATCAGGCTTGTCGGCAGCCTCAGCTTTGCTCGGAGCTTCTGCTCTAGAGCAGCCATTTCACCGTTATCGGATTCGTGATCGTGCCCGGCTAAGTGCAACAGTCCGTGCAGCAGAAGAATTTTAACTTCGGTCGTGAGCGAATGGCCTAAAGTTTTCGCGTTTTGGCGAGCAATGTCGTGAGAGATGGCGATGTCTCCCGCGATCTTCCCATTGTGGGCGGCTCGGAAGGAAATAACATCCGTCGGTTCGTCTTTGCCGCGGAAGGCTCGATTGAGACGGCGCATTTCTCGACTCGACGTGATCAAAACATTGATCTCGCCACGAAGGCCAACAGCGCGCTGGGCAGAGCGCAGAAAAGTTTTGATTTGGGAATTACTGGCAGGATGGTCCGGATCGGTCATTGATAGGTTAAAAGAGATAGATTAGATCCCGCTAATCTATCTCCTTTTCTCACTGCTCCAAAATTGGAGGAGGCTCAGCCACAAGAGGCTCAGCCGGAGGAGCGGGCAGCAGTGATAACTGCTGCTCTAACCGCTGCTTGTGATCGTCGTAAGCACGGATGATGCGCTGTACGAGGACGTGCCGCACTACGTCGCTTTCATCGAAGTAGTTGAAGGAAATGCCGTTCACGCCTTTGAGGATGTCGATAGCCTCGATCAGCCCGCTCCGACGCGCATTCGGCAAATCGATCTGAGTAATGTCGCCTGTGATCACAGCCTTGGCATTGAAACCGAGGCGCGTCACAAACATCTTCATCTGTTCGGACGTAGTGTTCTGGGCTTCGTCAAGAATGATGAAGCTGTCATTCAAAGTGCGTCCACGCATGAATGCGATCGGCGCGATTTCGATGACGTTGCGTTCTAGGTAGCGATCGACCTTCTCTTGATCGAGTAGGTCATAGAGAGCGTCGTACAAGGGACGCAGATAGGGATCGACCTTCTCCTGCAGCGTGCCTGGCAAGAATCCCAGGCGCTCGCCGGCCTCAACCGCGGGGCGGGCGAGAATGATGCGATTCACCTGCTTGTTGACCAAAGCGGAAACGGCCATCGCGACCGCGAGATACGTCTTTCCAGTTCCCGCGGGACCGACGCCAAATACCATGTCGTTCTTCTCGATGGCTTCGAGATATCGCCGCTGGTTCAAGCTCTTAGGCTGCACCACTCGCTTCCCAAACGATCGTTGCCGTCCTGTTTCGGCGAGCCCGCGCAACGTGGCGGACGGATCGGAGATCACGATCTTCAACATCGATCCGAGGTCGCCGTTGTGGAACGTGTAACCCGACTTCCGCAGGTATTCGTAATCGCCGAAGACTTGCTCAGCGCGAGCTACGTCGCGGGCTGCGCCTTCGATATTCAAATGGTCGGAGCGAAGGTCGATCGAGACATTCAATCCACCTTCCAGCAGGTGAAGGTTTTCATCCCTGGTACCGAACAGGGCCTCCAGACTTGGAGTGATCTCAAGCTGCTTATTCATTGATGATCGGGGTATATCCTCCGGGGTAAATGCGAGCAGATGGACAACGCCACGCGTTCTCCAGTATCGCGATCATAGTTGTGGGCTGATGAGTCGGGTGGAATAGCTTCGGAATGTCGTCCACGAGCGTGGAGCACATCCATCGCGCGTAGAGTAACCGCGGTTTCCGGCGAAGTCAATAAATAGAATGTCAATTCCGGTTTGCAGTCTCCAAGGTTCAATTTTGCTGCCATTCTGCTCTAAACTTTAGATGCCTGCAGGTGCCGAAAGGGCACTGCCCGTTGTGCTTCCAGTGCCCGCGATTACCCCAAACCGTGACTCCGCACGTCCCTATACGCAAGTTCCCGGCTTTCTCGACGAGATCATGAAGGCCGGGAGGACACGCGTAATTGTCGTCAGTGGACGGTCGGCAAGAGGTTGGCAGCCTTCTTCTAGGTACGCGCCGCACTCGGAGATACGGGGCTTAAATGGGCTCGAGCGAATGAATGCTGCAGGTCTCCGCGAAATGCTGCTGTTCTCCGACTCGGATCTGCACGTGCTGGCAGAGGCCGACGTGTTGCTGTCCGCAGCCGGTCTTTCGGAATACCTGGAAATTAAGGCGGGAAGTGTCGCCGTCCACTGGCGCGATCTGGCACCCCAAGAGGCGAGTCTTGGGATCGCCTCTTTGCTTTTATCTAGAGAGAACTTATCCGCGCACGTTTACCGTTGAAAACGCCAGCACTACATGGCCGCTAGCGGGCGCGCCAAAAGCTCGGGCTGGTTCAAAGGTGGTGAAGATCAGCGCGTTGTCGATCTTTACGCGTAGCGTGTCCGAGTCATGTCCAGAAAGAATGCGATAGTCCAGAACGCGTCCGGCGGAATCGACGTTGGCTTCAATCAGCACAGGACCTTCGATACCCTGAATCTCGTATGGACCGGCTGCCAGTCGAGGTGGCGTGTAGAGCGAAGTGGGGATGTCGTTTGCCACTTCGGGAAGAGCGAAGAAGCCGATGAGCACGCCGAACATGATGACGGCGGTTACGAGTCCAGCCGTAGCCGGCAGCATGAAGCTGTTGATGGCGTGTTCAATGCGCAAGCCAATGTTCTGCCACGTCCGCGTCATGCTGCGCGAGCGCTCCTGCTGAATAGCAACTTTCAGGCGCAGAGGAAGATCGGTCGGCGCTTTTCGGGTTCCAAGTGAGGAAAGCAGCGCCTGCGTGCGCTGCAGTGAGAGATAGCTTGCGTGACAATGTCCGCACTTTTCCATATGCAGCGAGATAGCGCGCATCTCATGACCGCTCACGGCCCCGTCCAGATATGTAGAAAACATCGACTTGGCTTGTTTGCAGTCCATCACTTGTTTCCCACCTCCAAAGACGCCAACTCCGGAGAAAGTTTGAGTCCCATCTCGCGTCCGACTTGCCGGGCATAAGCTTCGAGCCGCTTCTTCAGAGCGAAGCGTCCGCGCATCAGCCGCGACTTCACAGTACCTAGCGAGACCTGCAGAATTTCCGCGATCTCCTCGTACGAAAGTCCCTCGATATCGCGCAGTACCAAAGTGGTCCGGAACGGCTCGGGGACCTGTGCCAGCTCTTCTTCCACTTTGCTGCGAATCTCTTCGTGCGCTGCCAGATCGAAGGGCGATTCATGCTCGTCAATCAGCGTTTCTTTCAATCCAAAACTCTGGCTTTCGTCTTCTCCCGGAACGCCTTCCATGGAGGTCTCGCGGCGTTTGTGACGGAACCACCAACGACGCTGGTTCGACGCCTCATGCAGCGCGATCCGATAGATCCATGTCTTCAGGCTGGCTTGGCCATTGAAGCGCTTGATGCCACGGAAGACCTTGAGGAAGACCTCCTGGGTTGTATCGGCAGCGTCGGCAGAATCGTTCAGGATGCGATACACCAACCCATAAACCGGCTGATGATAATGCGCAATCAGCCATTCATAGGCATTTTCCGAGCCAGCCTTCAGTTCGGCCACGATGGAGGCTTCTTCAGCTCGGGCTGATATCGCGCTTGCCAGGTTTGCCAACGTAGTAACTCCCGCCATTCGCACGGCGTTAGGCATAAGTTAGCAGGTCTCCTCGTAAATGGCGATTCGACAGCCTTACGAGATAGACCCCAACGTGCTCTGGAATGTTCCCGACGGTTTGGGTTGCAGGTAAACGGCGGTTCCAAGAGCAGTTAACTGCCGCGAAACTCTGTTCTTAAGACATCAAGATCAGAACGGCGGTTGCAAGCTTACTTTCGTTTTATTTTCGTTCTATTTAGGCGTGGATGGCGAGGCGGAAGGGGCTGGGCCTGGAGGGGTCGGCTTCGCCTTGGAAGAGCTGGTTGTGGACTTCTTACGGGACGATTTCTTCTTCGAAGGGGGCGCAGGCTCACTGTCGTCGACGACGATCTTCTTTGGAGGCTGTGCTACGGCGGCCTGGGCGGCGGCCTGCTGATAGGCCGCAATGCGAGAGTCCGCCAATGCAGTCATTTGCGCCAGGAAATCGCCGTAGGCACGACGGTCATCGTCGATGGCCGCGGCATGTGGCGCGATAATCTCGTATTCCTCTCGTTTTCCAAACGCTCCCGCGGACTCAGTCAGGTTCGCAAGAACGTCGTAAAGAGCATTGATATTTCGGTAGAGCTTGAAATTCGCGCCAATGCTCTGCGGAGCAGATCGTACAGCAGAGATAAGGCCCGGAAGCGCATTCGTTATGTTCCGCTGAATCGACTCCACGTTGTCGGTTGCCTGCGATTTGGTCGCGGAATCGACCTTCCATTTATCGATGCGCAGCTTGCCCAGATCGGCGCCCAAGCCACGCGTCTCTTGCTGGATGCGACTCAGCAGAGCTTCCGGATCGGCCAAATTCTGCACCGGTGCAGCCGGTGCTGGAGCCGGAGATGACTGGGTTTGAGCTTGGGACAACGGCGTGATAGTCGCAATTAGGAGCAGGCGGAGGAGAAGCTTCATCGGTCTTTCAGTAGGATACTCCCGAGCGACCTTTCGCTCAGCATCGCGAGGCAGCGAAACGGCAGTATCGCAGACTCGACAACAGGGTACTCACATTCCGCTGCGAAATCGAATGATCCGCCGCCGATCGCGTTTGGAAGGACGGCTTGCCGGGGCTGGTGTGAAGGTTTTCAATGCCCGGCGATCCTCAGCAGCCTTGAGCCGCGCTTCACGGCTGGTATCAGTTTCAGCATAGAGCGCTTGTGCGGCCGACGCCGGCCCGCGAATCTCGCTCAAGGCAATGACTTTGATCTCGAACTCACCGCCTTCGGTCTTGACCTGAAAGAAATCGCCGATATGCACCTCACGGGCTGGTTTTACTGGCTGTCCCCGCGATTCAACGCGGCCTAACTCACACGCTCGGGTCGCCAAGGCACGACTCTTGAAGAACCGGGCTGCCCAGAGCCACTTGTCGATCCGTACACCAGTCATCGGCGAAAATGGAGTAGCGTCATTTCAAAGATATCAGCCTTCGATTTACCCCACTACTGATGTTCGCCCGGTTTCACATCGACTAGACCTCTTGCGAACGCGTCGGCGCGGCCCCATCGGCCCGGAATACTCAATAGCTCAATCCACTCGATTTGTTTTGGCATTGCTGGGTCGGCCAGGAGGCGATTACCGACCGGTTCCAAACCTAAGAGCGTGCGCAGAAATAATAAAGGAGCGCCTGCGGACCATGCCTGGGGGCTGCAGGCGGTTGGATATTCGACAGGGAAATCCGTTTCTGCTCTGGAGTAGCCGGCAAATGCCTCGGGCAACCGATACTGGAAATATTTGGCCGCCTCGAGACTTCCCAGCGCTATTTGTGCCGCTTCCTTCTTAAAACCATAGTTTCGCAATCCGAGAGCGACAATCGAGCTATCGAAGGGCCACACTGTTCCTACGTGATAACCGATGGGATTGTAACCGCCCTCGTTATCGGCCATGGTGCGAACGCCCCAGCCTGAAAAAAGATGTGGTCCAACCAGATGGCGCGCACATGCCTCGGCTTTGTCCTCATCGACGATGCCACTCCACAGCAGGTGGCCTATGTTCGAGGTTAGTGAATCGACCTTGCGTTTCTCGCCATCCAGAGCGAGCGCGAAGAATTGTTTTTCGGGAATCCAGAAGTCGCGGTTAAATTTCTGTTTCAGTTCAGCGGCTTCTTTTTCCAGCCGGTTTCCCAAATCGGAATCGCCCCAGAACTCACGGGCCAACCTCGCGCATCTGCGCTTGGCATCGTAAACGTAACCCTGGATCTCACAAACCGCAGTTGGCTTCGACGCCAGCGTTCCATCATGAAACAGAATGGAATCCCACGAATCTTTCCAGCACTGGTTCTCGATGCCCGTTTCTTTGTTTCGTCTTTCATACTCAACGTAGCCGTCGCCATCACGGTCGCCATATTCATCGATCCAACGCAGCGCTGCTCTTGCTTCGGTTTCGAATTTTGTGACTAAGTCGTGTTTTCCTGACCACCGTTCAAGCTCGTCCATCAGAACGAGGAACAACGGAGTAGCGTCGGAAGATCCGAAGTAAGGTGAATGAGGGCGCTCCTCGAATGCGGTCATCTCCCCCCTGCGCGACTCATGCAGTATTTTTCCCGGCTCTTCATCACGGAAATCGTCGCGCCGCGTACCCTGCCGCATGGCGAGTACTCGTAAGGTGGTGGAAGCGAGTTCAGGTATGAACGGGAGCACCTGGAGGCTGGTGAAGATACTGTCTCTGCCAAAGAGCGCCATGAACCAGGGAAGCCCGGCAGCGGGGAGCGCTTCTCCAGGGGTATAACTCGAGAAGAAACGTAGTGCAGCCAAGTCGATCAATGAACGTTCATAGATTTTCTCGAGATCGGTCCAGGAGGAATGAAGTTGGGGAGCACTGGCCATCCAACTTTGTAAGCTCATCCCCACGTTCGGACTTGGCGTGTCGTGCACATCCTTGTATTTCGGCTTCGTCTTGGTTCGATCAGTGCCATCGACGGCCGCCAGCACATCTAACGCCGTACGCCATTCAGCATGCGGCTCAAGGTGTACGTGAAAGCGAAATCCCTGTTCATCGATTTCACCCGGGGTGCTCGAGGTTATCCAAGTCTCGCGGACGAACTTCTCCCTCTGGTATCCAAAAATAAGGCGATTGCCATCAACGCGCTTGTAGAACTTGCCAGCACGCTGGAACTCTGCATCCTTCACTTGGAAAAGGTCAGCGAAATCTGCATCGGCTTCGATCCTGATGTCCAGGTCAAGGGGCTTGGCTTTGTGATTCGTGACCTTAAGCTCTTCGTGAAATCCTTCGCCAACTGCGCGCTGTCGCACGATAGACATAGGAGAATCCACGTAAACAGTTCCTGTTCCAGGAACGAGGAAGAATTGCGATGCGAAGTAATTAACGTCATCTGTTGAAAGTGAGTTGGGCAGCTCTCCATTGACAGTCAATACCCACCGAGACAAGAAACGGGTATCGCCTTTGAATAAGCCTTGTGCTTCTTCAGGAGAGATGGAGATATCGCCGCGGCGGTCACTTACAACGAACGTGTCGCCTTCCAGGATACTTACCGGCTGCGCTCTCATGCTGCCTCCCGTTTCTTGGTTTCAATCATGGCGCTGACGAGTCCATGAAACTTTTGTGCGAGTGAGATGTCTCCGCGAACCTTGATCCGTCCTTGCATTGATGCTGTGATCAAGCTGCGGCGCCCTTCAATAATGTCGATAAAGTCGGCTTCGTCACAGACAATCGTGCAATCTGCATCGCGCCGAGCTTCTTCGATGCTGATTGCGCCGTCCTGAACAGAAATGAACCAGTGGCCGACGCCGTCAATTTCGAATAAATAGGTACCGGTTACGCCGCGCAGTAGTGGTTGATACTTTTGAAATTTGTGCAGTTGAAAGACTTCATGTGCTGTTGGCATTAGTTGCCTCCATTTTTCCTCAAGGCGTTCTTGTTGGATTCCTCAGGCGCTTTTGTCCTATCGGTACTGCCGGAGGCTCTCAACAAGGCACGCGCCGGTGACCCGTCCCCTCCCAAAATTCTTAAAGGAAGACATAACAACTCGTAGTGTCCTTGAGAGATGCCGGTCAGGTTCAATCCCTCAATGATCACGACGCCTGCGCCAAGAAGCGTGCGGTGCGTTTCAGGGCTACCTGCCGATAAGTAGTCGATACCCACCGCCAAGGTGTTGAGGCCTGCGAGATACGAAGCGGCATCTTCGGCGATGGATACGTAGTCGGCAACGAATTGAGAAGTCTCCCAGCATCGCCGCGAGTTGGAAGTCTTGAATAGTAGACGCTCGCGAGTACCTACGGCGTCAGCCCGAAGCTCCTCAACTTTGACTGCACGGGGATCTTTGATTTCGAGCACGCGTGCAGGTCCAATCAGATGTTCTAGGGGGACTTCCTCAGCGCCACTTCCTCCGGGCAAGAAGTGAATCGGTGCATCGATGTGAGTTCCGGTGTGACTTCCCATTCTGAGCGCGGAAAGTGTGCAGATGTCTCCCCTGTCCACGTGAGTGATAGTGTCAATTTGGATGGACGGATTGTCAGGAAAATGAACCATGCCTGTGTAGATTGGGACGGAGATGTCGAGCCATTTACTCGATGCTTCCAGCGGATTCACTACTTCTATTTGTGGCTGTCTCACGTACTTCCCCCATCAGGCCGCGCGAGTCATCTCGACTACATTTTTGATTCCCTGCTTTTGCGTCAGCATTCGTGGCACTTCATCCAA
>CAYZHX010000030.1:16430-34033 GCA_964476905.1 uncultured Terriglobales bacterium
ACGAGATATGCTTCATCGTCAACAACATAGTCCGTGAGGAACCCATCTATCCCCTTAATGCCGCGCTCGGTATAGTCGCCAGTCAGGCAGAAATCTGGGCGCCCCGCGCGACACGCTCTGCATTCAGCGTGCGGACAAGGTCGGCGAACCATCGCTACTACCAGATCACCGGGCTTAAGATTGCGTACCTCGGTTCCTAGTTCAACAACTTCCGATAGCGACTCGTGCCCCAGGATGAGGTGGTCCGCGCCAAAAGGGGGGATACCATATTCAAACGAGGCGATCTCGCGGTCCGTGCCGCAAAGACCTACTTCGCGCAGTTTTAGTAGCACTTCTGTTTCGCACTTCAGCTCCGGTTCGGGAATATCGAGAAGATCAACTTTCTTCTTGGAAGGGAATACTGCGAGAGCCTGCATAATACTCACACTAGTTGAAACTGTGCCGTTCTGAACTTCTAAAAAATCCTTAAGCTGCTTTTAGAGTTACACCTTGTACTTCGTTGACTGGAGATAGCGGAGCTTCTCCTTTCAACACACGTACTACCTCCTCGGATGCAAACCTCCGAACGATCTGTATCGACTGTTCTGAATAGTAAGCTGCATGAGGCGTGATGATCACATTTTCCAAACTAAATAGTGGGTCAGTGGGTTTCCAACTTACTCGTTTCGAAGGTTCTTCTTCGATGTCGTCTAAGCCAGCTCCAGAGAGCCAGCCATCGCTGAGGACTCTATATAGGTCTTCATCTTTTACGATTGGGCCGCGGGCTGTGTTGACGAGGATGGCGCCTTTTTTCATCCGCCGGAGTTCTGCTTCGCCAAACCTGCCTCGTGTCTCCTTTGTTAGAGGAGCCTGAATCACCAGATAGTCGGATTTGGCCAGCAACTCTTCAAAGGAAACTAGCGGCACGCCTTGCGCAGCAGCATCTTTCTTGTCCGCGTACGGATCGCACGCCATTATGGCTTTGACACCGAATCCTTTCATGCGGCGGGCAACTTCTTTGGCGATTGCGCCGAAGGAAAACAGACCGACCGTGCCCTCCTGCAATCGCTGAATCGGCCGCCCCGTCTGCCATTGCCATTCGCCGGCTCGCGTAGCTCGGTCATACTGCGGCAGTTTTCGAGTGAGAGCCATCAGAAGCGCGACGGCATGATCAGCCACTTCGTTGACACACCAATCATTCGGAACATTGGTTACAACAATGTTGTGGCGGGTCGCCTCGTCAACGTCCACAATGTCAACACCGATTCCGTAACGAGCGATGATCTTGCAGCGTTTTAAACTGTCGATCACGCGCTTACCGATCTCTGCATATTGTGTCAACACGGCATCGGCATCGGATGCAACCTCGATGACTTCGTCGTCACTTTTCGCTTGTGCCGGAACTAATTCAAACCCAGCTCCTCCAATGATGGATCGTTCAATATCGACGTCGCCGTAGTCATAGTCGGCGACAACTACTTTGGATTTGCGGTCGGCGCTCATCTTTATCCCTCCTGAGATTTACGCGATCCTTCTTTCCGCAGGTTCGAGATGGGCGCTTTCGTTGTGGCTTACGGGCTCAGCTGCAGCCGGAATCGCATCGTGGTTCGTTGCATCCCGCGGCGTCATCAATGCACCTTCTGAAGCACCCGTGGCAACGCGTGAGTAAAGCGACAGAATTCCTCGAGTGTGGCGGAAAGGCGGCGCGGCCCAGTGCGCACGGCGTTCCACTAGAGCTCGCTCTATTGCTGGAGGTTCCACCGACTTCTTCCTAATGCCTACGATTCCGAGGTGACGACCCGGAATATTGATTTCGATTAGATCGTTTTCTTCGACGAGAGCGATGGGACCGCCATCGATAGCTTCTGGCGTGACATGCCCAATGCAGGGTCCCTTCATCGCACCTGAATACCGCCCGTCGGTAATGAGGGCAGTGGTGTGATTGAGAGATGGGTCGGCAGCGATAATCGCCGACGCAAAGTACATCTCAGGCATTCCGTTCGCGCGTGGGCCTTCGTAGCGGATCACGACGACTTCCCCGGGAGCGACCTTCTTCGCTCCATTGCGCCCAATCAAAGAGTCAAGGGCAGCGTCTTCGGTGTCGAACACGCGCGCAGCACCGATGTGAACATGCATTTCCTTCGGCACCGTAAAGACTTTGACGATCGCCCCACCGGGAGCGATGTTTCCGCGAAGAATCGCAATCCCTCCACCTACGCCGAATGGCTTGGAGCGGGGCCGAATGATCTCGTCTTGGTTGATTTTGTAATTCCGCAGATAGCCGATTCGCTCATCGAAGAAGCGGCTCTTCTCAATCTCGGCGAGGTTTTCCCCCAACGTCTTGCCGGTGACAGTGAGGCAATCGAGATGAAGAATGTCTCTCAGTTCGAGCATCAGCCGTGGAAGCCCGCCCGCATACCAGAAGTATTCGACCGGATAGCGGCCAGTTGTTTTTACGTTCGCAAGCACCGGCACCTCGCGATGAATGCGATCGAAGTCGTCAATTGTGATGTCGACTCCTGCCTCGTAGGCGATTGCCGGAAGATGAATCAGGGCATTGGTGGATCCACCTGTGGCGGCATGAATGATGATTGCATTCTCAAACGCCTTTCGCGTGAGGATGTCACGAGCCGTAATTCCACTTCGGATCAGGTTTACGACTTGCTTGCCTGTTGCGCGTGCATATCGAAGATGTTTCGTCAGGAAAGAGGGAGTCAGCGAGGAACCCGGCAGTGCCAGACCCAGGGCTTCCGCCATAACTTGTCCCGTGCTTGCGCTTCCCATGAACTGACAAGCACCACATGTGGGACAAGCAGTCTGCTGCGCCAGATCCAACTTTTCTCGAGGAACCTCTCCGCGCTCTACGGACATGCCGATTGCCCAGGTCAGATCAGATGTCACGTAGTCTGGCGCATTCAGCTGCGTGCCTCCGGGAAGCAGAATTGAAGGGATATTACAAAGAGCCATTGCGAGCAGGTGAGCAGGAACTGACTTGTCGTTTCCTGAAATGAGGACCATCCCATCATGCGGATGGCCTAGCGCATGAATTTCAACCATTGCGGCCATGACGTCGCGAGAGACAAGTGAATAACTCATCCCGGCCGTTGCCTGCACTACGCCATCGCAAATATCGCTCACTGTGAAAACAGCCGGCTTCCCCCCGGCTTCAAACACTCCGTTACTCACCTCAGTAATCAAAGGCTTGAAATGAAAAGTGCCCGGGTGCCCCATCCCCCACGCGCTCTCAACCAATACTTGAGGCTTAGCGAGATCTTCTTCCGTCCAGTCCATTCCCAGCCGGAGGGCATCTCCCTGGTGGTTGTGTGTTCGGAGTTCTTGACTGCGAAGTTGCCGCTGATCTCGGGCCATACTCTTTTCCTATAACCTCTTCCTTTTAAGCAGCAGCCGCCTCGCTGGGCTCCGTGTCAGTGCGCTGACTTACGGGCGCGATAGCGCGGCTCAAATTCACTGCTGAGTTGACAAGCCCAATATGGGAGAATGCCTGAGGAAAATTTCCCAATTGCCGACCCGATCTTGGATCGTATTCCTCAGCCAGCAGACCAAGGTCGTTTCGTATGTTCAGCAACCGATGAAAGAGCGTCAGGGCGGCGTCACGCCTGCCGAGCATAACGAGACAATCCACGAGCCAGAAGCTGCACAAGAGAAACGTCGCTTCATCTCCTGCTAAACCATCATCAGTCTTTTCCAAGTCATATCTCATGACGAACCCATCGACGGCCAACTTGCGTTCGATGGCATCGACTGTTGCAACCACGCGTGGGTCCGATGCGGGCAGGAAGCCGACTAGAGGAATGAGCAACAAACTCGCATCCAAGGCTGTTGATCCATAACTCTGAACAAAGCTACTCACGCTGGGATTGAATCCGTGCTGACACACATGTTCATGGATTTGATCGCGCAACTTTCGCCAATGATCGAGAGGGCCAGCAAGTTTAAACTTCTCGAAATCTTTGATCGCGCGATCTACCGCCACCCAGGCCATCACTTTCGAGTGTGTGAAGTGTTGTCGGTCTCCACGCACCTCCCAAATGCCTTCATCGGGTTCCATCCAAATCTTTTCGAGATGGGATATCCAATCGCGCTCGATTGCAGCGCTGCGCTCCGGCATAGTCTTTTGATCTTTCCGGGCCTGGTGCATTGCATCAGCAACTTCACCATAGACATCTAGTTGGAACTGGGTAGCGGCGGCGTTTCCGACACGTACTGGCTTGGAGTTCTCGTATCCAGACAACCACGTCACTTCCCACTCGAACAGGCGTCGTTCGCCGGCAATGCCATACATGATTTGATCTTGCGAAGCCTTTCCGGCAACGGCTCGCAGCAGCCAATCACGCCAGGCTTCAGCCTCGCTTTGAAATCCAGCGTTCATGAAGGCCAGCAGAGTAAATGTCGCATCACGCAACCAGCAATAACGGTAATCCCAGTTGCGTTCGCCACCGATTTCCTCGGGCAGGGATGTCGTTGGTGCCGCGACGATTCCGCCGGTGGGTTCGTAGGTAAGCGCCTTGAGAACTATCAGCGAACGCTCAACCGCATCGGAAGCTATCCCTCGATATGTACAGTGGCTAACCCAGTGCAGCCAAAAGCGTTCGGTCTGAGCCAGGGCGGCGCTGGGACTTACCGGCAAGGGCGCAGGGTAGTGAGAGGGACTGTGCACGATGACAAAGGGGACTGTCTGACCAGCGGTGATTATGAAGTCAGCTTTTACCGTCCCATCCGAGTGAGTCAGCGGAGTACCACCATTGATGATGATCAAGTGTGGCCCCACAATGGCGTGCAGGAGACCTTCTCCCATCGAACTGATCCATGGGACAGAGAGTCCGTAATCAAACCGGATCGTGAGTTCCATGGCCATGCGGACCTGCCCACTTTCTCCACGCACGATGCGGATCACATCCGCGTCCCCGTTCGACAAACTCAACGAGTTGCCGCTCCGAGGACGCATGAAGTCAATCACGGTCACAGCTCCGTCGGCAGTGTCGAATCGGGTCTCTAGAATGAGCGTGTGATCCCGATATTTACGGGTTGTCTTTGTTACAGCGGAAGCTGGAGCGATTAGCCATCTGCCATTTTCGGGCTTCCCCAAAAGAGCTGCAAAACAGGCATCGGAGTCAAAGCGCGGTAGACACAACCAATCGATAGAACCGTTGCGGCCCACAAGAGCTACTGTTTCGCAATCTCCTATGATCCCGTAGTCTTCAATGGCAGCGCTCAAGATTCCTCCGCTAAATCAGCCGAACGAAGATGTTGAATGGCAGCAGAGTTTCAGGGCAGACTTCGATTCCCGTGTGCTGGCAGGCTTGCAGGCATCATTTTTTTTGCCATTGAGGACACTCGCCCTCCACTGGCTTCCACTCGCTCACTTGCACCTTCTGTCCTTGTTTGCAATGCGAATCAAGGTGGCTATAACCGAGACCTTCGAAGGAGATTCCAGTATTCATCGGAGGCTTTCCGGATAAGAAAAAGACGTTATATTTGCGATGGGCCTTGAAATCGTTGACTATCACGCAGTCTGAGACGTTTCCCGGCTTCAAACATCCATGACCTTTAATGTGATGGGTATGTAACATTTGCGGCTTACTGACCTGGCTGAACAACGCCAGCGCAGCGGCAAGGAAAAGCCAACCCGCTAAGAATATTTTTGACGATCTCTTTGTCACCATTGGAACCCAAAAGTTACTGAACGCGAGCCAGTCTCAGTCCTTAATGAGGAGCTGCTGGATTTTGTGTGGTCGATTCTTGAGCAACCTGTCCATCGAAGCCAGTTTGATCGGCCGCATCACTGGCAGACAGGTCATCCACCTTATATGGCTGCTCTTGTTTCTGCGGGGTTATGAGATAAATTGTGTAGTTCTGTAACTGCTCAGGTTCTAGCTTCGTCTCGTGCATCTCCGGAACGGGCTCGTTGCATGCAGCTGCAATTGCTTCAGCTTCCTCTCGTGGGTAGACAAAACGCACGCCATTACCGCTAGCCGGATAAAACCATGCTTTGATGGCCTTTGGCCCGCATTCGTGCTCTCCAAAGACAATAACGTCGTGATTTCTCTGCCGGGTAAAGTCCGGAATACCCATAACCTGCGTGATTAGGCTTCCATCTTCTCCCGTAATACGTACCAAAGTTCGCTTATTTACGAGGGGTGACTCGAAGAAGTATGTACCCGTTTGCAATACTGTTCCGGGAACGCGAACAGGCCCATCAAAAGTTATTCTTGTCTTGCGAGTCCGGGGTCCGGCGTAGGCTGAGACGGTCATAAGCACAGCGATAACAGTCGCGAGAAGCACCTTGGCGTTTCTGAGCTTTTTCATGGAACCCTATCCTCCCTGGTGAAGTCTGATTCAGATTCAGGCTCCCCTGCCGGATTCATGCTTCAAACAAAAAACTTGTTAGTTGCACATTAGTAAAGATGGGAGCGAATCGTTCTCTCGTCTTCAAGTGTTCCGAGCAGGCATTTCGTCTAGGAGGAACCAAATGTACTTAGGTGTTGCATCCTCATACAAAAGGTTGAATTGGGGATTCGCATGGACGTCATAAGGAGCGTCGTTGCCCTGGATGGGAAGAAATCGGATATCAATCACGGTTCGCGTCTCTTGCGCTCATGGAAGCAAATTTCAACTTACATGACACTCGGAGTCCGCACGGTCCAACGATATGAAACGAAGATGGGCCTTCCCATCCATCGTCCACGCGTTGGTGGGCGCTACGCCGTATGGGCATTTTCCGAAGAACTCGATGCTTGGCTAAAACGCCCTGAGAGCAAAGTGACTCATGCCCAGTCTTTCGAAGCTTTGAAGGTGCCGGAAGCAACGAACTCACACGCAACCTCCGGCACTGTGTCAAACGAGACTTGACTACTAGACTCGCGCCATTGAAGAAAAGGTCAGAGCTCAGCAGATGATGCTTAACGCATCTATGCTCGGCACCAAAACGGCTGTTATTAGGTGGAGGCAAGAAAATCATAAGACTCCTTCTTACTTTTCTGTTGCTGTGTGGATTGGCATTGGCTCAAGCACACTCGAGCAACAACGCGCAGGGGTCGAGTAATAACGCACAGATGGCAATCAGGCCAGGTACCCCGAATCCTGACGAACAGCGCATTGTGAAGGAAGTGCGTCGCGAACTGGTGATGCTTCCTTTTTACTCGCTGTTCGATGACCTCGAGTTTTCTGTAAATGGTGACAGCGTAACTCTACTCGGTTCGGTTACACGTCCGACGCTGAAAAGCGATGCTGAGAATGTGGTCAAGCGCGTTGAAGGAGTGAACAAGGTTGACAATCAAATCAGGGTCTTGCCGCCGTCGCCCAACGACGACCGCATTCGCATGGCAGTCGCTCGGGCCGTTTCCAATCAAGGTGGACTGTTCCGTTACTTTATGGGAGCCGTCCCATCGATCCACATTATCGTGGACAGCGGTCACGTTACTTTGAAAGGCTTTGTTAACAATGAGGCTGACAAGACTCAAGCTCGACTGGCGGCCAATAGGGTTCCTGGTGTGTTCTCGGTAACAGACGAACTCCAGATCGTCAATTCGTCACAGGGGTGACACTATGCCGAACGGCGAAGGACGATTCACATCGGAGTAGCACAACGGCGCCTACTTGTTTGTCAACCCATTGATCACACTTTGATTATCAAGTGCATTCCATACGCGCAACCTTAACAGCGGTCACTCCAAAATTAGGCCTGAAGTAAGTAGAGCAATGCGAACCTAGATCATGGGCAGACTGCCGTCTGCTCGCGAGCTGATAAAGACGACACACGATCAGGCCAATAGTGTGACTTCAAGCGCCAGGAACTTAGATCATAGGCAACCCGAATGGAACTGAACGAACGATGAAAGAGCCGTCAACGTCTGCAGTAGGCTTGGCGTTTTGCTCAACGGTTGCGAGATCTGCAGTCGGAGGAGCTCTTGGCGGATCGATTGCCGCAGTATTGGTTATTGGTTTTACGGAAGTACTCAAGATGATGCTTGGCGTTGTCTCGAGACAGAACATTTGGGTTCTGATCCTAGTCCCTCTGCTCGGATTGGGACTTTCAGTTCTGGTTCTGTACGGGTTCGGCCTGAGTGATGAGGAACGTTCAGGACGCCCGAAGCGCGCAGCCGTCTGGAGGACCTTTTCGCGATACGCATCCCGCTCGGATCTAACAGCTGACATGGTGGCGTTCTCAGGCGAGGAAGAACGCTTTCCCTGGCGGCTGGCCCCAATTCGTATTGTCGCTATGATCGCCACCGTTGGCCTCGGTGCAGCAATGGGAACCGAGGCGCCCGCGGCGTATCTCGGAGTCGCTACGGGAGCTGCGCTTGGGAGCCGCTGGCGGCGCTTCCTCCACCCTGCAGCGGTCGGGGGCGGCGCGGCAGGCGTAGCGGCACTGATGGGAATTCCTTTGATTGGCACGGCGTACATTCTTGAGCTGGGCAGAAGGCATCATGCGCCACTCAACACTGAGCGCGTGACAGCGGCACTTGTGGGTGGTTTCGTTGGGTGGAGCTTGCACGTTCTATTTCGTGTCGATTTGCTTCGTCTGGTTGTTCCAAAGGAGCCGCCACACACCATTTATCAGGCGACGATCACGGCCCTCATTATCGGGGTACTTTCCGGTTCGATCACTTCGATCACGGGAGCAGCAATCTCTCGAGCTAAAACCCTGCAAGCTAACCCTATCTTGAGGCTCGTAATTGGCGGCATAGCTTTGGGCGCGACCGCAATACTCCTCTCGGCAATTGCTTCTCCTTCGGCGGCGGTGGGCCCAGGTGGCGGAGCAATCACGTGGGTAGAGGGTGCGCGAGCCTCGGCTGTTACGGTGTTCATTGTCGATATACTCCGCGCAATAGCCACCACGTCTTCGGCGGCAGCGGGCGGGTGCGGAGGGTTGTTTGTGCCATTTCTGGCAATCGGCGATCTGGCGGGACGCGTGTTCGCTGCCTCGCTTGAAGTGCCGGGAGATCTTGCCGGTGCCGCCGGTGCCGCGGGGGGGATCAGCGGCGGCTATCATTTGCCGTTCACTGCTGTTGCGATGGTTCTCGGCCAAGGCGGCCCTCGCCTAGCAATGCTGACTTGTCTAGCTACAGTCGGTGTTGCAGGCTTCGCCGGCAGAGTGATGGCATCTCTGCTTGGCCACGCCTATGTCGAAAAGAGGGCTCCAGCTCAGAAACGGATTCATTGCTAAGTACAAGTCGGATCGGATCCTTCCATGTCCTGTCCTCGCTGGCCTCAGCTCTAGTTGAGAACAGTTCGTCTATTCTTTCGGTTGAATCGAGTAGCCTAGAGTAGACAGGGTAGAAACAAGACCACTGTGTCTTCCCGATAGTTTTGCTTGTGGCCTAGGCCGCTTTTTCCACTTCTGGCGTTTCCAGGACTTCGCGCAAGGTTCGCTCGTCATCTTTGTTGAGCGAGGTTTGAAATACTTTTCCTCTTCCTGCAAACTGCTTCAGGCCATCCATCACTTTGTCGACGGTGACATTCCTGACTATTACGAAGAGCGCCGACGTACCAGGATGTAGAGCCGCCCTAAGATCCCCCATCATCCTGTCGTCAAGTCCAACTTCGCGGAATTTGCCGGCCAGAGCGCCTGCGCCTGCACCAATCAGGGCGCCGAGCAGCGGGTTGAGGAAAATCAAACCGATGAGCATTCCCCAGAAACCCCCGCCTATGGCCCCCGCTGCCGTTAGACTCGAGGCTTGATGAAGCTTAGTCTTACCTCTATTGTCCCGGGTCACGACAACGGCATCGTCCATATCAAGCAGAAATTGGTTTTGCATTTTTCCTAGCGCGGCGCGCATTTCAAAGGCAGAATATTCGTCCTCAAATACAACTGCCACCATAGTGCTCATCGGCATTTCTCCTCTCGAAAAAAATTGAATAAAAGTAGGGTGCGAATCAGAGAATTGAAACAACGTTTTGCGTTCTTAACAAACTCACGTCTGCCCGTCATTCAGCAAGACGCGATCGCTTTCCGGCCAACGACGTCAGGATATTCCGTTGTTGGTGGCGGCAATAATGGGTTCTTCATTTCGAGCAGATTGTGTTTTATCTCCAGTGAAAATCGCAGCTGGTGATTCATGCTGATGAAAGGCTCTGACGGGGGCAGGAGTGAAAATTCCAATGTAGGACTTTAACCGACGTTATACGTCATACAGTGAGCTCGTGACCGTAGCGACAACCCGACCCGGCATCAACGTGCATCATGAGCAGAATGCCTTTGTATCCGGATCATCGCATGAATAGATACGATGACTCAGCGAGCAGCTTCCTAAGTTGTGGTTCTTACGAGCAGAAAACGGATTGCGAGAACGAAGAAGTATGGCGGCGCATGTCTACTGATCTTGCTTTCCGCGCTACTCCCAACACACATCCGAGCTCAGTCTAAAGCTCAAGGCAAACCCGCCGTCCACGGACCAGTATCGGTCGCTCAGCCCCAAGATGTCACTCATGCTGAGGCCGACGCCGAAAAGCCCAGCGATCCTCTAGGAAGAAGCACTCCTCATGGAACAGTGCTTGGATTTTTGCAAGTCGCCCAAAAAGGGAATTACAAAGAAGCTGCGCAGTACCTTCAGCTATCGAATAGTGAGCGTCTCGCCAGGGGTGAGGAGCTTGCCCGCGAACTTCATGCGCTTATGGACAAGGCTTTTCTTGGCCGCGTCAGCGCAATCACCGAGCACCCAGAAGGCTCTATCGCAGCGAATGTACTAGAAGACCACGAACAGATTGGAGTATTTCGTTTTGACGATGTCGGGACTCCCGTTGATGTCGTGCGCGTCTCCGACCCCAGAGCCGGCGACATTTGGTTGTTCTCGTCGCAAACACTAGCCCGGGTTCCCTACTTATTCAACCAGATCGAAAGCGACAAGCTCGAATCGCACCTGCCGAGTTTTCTCTCGAGAATGCGCATTCTCAGGACGCCTCTGTGGCTATGGATAGCATTTGTTTTGCTGATCCCCGCTGCTTTTGTCCTGACCTGGGTCATTGTCAAGGTGGCGATCGCCGCCCGGCGCATTTGGCTTCGCTCCCGGCAACATTCTGTCATTCAGGACATCGATGATTCACTCAGGGGTCCCATAACGTTAATCGTTACCACGCTACTTCATCGGATCGCGATCCGCTTTTTAGCGATTCCTCTGTTGTTTCGCGTGTATTACCAGCGAACGACTAACATCATTCTGGTTGCAGCAGGTGCGTGGCTGGCGGTTCGAATTGTGAATCATTGGGGCGATCGAGCCCGAATCCGAGCTCTCGCTAGTTCCGCAGACCGGAGTGGTTCGATCGTCCTACTCGGACAGCGAATCCTGAATGCACTTATAGTGATCATCGCTGCGCTGTTGGCGCTTTCCATTCTAGGATTTGACCTGACGACGGCCATAGCTGGGTTGGGCATCGGCGGTATTGCAATTGCCTTTGCCGCACAAAAGACGCTCGAGAACCTCCTCGGAGGCGTCTCCATTATTGGCGACCAGGTGATTCGCGTCGGTGAAGTATGCAGGATAGCTGACCACGAGGGCACGGTCGAAGACATAAGCTTGCGGTCAACTCGCATCCGCACGCTCGAGCGGACCGAGCTTTCCGTTCCCAACGGACAGCTTGCAAACATGAACCTCGAAAACCTGAGCCGCCGGGACAAGTTCCTCTTTGAGACCAAAATTGGGCTGCGACAGGAAACCCCACCAGCACAGCTGCGGTCGTTCTTAACGACTGTGCGGGAGTTCCTCCTGGCCGATGCGAGAGTCGGACACGACAAGTTTCGAGTTTGTCTCGTAGGAATTGAAGAAAGCACCTTTGAGTTGGAGATTCACTGTTACATTTTGACCAGCAACTTAGGTGAATTTTTCGCAATTCGAGAAGACCTGCTGCTCCGCATGCTCGACTTTATTGCGGCGGAGGGCATTCGCTTGGCGGTTCCCGTCCGCACTCTCCACCTGACGCGCGATCAGAATCTGGATGAGCAGAACTTGGATCAACAAAGTCTATCCCAGCGGCAAAAGGCGGCATAAGCTGCGGGGACGACAGGGATGCTCCAAGCGCCTCACAAGTCAGATACATGTTAGGTGGCGAGCGGCTTTCACCGACAATAAAAAATCTGCAGCTTTTGTGATTTTCCGACAACTATCGTGATGCGCGATCTGATTCAGAGACTGCGGATCACGACCATTCGCCATCAACCTACTAATTGGACGCAAGCTGACGACAGCTGCGATTCAACTTCGGCTCTCGGCAGGGAGCAATCGGAGATGTGATCATGAGCAAAAGCCACGGGTTGGGAAAGCACGTTAGTTTAATACTTACAGGTGCCGCTATGGGAGCTGCTGCGGCACTGCTTCTGGCTCCCGGTAGCGGCGAGGACACTCGATACAAAATTGGCCGTCACTACAAAAAAACTGTCAAACACATTGAAAGATACAGTAATCATCTACAAGATCGTGCCGAAGACTTGATGCAGCATGCGAGTGAAGTGCGCCAACAAGCCGAGAATATACGAAACCGTGTTGCTAAAGCGCTTCATTCCTCCCGGGCGGCCTGACACTCTAATCAGAGTTCTTGTGTCATGGGCTCTCCCTGCATGGCGACATCACGTCATCTCCTGCTTCTCCGCAGCCTCCGCTCGAAGGAGAGAGTGCTTATCAGAAATTAACAACCACATCAAAGCAAGATTGATAGCTCTACAGTGTTCAGCGCGCGGCATGGAATGTAGAAGCAGGGAATTAGAAACATGACTGTAAGTACGGATGAACTACCCATTGCGCTTCCCAAGCCGGTTAACACTCCGTGCCTGTCGCTCTATCAGCCGACACACCGTCACTTTCCGGATAACCAGCAGGACCCGATCCGTTTTAAGAACTTAGTCAAAACACTAGAGCAATCTTTGCGGCAGCAATATTCGATTCGAGAGATGCGACGCCTCTTGCGGCCATTTAACAAGCTGGCTTCGGATCGCGACTTCTGGAACCATACACAAGACGGACTAGCCGTGCTATGCGCTCCGGAACTGTTCCGAGTCTACAAACTCCAGCGACCCGTTCCGGAACTGGCCATTGTGGCAGACACTTTCCACATTAAGCCACTTCTCAGGATAGTGCAGTCGGCAGATCGTTATCAGATTCTCGGCCTGAGCCGGGGAGCCATCAAGCTCTTCGAAGGTAATCGCGACACCCTTGACGAAATCGATTTGGCGCCTGGCGTTCCACGTACGATCGCTGATGCGTTAGGACATGAGTTGACGGAGCCACATCAGAGTGTTCGATCTCTGGGGGGCATTGGTGGTTCGAGCGTCGGAATCCACCACGGGCACGGTGGCAAGAGCGATGAGGTTGCCCTCGACTTGGACCGATTCTTTCGAGCTGTCGATCGTTCCATTCTGGCGCACTATTCGCGTCGATCTCATCTGCCGCTCTTGTTGGCAGCGCTGCCCGAATACCATGCCGTCTTCCGAAAGATTAGTCGCAATCCATTTCTTCTGAACGAAGCACTGAAGATCGCTCCCGATTCCGTCTCAATAGACGAGCTACGCAACCTTGCGTGGGGGTTGATTGGGCCAGGTTATCAAGATCGACTGGCTCGATTAGTCCAGGAATTCGAGCAATCAAAGTCTCGCGGACTCGTTGGCGATCATCTTGGACAAATCGCCTTCGACGCAGTTTCCGGCCGGGTCATGACGTTGATGGTCGAAGCTGATCGAGTGATTCCGGGCCACTTAGATCCTTTGAACGGCCATATCGAATTCGCGGACATAGATCACCCGCAAGTCGATGACTTGATCGATGATTTGGCGGAGTTGGTGCTTAACAAAGGAGGCCACGTGGTGGTGGTACCGGCCGATCGAATGCCGACCGCGACCGGAGCAGCAGCGATTTATCGATATTAAGAGCGCGCCATTTTGTGAGCCGTAACCTCTTTCAAGACTGCCTGTGTGATTGCCAGAGATCTGCCGCGACGCATAGGGAATCTTATTCTATGGCCAGCCTGAGCAAGAAGCAGATTGTCGTTGGGATTCTAAAGGACTTTGAACGTAAGCACCTATCCCTGGTCGCAGCCGGACTCGCTTACAACTTCATCATGTCTTTATTGCCTGCATTACTGCTCCTCACATCCTTAGCGGTATATCTCCCTCTCAAAACTGGAGCACATGGATTGATCTCATTCATATCTCCAGTCATACCACCACATGCGATACCTCTGATCGAGCAACTCCTCGATCAGATCGGCCCGCTTCGTAGTGGGCTGCTCTCTTTCGCTGTTCTAACAACGCTTTGGCTAACCTCGGTTGCAACCAAGGCAATCATCGCCGCCTTGGATATAACGTATGAAGTAAAGGTGCCGCGCCGCATTTGGACTAACAGAATTCTCGCGGTCGGCTTAACTATAGGACTTGGGACACTAATGGTAATCGGAGTCCTACTCACGCTTCTCGGGCCATTGGTTGAGAGCTTATTGTCACGAGCGGCCTCGGCACAATCTATTTGGATGAGAGTCTGGCCGTACGCACACTGGATTTTGTCCGCAATGTTCACCTTTTCTGCTATTGAGCTGCTTTATCTCTTTGCCCCAAACGTACCTACAAAAGGGCGGCACACCGTCGTGGGCGCCCTAATATCCACAATTTTATTATTGGGACTGGCATGGGCGCTCGGCTGGTCTTTTTATCGAGTCGGGCAAAAGAACTTGCATAGATCCGTCGAGGCCTTGGCAATCCCTATTGCACTCGCTGTGTGGCTGCATTGGAGCGCGACGATCATATTACTTGGAGCAGAAGTCAATCTTAACATTTTGAGGAAGTCACAAAACACTCTAATGCTCTCGATGCACTCCGGAACTGACAGATCCATTAAGTAGCATGTTGAAAGATTGTGAGACGCGGTCGAGATACAAGCGACTACCTCCCGTATGTTATGGCAAAACAAATAACCGTAGGTGGACGTTGTGAAACGCTTAACACACGCAAGTAATAAAAGACGGACATATCGGGGCGATATGTGTGGGCCAGTTCCGGCCAATTACTTGACTCTTACCCTCGCCCCGTATTTAGAAGGCTTTTATAGCGCCTCAATGAAAAAGCCAACCTAGCTGGCTTTTCGTTGCGGTCGCAGGAGCTTCTTCTCTCCGGAAATGATCGTTTGTATGTGGCGGGGACGTGTGACGGATCGTAGTCCGTCAGCTATTCCAGTTTTCGAGCCACGCTAGAGGCACTACCGACTGACCCTGAAGGCAAAGTGGACGACTCGCGGGTCTGTAGTCGTGCTCGTGATGCTTCCAAATGCAGTTAGGACGCCCATATCAAGCGCTGAATCCTTACGAGGCCACGTCAAAGTCTCCCGTGCCGCACCTGGATTTTGATCAGACGATAGAAAAAGGCAAGCGAGGCCACGCAAGCCCTTTCGCCAGCCGCAACCGCCCACGCGCGTGAGGTTAGCGGTTCGCTCGACCAGAACGGAAACTTTCTTTACGTTGGCAACTTTGCTGTTGGTCTTACAATCTTTGCTGTCATGTTGCGAGAGCTAGGATCCTGGCGGCGCATTGTTCCTCTGATGCTCCTGGCGATCTTGTCTGTCCCGATATGGGCGCAGGGGCCGAGAACGCAAACACCACCCAACCCAGGCGGCTACGTCTTCCACTCCAATACGCGCGAAGTGCTCACGGATGTTACCGTCACAGATAGGCACGGCAATCCCATTGACGGGCTCAGCCGTTCGGCATTTCACATCTTCGACAACGAGCGTCCGCAGCAACTTGAGTCGTTTGAAGAGCACGCCGGTGCTCCAGCTACCGTCGCTGCAACCGGCTCCGCTCCGAATGTCTTCAGCAACTCGTATCTGCAGCATCTGCCTCCGTCTCTCAACGTAATCCTGATTGACACCACGACGATAGACATCGTCGACCAGATGGTCCTGAATCAGCAACTGATGAGGTTTGTGAACGCGCTTCCCGTGAATCAGTCTCTCGCGATTTACCAGCGCGCAGTGGACGGAACGATCCTTCAGCAGAATTTCACTTCTGATCACAATCTGCTGCTGACTGCGATTCATCGGGCGATACCGCATCTGCGTCAACCCGGTGCCTGGCAAGCGAGCGACTTCGGCACACTGGAGCAAATGGCGGCATTTTTGAGTCAGATGCCCGGACGCAAGAACGTGCTGTGGTTCACGGGAGGCTCAAATCTCTTTTTGAAGCCCGATCCAAGCGTCATACCGCCCAGCCAACTACTGCGCGAGATCTACGATGAACTTGAGACTGAGCGGATCGCGCTGTATCCCATCGATGCGCGCGGACTTACTGTTGCAATCAACACCGCAATGGCGCCGCAACATATGCTGATGACTGATATGGCCGACGCCACCGGCGGTCAGGCTTGGTACGACAACAATGGCCTAGCCCAGATCGCATCGCACACCGTGGATACCGATTCCCATTTCTATACCTTGACTTATCGGCCAGACAATTTAAAGGCGAACAACAAATGGCATAAGGTGAAGATTGCTGTGGACGGCGGTCCGTATCACCTCAGCTATCGACGCGGATACTTCGACGACGGTACCGGTACCTTTCATCCTCCGCGCAAAGTGAGAACGATCTTGCGTGCTCACGGGGAAACTTTCCAGGCTCCAGATCGACATACCGAGCCGATCATCTTCGAGGCGCGTGTGCTGCCATCGAGTGCTCGGCAGCCAGCAGATTCATCCCAGTCCGCTGCGCTGGCTCCCGCGCCAAAGCGGAACGAATCGGCATATGCGGTGCACTACTCTGTGCCGGTCGATGTGCTTACGAAGGAGATAGTGAACGGTCAAACTAAGATCAGCGTCGGAGCCGCGATTCTCGCATTCAATCGTTACGGAGGTCTTACGGGGCACGTAGCGCAAAAGCTTACGTTCGAATTGAACCAGGGGAAGCTGAAAGAGAATTCCACGGCAAAATTCGGCTTTGACCAGCAGATCAATTTGCCGAAAGGGGAAGACTACCTCTACATCGCGCTCTGGGACACGAGCAACGGCCGGCTCGGCACGCTGCAGCTTCCACTCGACGTGGAGAAGACGAAGTGAGCCGACGCGAAAGTGCGCGGGTTAGCATCGATCCGATATGAGGTAGCCAGCTTCGAGGCGATAGATAGAAGAAACCACACTGCTGATGCAACCTAGAGGTCGGTATCGTTCCCATTACGGAACGGGGGTTTCGGCTCCTCTGATGTTTGGACACTCACCCTGTTCGCTACCGCGAACTGTAGGGACACCCAGGTCTTTCTCTTCCGCGACAATCGCGGCGATCCATTCCTGGAACGTTGGGGTTGGCGGCTCTGCCATCGGCTTCGCCGACTTGCAGCGCCGCCACAGCAACACCAGCGCTCCGGCTCCGCCCGCTGCCGGACCTGCAACCGCTCCGAATATCTCTGTCAAACATGCCGGACACATTGTGTTGATCTCCGGTTTAGCCAGGAGCCCCATCAACTATCGCCGCGCGGCTCTAGCGGACGTAGACTCGGCGCGCTGCTTCACACGCTCGTGAATCTGTGCCCAGCCACCAGTCACGCCTTTTCGATGGTCCTCGATGATGAGTCCCATTGCGGTGTGGTGAAAGCTGATGAGCGTGCCTTCTTTCTCCTGGCTGAGCCGGTACTGCAGGTTGTT
>CAYZHX010000031.1:0-4604 GCA_964476905.1 uncultured Terriglobales bacterium
GGGACGACCGCGGCCCTTGGGTCAACCTTTTTTTCGTCGGTCCCGATTTTCAAACTCCGACTCCAGCTGCCATCGCATACAATCAGGTGCAAGCCTGGCTGCTCAATTCATCGATCACCTGCTCCAACACTCCCGACGGAACCTGGCAATGTACTGTCACGCCTGCGACAGGATCGCCGAAGTACATTGTCTGGAACTCGAACACGAGTAGTTCTTTCAGCATTCCTTCATCCTGGCAGGTAAAGACTCTGACGGATCTCGCGGGTAACACGCAGTCCATTTCAGGAAATGCGATCAACATCAGCACCTCACCGGTGCTGGTCTCGCCGTAAACGCGGAGCAGCAGCATCCGGCTGAGTGAGAAAGAAGCTTCCTCTGTAGGGTGAGGCTCTGACCGGAGAGTCGAAGTTGGTCGGGACGGGCAGATTTGAACTGCCGACCCCTCGCACCCCAAGCGAGTGCTCTACCAGGCTGAGCCACGTCCCGACGTGAAGAGGAAGGAATCCCGCAGTGCGGGATTGGGGTAGCTCCATGATACTACAGCGCTTCCTGTACGCAGCCGATTGAGTCCCGTAGAATCGAGCTTTCGCTCACATCATGCTCGCGCGCGCTCTGCTGGCCATCGCCATATTCGGAACGGTCACTTCAACTGCATACCTGCTGCTCGTCATCGCAGGTGTACTGCGCTCTGCCAGACGCCGTCGCGAGCTACTCAAACAGCCTGCATATACTCCGCCTGTGAGCGTGCTCAAGCCAGTGCATGGCCTCGAGCCAAACCTCCACGAGAACCTTGAGAGCTTCTTTCGGCAGGACTATCCCAATTTCGAGCTGATCTTCTGCGCACGTCGTGAGGACGATGCTGCGCTGCAGATTGCGCGCCAGCTCTCGGAAAAATATCCAGCGGTGAACGTTCGCATCCTGACCAGCGGCGAGCCGCCATGGACGAACGCCAAGCTCTACTCCCTGGAAAAGATGTGGAAGCAGGCAGCTCATGACCTATTGGTGATCAGCGACAGCGACGTGCGCGTCTCGCCCGATTATCTGCGCGAGATCACAAAGCCTTTCGCGAATCCCAAAGTAGGAATGACCACCTGCATCTTCCGCGGCTTGCCCGCGGGTGGATTTTGGACTGATCTCGAAGCACTGGGCTATTCAGTGGAGATGACCTCCGGAGTCGTGGTTGCGGATTTACTCGAAGGAATGAAGTTCGCTCTCGGTCCGACGATGGTAGTGCGCCGTGAATGTCTCGAAGCGCTTGGCGGATTCGGCTTTATGGCCGACTATTGTGCCGACGACTACATCCTCGGCAACCGTGTTGCCGAATCGGGAATGGAGGTCGTGCTCTCGCACCACAGCATCGACCACATGGTTTTCCACCATTCATTCCTCTCGTCCATGCGCCACCAGGTACGCTGGATGCGCAGTACGCGCTTTTCGCGTCCTAAGGGTCATCTGGGCACAGTTCTTACGTATGCCATGCCTTTTGGTGTTCTTGGATTGTTGACTGGATGGGCGAGTGGATATTCCAAATTGGGCATTGGCTTATTCCTTGCCGCGTTCGTGAACCGCGTGATTCAGTCCGTCTTCGCAGGTTACATCGTAGCGGGAGATAAAAAAGCTCTGACTCGCGCGTGGCTGTATCCGGTACGAGATCTGCTCGGAGCTTTCCTCTGGGTTGGCAGCTATCTAAGCGCGGAGATTGATTGGCGTGGGGAAAAGTATCGCCTTACGACTGCCGGCAAAATGCTGCGCGCTCGATCGACGAGCGCGAGCACGAAAGTCACAGTAGAAACATCGTGATCGGGTCACTCCGCTCTACTGGACGCATCACTCACCAACACATTTTCGGACGCACGCAGCCGGATCGGCATCACCCTAGCCGAGGCGGTCACTATTTCTCGTCCACTTGAATTACCTGAATCGAATATGCGGGGGCTTTGTAGCGCAACTCACTTCCGACGTTCCGCAGATTAGTTTCAACCGGCACAATGTTCTGAGGCTGGTCGATAGTGTTCGTTGCTTCGGTGTCGCTTGCCTTCAGGAGCACAAGTTTCCCGTTTTGGGTAAGAGTTCCGCCATCGAATCTGAGATCCACGCTTTGCGGAACAGACGCGGCATTTACGACCTTCAGATACGTCCGCTTCTTTGTTGTGTCCTTCGTGACTGAATAGAACAATTTGGCTCCGCCGTCCTGAAGCTCGGAATCGAGGATGGCATCGCCGAGATAACTCCCGAACATCACCTGCGCGTAATAGCTGGGAGAGCCGTAGCTGCGCAGCGCATCGTAGCCGATGAGGTCCGTCTCCCACTGCATCCCGCCCGCATTCACGTTCACGAACAACGGGGCATAAGAAGCCATGATAACGATGTCGCTGTTACGCTCCATGCCGGTCATCCAAGCGGCGTCGCCGAGAGCTGAGCCAAAGTTCGGAGTCGGAGCACCTTCGCGCGTAGCCCATTCGCCGACGAAGATCTTCGGGCCATTGCGATCGGTCTTGTCATAATGGGCGGTGTCCTGGAAGAACTCTGTCGCGCGCTTATAGAAATGATCGTCGATGACGTCCGGACGAATGCTCTTCACAGGCGTGGTCGCGATGATCTGGAGCTCCGGATATTTGGCTTTAATGGCTTTATAGAACTGCTCGTAGCGCCCGTCGTAGCTTCCGGAACGATCGAATTGATCCTCGTTGCCGACTTCAACGTACGTCAGCTTGAACGGCTGGGGATGTCCATTCTTCGCGCGAACCGCTCCCCACTGCGTTTCCGTTCCGCCAGTTACATATTCGATTTCATCGAGCGCGTCCTGCACGTACGGCTCAAGTTCTGGTCCGGGATTCACGTGCTCCTGCGCCAGCGAATAGCCCGCATAGACCGCGAGCAGCGGCTGCATCTTCAGGTCTTCGCACCATTCGAGGAATTCAAGGAGACCCATGCCATCAGTTGAGTAGTAATGCCAGGGACTCTCGTGTCCAGGCCGATCGACCAAAGGACCAATGGTCTTCTTCCAGTCGAAGCGATCGGCAATGTGATCGCCCTCGAGATAGTTGCCGCCGGGAAAACGAAGAAATGCCGGATGCATCGCAGCCAGTTTTTCCATGATGTCACTGCGATTACCGTTGGGCGTGTTGTGATAGGTAGGCGGAAACAACGAGACGAGATTCAGCCATAGAGTTCCCGCGTGCCCAACGGTGACTTCGAGGTGGTTTGCCGAAGAGGGCTGGACCGTTCCGGTCCGCAGCGAGAATCGGTACTGCTTCCAGTCGGTGGTCACTCCAGGGATGGTTGCCGAGGCAAGCGTCTTCTTATCCGCATTGCTTACCAGTTTCACGGTGATCGCGCCGAGGGCAGACGCGTCCGCCTTGGCGTACAGCGAACCGCTGTAGGTTGTGTTCGGCCTGACGGCGATGCCCCAATATCCCTCGTTGAGCACGCCTGCCGGATTCTGCGCGTCGGCGTGCGTCACCTCCAGCTTCAGGCTTTGCGGCAAGGCGGTGCTGGGGCCGCTCGATTTATCAACCTCGATCTTCGCTTGAGCATTTCCCTCCTCCACCAGGTACCAATACAGGACACCGGACCAGTTGCTCCGGAAGGTGCGGTTGCGGACCATCTCCGCGTAGAGTCCGCCGTCATAGGAGTAATTGATCTCTTCCGTCATAAGCCCGTACAGCGTAGGGCTGACTTTGGCAGTAGGTTTGTCGAGGTGAATAGTCAGGGTCGCCTGCTGGCCGTAAGCGACGAATGAAAGAAGAAGAAGAATTAGAGTGCCGATAGATCGAGCCATTGTTTTCCGAATATTCCAAAGAACCTTTAGGTCGAAGTTGCGGTGCCATCGCAAATATCACAAGGACTTACCGCTGCAAAAAACGTCGAGAGGAATATACGTGGTAGAAAACGTTTGCTCAAGAGACCAACGAAGAAAATACCGGTGGTACGCGGTGTGCAGCTGCATCTTCACGCAGCTGCGCTTCTGCAAATGCTTTTGCACATCATGCCGCCGACGCAATCTCAGTGTTCGAAGTCGTTTACTCGGGTTAGGAAAATGTTCCGCCTCGGTTAAGAAGATCAGCCTAGTTACTCGCGACCGCTCGCTCGTTAACGTTGTGAGTTGTGTCTCGATTTCTGCTGATTGCAGCCGTAGCTTGCTGTCTTGCCGGATGTGGAGGAGCCAGCGGCTCCTCGCCAGTGGTCAATTCAGCTGTTCCGGTTGTATCGAGCGCGAGCACACCCACACCTCTCGGACCTCCTCCCGCCGCTGGCACCTATAGCAACCCTCTGCAAATCGCCTTGGGAGATGGCACGGAAATGGAGAGCTGTCCGGATCCTTCGATTATTCGCGGTCAGCAGCCCGAAGATTCAAATTGGTACATGTACTGCACCAACGAGATCTTCCACGACAATTTGCCACTTCACTTGATTCCGATTTCGAAATCGAAGGATCTAGTGAACTGGACGTATGTCGGAGATGTGTTCGCTCAAATGCCGTCGTGGGTCGCATCGGACGGTGGGCTCTGGGCGCCTGATATTGAGTACTTCAACGGGCAGTACTACCTCTACTACGCTGTTTCCGACGCAACCGTAGCTGGCGGGGGCAGCGCGATCTTTGT
>CAYZHX010000031.1:4704-12316 GCA_964476905.1 uncultured Terriglobales bacterium
CGGTCCGCTCACTGGATATGCGGTTTTCACGGGACGATCACAAAACATACTCGGGCCGTATATCGATCAAGATGGAATCTCGCTCCTCGACTCCCGCGTGGGTGGCACGCCTGTACTCAACATGAACGGTAATCGTTTTGTTGGTCCTGGGCACAACGCACTCTTCACCGATGCTTCTGGGCAGGACTGGATCCTCTACCACGCCGTGGATTTGAATCGACCATATTTCGCGAACGGGTGGACACGGCGACCCGTGTTGATGGACGCGATGGACTGGGTGGACGGCTGGCCGCGTGTTCGCAACGGAGCTGGACCATCCGATTCAGTGCAGCAGGCCCCCATCGTGACTGCCGGTGCTCCGAACTCTCACGTAGTGTCGTCAGCTCCGTTCGACACTCCCGGCGCAGCGATCGCTTCCCTTTCCGACGAGTTTTCTGCCTCAGCGCTCTCTCCGCAGTGGAACTGGATTCGTCCTTCGTTACTCGACGGCTACGGCATCGCCAACGGCTTGTTCCGTTTTGATACACAATCCGGAGCGCTCTACGTTGGCAGCAACAACGTTTCGATTCTCACCGAGCCTGCGCCGGCTGGCGATTACGTGGTGGAAATTAAAGAGTCCACGACTGTGCCGCTGACGGGCGACGACAGCTTTGTGCAAGGCGGAGTGCTGATCTATGGAGACGACAACAACTACGTGAAGCTGGTGGATGTAGCCGTTGCCGACACGCGCCAGATTGAATTCGGAAAACAGACGAACAACGTAGCGGCCGGATATCCGCAATACGGAAGCACACTGCTCTCCTCTCCATCCGATTCGACGTACCTACGAATCGCGAGGCGCGCGAACGCCTCCGGAGGCGAAACTTACACTGCGTACTCCAGCCATGACGGGATCACGTGGCGACGCGGTGGGACGTGGACGCACGCACTCGGGACATCCGCAAAGATTGGCCTGGTTTCAATGAACGGTGCCGGCTTTTCGACGTCCTTTGATTACGTGCGCATCAGCGCGCTGCAATGAGACTCCAGCTTTTGCGAGGCATGACTTACTCGGTGAGCGGTTGCGGGAGGACGTTCACGATTGCTGGGTGAATTTCCCACAACGTCTTCACGCGATCTGAGCCGCGCGCGAACCACACAGTGTGTGCCTGGTCGCGAAATGCGACCCCTTCCACTTCGACCGGGATTGCCGGCGAAAGCTCCTGGTTCAAATCGGTGATCGTAATTCCGCGATGCCGTAGATCAGCGTACATCGTCGTGCGCGCCTCGCAGTAGTCGGGGCTGCCCGGGGTCTCAACAATCATTCGGGGCGCAGCTTTGTCGGGCTGCTCGGAGATCTCAATGTGCAAATCGCAATCTCCCTTCCTCAGAAACACGGTCTGCATGTAGGCGCGGTGAATGCGATACTTCTTCAACTCACGGCCGGTGCGTGGACTGCGTGGCCCAGGTTCGGAACCCTCGGGCCAGGAGAGAATCGCAACCACCGTGGTGTCTTCTGGTTCGAGGTGCGGAAGAGGACCGTTTTTGTGTTCGATCCGCCAATCGTCTTTGGTGATGTGCGTGGGCTTGCAGTCGCAGAGCAGTGTGGTGCTTATTGGCTTACCTTTGCGATTGCCGGGACGCGCGGGATCGCTGCAGCCAAACAAACCCAACACCCAGGCTAAAGACAGGAGATAAACCGCGGAGCTTTTGCGCATCACAAAGAGCGCAAGTCTAGCATCCGGAGGCGAGTTGAACGGGACTGTCGCGGCAACCGAAACAGAATCATGGAAAAGTTTTGATGCGATCGGGGGCGGGTTTCGGTGATTCTTCGTGCAACATGCGAGCCTCCTCCGTCGAACCTTCCGATACGAGGCGTACAGCAAGCCGCAAAGCCGCCAATTCCCGAGTGATACGCTATCTCTGCTTCCTTCTCGCGAATGACTTGGGTGATATCTCTCATCGGATCGGTTTTACCGAGCTGAGCGTGAGCTCTGGGAAATTGCCGCGAGTTCACGTGTGTGTTGACTGGTTCCGGAGTGATGGGCGAGTAGCCAGTCAGAGGCCTTACGCAGAGCCTCCGACACCTGCTCACGGCTCATTGCGGCTTCAAGCCTCTCCTCCTGATCCCGAGCGCGGATGTCCCCTGCCGCCTGGGCCAAAGCAAACCACGAATAGGCCCCGACGAGATCACGCTTTACGCCGCTGCCACGCATGTACATTGTACCGACGTTGAAACGGATCTCCGCGATCTGAAATTGCGGAAGCCGATGCGAGATTCGAACAGCTCGATCCTTGGCTGCGAGGTCTCCGTTCGCGCCAGCGATGATGTACCAGACGCATGCCTTGAGGGAGTCGCGTTCCACGCCATCACCCTTCTCATATCGAGCAGCCAATGACGTTTGCGCGCGAACATCACCAGAAGCCGCCCCTTGCCATAGCTCGCTCAATCTCGAATCGGCAGTCTTTGCAATCTCAGCAACGCTGCCGACCTCGGCATGATCAGCATGCAGGGTGTCTCCTGAAGTCTCTGTAGTTCGGCCATACTGGGCTGAAGATTTGGAGCGAGCGGCACGGGGCAGAACTGCAACGAATAAGAGCGTACAGAATGTGAGCGCCGCGATCGACGCCGGCCGAAGATGGGCGGCAAGCGCGCTGCTAAGTAGAGATCGACTTTCAGAAGAGGATTCTTCTGGGCACGAACGTTCCATGATCGGAGCTTTCGCTTGCCGTCGGCACTCGAGTTGTTTTGAAATAGCACGAGTCGAAGGATTTAGGAATCCGACAGTTGTTAAGTTTAGGCTCTCTTCAATCGCCGCGGCTTGACTCCGAATTTGCCCTATAAGGGCTAAATCGAATCGATGTGGAGCATCGGAAAAAGCCGCGACAAAACCCAGACATCGCGAACCTCGCCTCAGAGGAACTGAAAGGATCGAACGGATGCGGAGTCGCTCACACAGTTCTCCGCTGACCATCGGATCGGCTGCAGTGTCGCTGGAAAGCTGAAGGCGATTCTGACGTACACACGCTGCGCAGATTCCATCCGTCGAACTGACAGTACCAATCGGTGGAGCTGCAGGGCCACTGCTGGCGATGCACTTGATTCCGTTACCCTCACCGTCAGCAAGAGCTATGGCTACGGAGAGATTCAACTCCCGGTGGAGTTGTTCAGCGGCATTCTGAACGGTCTGGTAGGTCTCAGCCGAGATACTCTGACCTCGCTGAACGTCGTACCAAATTGGGACTCGCTCCGCCATCCAGATTCTCGCCCCTTATTTTTTGAGTATAGGGAGGGATTCTGAATTTGGCTACAAGCTTCTGGGCTTCTTGCGAGCCCACCAAAGAAATTCGTCTAGCCGTAGTTGCGGTAGTTACTATGGATATGCTGCGACAGATGCTCGCGGCAAATCTCCCCCTAGAATGATTCCATGCAGCTTCCCGAAATTGAATGGAAGCCAGTCTCCCGCGTCGAATTTTATGGCTGGCTGGCGTTCTACGGATTGCTTCTGCTATATCTCAGCAAGAATTTCGGGCAGCTTACATTGCTCGACAATGTGCACCTGCCAATTCATGAAGGCGGACATCTCTTCTTCAGCTACTTCGGAGAAACACTGCACCTCTGGGGAGGAACCATCTTTCAGTTGCTAGTTCCTGCGCTGCTAGCGGCGTACTTTGCCGTGCAGCAGCAAATTCCAGGAACGACATTTTGTGTATTCGCCTTCTTTCACAGTCTCACCGGTGTTGCCACTTACATGAGCGATGCGATTGCCCGCGCATTGCCGCTGGTCACAGTTGGTGCAGTGGCGGATGAATCAGACCACGATTGGTACAACATCTTCACTCAGCTTGGCATTCTGCCCCATGCCGTCCAGATCGGATCAGCAACGCGCTTCGTAGCGTGGTGCGGGATGCTTGCCGCGGTTGGGTGGTTTACCTGGCGATATCGCATACAGGTACGCGAACACACATTGGCAGCAAACGCAGGCTGAATGATTTCGCCGTGTTAATCAGGGCTCCTCACGGATCTGGAGTTCCCGGACATAACCGGAAGTACATGTACCCCCGGCGCGATGAGCTTCTTGCAAACGCTGCCCAGTTCCCGAATTGGTTTTCGATTTGCGCACGCACCGGTGACCGGACCACTACCTTGGTGTTTTGCAGAGCATCGCCGAGCGCAGAATCCGTGACATGATTTCCTCGTGCTCTCTCCTCCCCCGCACCGAGAAGGAGGAACATGACACGCGCTACGCGTTACTTACCTATCCTGCTGTTGGCACTTGTTGCCGTCTGCAGCACCACTTTGGCCGCCGAAGAAGGACATAGCTCCTATTCCGGGCCGATCGGGATGATAAACCCGTGCAACACAGCCCTAGTAACTGGCGAGGGCATGAATTTCGTCCGTGTTCACGAAAATTCCCGCGGGCATGGTCAAGTGCGTGTAACCGTTCAGTTGCGCTTCACGGGAGACACCGAGGACGAAGCGTTGGAGCAAGAATACCGAACTATCCTAGTGGCGGAGGGCGAATTCAAAGCCGAAGCCGATAGCTACACCATTCCATACCGCTCGTTGTGGGTAGGACGTCATGGCGCGCCCAGCTTCGCAATGGATGGAACATTAACTGTCTGGGTGCAGGCTGGCGTACCGCAGAGAGATCAAATCGAGACATATCAGACGTTCTGCCGAGCGGACGCGAAGCTCGATGATCTCGACGATCACGACCGAGGTGATCATGATCGCGATCAGGACGACTCACACCATTCGCACGGCCACGAGTCGCACTGAGATTAAAATTAAATACTCTTCACGCCCGCTGTGATCCGGGTTGAACCAGCGCAGCGGGCGTTCCTTTTGTTCATCTCAGCACCCCCGGTTCAGCTATCGGATGGGCCTCTGATTCGGAGGGAAAAAAAGGGCATCCGCGCAGCGGATGCCGTGAATTCGAGGGGAGGGTAATTAAACCGAAGCCAGTTCAGTTCTTGCGGTACCGAGTTTCTGCTCCTGTTCTGCCAGTTTCTCAGGGAGGTTCACGACCTTAACCTCTTTTGCCAAGCCGAAGAGCTTGAGCATGCGAATACCCAGATAATTCAAATCAATCTCGTACCAGGCAAGTCCGTGGCGCGCTGAGATCGGATGCGCGTGATGATTGTTGTGCCATCCTTCGCCGAAAGTGACCATCGCAACCCACCAGTTGTTGGTCGAATCATCTTTGGTGATGAAACGCCGGCTGCCCCACATGTGCGTGGCGGAATTCACCAGCCAAGTTGCATGCAGTCCGACAGTCACGCGGAAGAAGATGCCCCACATTAAAAAGCTCCACCCACCAACCGCCAGCAAAATGATGCCGAGTGTGGTAAGTGGGACCCAGTGCCACTTTGAAAGCCACACATGGAACTTGTCGCGCCTAAGATCTGGCGTGTAGCGCTCCAATTCCGGATTTCCGTGGTGCAGGACTTCACCACTGATGATCCAGCCCATGTGCGCCCACCAGCCGCCGTCGCGCGGGCTGTGCGGATCGCCTTCGCGATCGCTGGTCTGATGATGAATGCGATGCGTGCCTACCCAGAAGATCGGTCCACCTTCAAGAGCAAGCGTTGCGCAAACCGTGAGGAAATACTCGAACCATTTTGGAACCTTGTATCCTCGATGCGTCAGCAGCCGGTGATACCCCATCCCGATTCCGAAACTGAGCGAGAAATACCAAAGAATGGCGGTGACCAGCAGTGCCTTCCACGAGAACATGAAGAGCGCTGCGATGGCCCCAGCATGAAAGACCGCCATGATGAATGCTGTGTACCAGTTAATTTTTCCGCGCTTAGCAGTGTAGACCTGCGTGACAGCAGGTTTGCTGAGACCGTCAGGTGTAATGATTGCGCTCATAGTTTTTGTCTTGACCTTCACATCCACATTTCACGATAACAATGTGGCCACAAGCGCTGTGTAATAGTTGTGTAATACCGATTTACATCTATTACCATAGTAATTAGCTGACGCGCTGCCCCGCGAAAGTGCTGTGTCCTTCTGCTCAATTCCCCGCAAGAGTTTGCCCTTGTTGCAACAACCCGCAGTTCTCCTGCATCCTAGACTGTCTTCACACCAGCTTTAATCGCGAGGACGACGTATCTCTCTGCTGCGCAAACACGCACTCTGGGCAGTACTTCTCACCCTGAGCAGCACAGCCTTGGCGCAGAGCACGCCAGCGCAGGCCAACCTCGCTCTTCCCGATCCGCAGCAGGTACTCGGGTATCTCAACCAGTCCATCGACTGGTACCGTCACTTGGCAACTGAAGAAGATAACGCCACCGACGCCACAGATACTCTCTTCGTCAACGATGACCGGCAATTGGCAACGCAGATTGTCCGTCTCTCGTTTGAGTTCGGACGCGCTGCGGCGCAACTCGTCAATGCGCAGGCGCCGCAAGACACATCGCAGAACAACGCCAACTCACGTTTCCAGAACTTGATGCGCACGGCCGCCCAAACTGACGAGACCATTCGTCAGACGCAGGCAGAGATGGAACAGACTCGAAATGAGCTCGAGAAGGCTCGGCCAGCGGAACGTAGGAAGTTGCAGGCGACGATCGATGAGTTGCAATCGGAACTGGCCTTAGCGCAGGCGCGCAGCGACGCTGTTCACAACATTCTTCAGTTCGCGAATGCTGGGATTAGTGGTACGTCAGCGGGGAATTTACTTGCGCAGGTTCAGGAATTGCAGCGATCCGTGCCTGAGGTGACACTCACCAATGCGCCGCCCGCAGTCACGCCAGATGGTCAGGCCAAATCGAGCAATGAATCGTCTTCATCCAATGCTGCTTCCGCCGCTCCACGCCGTGAGCAGCCATCGGGACTCCTTGCCCTGATCACGGACCTTTTCTCGCTCACGCGCAAGATGCATAGCATCGACGACGCCATTCGCGTAACGGACTCGTTCGTGCAGACGGCGCAGAACTTACGAAGCCCACTCTCAAAAAACATTGCACCGCTGGTGCAGCGCGGAAACCAGCTGGCGCAGGCCGCGGACACGAGTGATATATCGGGGTTACAGCAGCAGAAGCGGGAACTCGACGCGCTGACTGCACAGTTCAAACAGAATTCCAGTCTCGTACTGCCGCTTAGCAAACAAGCCGTACTGCTCGATCTCTACAGGAGCAGTCTGAACCGCTGGCGCAACGCCGTGAAAGCGCAGTACGAAATGGACGCGAAGAATCTCGGCGTGCGTCTGCTGGTCCTCGCGTTGGTGCTGATCACGTTCATTGTTTTAGGCGAGCTTTGGAAGCGAGCAACTTTCCGCTACGTACATGATTTCCGCCGCCGATATCAGTTTCTTCTACTGCGCAGAATCCTGCTGTGGCTCGTAATCGGCATCACGATTGCATTTGCACTCGCCACCGAAATCGGGTCACTAGCTACGTTTGCCGGACTGATCACCGCAGGAATCGCTGTGGCGTTGCAAAACGTAATCCTGGCCGTGGCCGGCTACTTCTTCCTGATTGGCCGTTATGGCGTGCGCGTCGGTGATCGAGTGCAGATCTCCGGAGTCACCGGCGACGTGATCGACATTGGCCTGGTGCGCCTGCATCTGATGGAAATGGGAGGAAGCGGAAATTACATTCAGCCGACCGGCCGAGTGGTTGT
>CAYZHX010000031.1:12416-20631 GCA_964476905.1 uncultured Terriglobales bacterium
GCAAAGATTGGAAAGGACGCTTCCATCGGACCTTATGTAGTGATCGAGCAAGGAGTACACATCGGCGAACGTTGCACTCTGCTCGGTCATGTGGTGATCTACGCTGGAGCCCGAATAGGAGACGATTTCTTTGCGCATGCGCATGCCGTTGTTCGTGAGAATTGCGTTGTGGGAGACAACGTCATTCTCCAGAATGGTGCGGTGATCGGAGCTGATGGGTTCGGCTTTGCCAAGGACGGCAAAGGCGAATGGCACAAGATTGTTCAGTCCGGTCCTGCGGTGATCGAGGATGATGTTGAAGTGCAAGCCAATGCCTGCGTTGATCGCGCCAGTATCGGCGAAACCCGCGTTGGCCGGGGATCGAAGATCGATAACCTAGTGCAGGTCGGCCACGGTTCCACAGTGGGCCAGAGAACGCTATTGTGCGCCCAGGTTGGGCTTGCCGGCTCGACGGAAGTGGGCAACGATGTAATCCTCGCAGGTCAAGTCGGCGTCGCCGGACATTGCTCGATTGGAAATGGGGTGATTGCGACCGCGCAGAGCGGAATCCCCAACGATGTGGCCGCAGGAAAAGTAGTCAGTGGATATCCCGCGATCGACAATCGGCAATGGCTGCGGGCGGTAGCGGTCTTCAACCGCTTGCCGGAGTTCGCGCGAAGCTTGCGAGCTTCCTCTCGTGGTGCCGGCGCGCGTGAACGCACGACCATCGAATAGACTTGTACTGAAGTGCTCGCATCCAAGCACCTGAGGTAAGTAGCGGGACAATGGACGGGCCAGTGCAGTCCTCCACAACGATGGACGAAAAGAAGGCCTCCGCCGCGGGACAACCCATCCGCGTGCTGCTGCTCGACGATCACATAGATAACCTTTTTCTCCGCTCCGCCATTCTGCGGAAACACGGTTATGAAGCCGTAACCGCCTCGTCAATTGAGGAGGCCGAAGCGCGTCTTCAGGAGGCCGATATTGCGGTGCTCGACTACCACCTCGGCGCCGGAAAGTTCGGCACCGAAGTGGCGAATACTCTTCGCGAGAAACGGCCTCAAGTCCCAATCATCATTCTTTCTGCCACGCTGGAGCGACGCTTCGGTGGGGTGGAAGACATGCACCTGCTCAAGGGATACAGCTCGGTTGATGACCTGCTTTCTGCACTTCGTTCCTTCGAAGCCAAGCGACGGGGCAAGCCTGTCGTTGTGGATGCTCGCGACTTCTACTATTCGCGCATCAATATGGCGATGGGTGACGACGTCGTGCTCGAAATCATGGACCGAGATGGCAATTGGCAATACGTAAATGAAAGCTTGGCCAAGCTGCTCGACAAGAAACGATCATGGTTCCTGGGCAAAAATCTGTTTAAGGAATTTCCTGAATTGGGCGAAGATTGGCAGGAAATTATCCGTACCGTCGCCGACACGCGTGAAACCTATATTGACCGAACATTCCGCGGTCTGCCTCTCCCGAAGAAGAGTCCAAGGTACGTTTGGAACGTGCTCGTCTTCTCGCTCAAGCTGCACGACAACCGTGATGGCGTTGTGCTCAGCGCTCGCATTCTCGAGCGCAAAGATCCCGTAAAAATGCCGGATCCCACTAGTGCGTAATCTTCGGACGAGAGCTGTTTTCTTAGTTCTGGCCTTGTGCGCAGTTCAGGGGCTCGCTTGCCACTCCTCAGGCATCAACGTCACCATTCAAAACAACAGCAAGATACCCCTACGTAACGTCGAACTTGATTATCCGGGGGCAGCATTTGGAACGGGACGGATTGCGCCCGGCGCTTCGTATTGGTACCACATGAAACCGACTTCTGATGGAGACCTCACGCTCAGCTTCGAGCAACCGGATGCGAAGACGATTCGCCAGAAGCAAGGCTCTGTGCGCGCGGGAGAATCGGGCAGGCTCATCATTATCGTCGAGCAAGACGCGAACCAGCAGTGGCACATGAGAGTCGAGAAGAAATGATTGGCACTTGGCGAATCAACGGTTATGATGCCGCGTTCTCATGGCGGGTCCGCGCAGCGCATTTGATCACCTAAATCAACTAAAGACCGAGAATGCTAAGTGGGTTGTCGTAGGCGCAGGCGCTCGCGACGGCTACCAGGTTCCGATTGCTCTTCATGAAGCCGGTCTTCTTGAACAGTTCTTCACTGACTTCTATGCGCCTCTCGATCGTTTCGCCATCGCGAACCTCGTCCCTTTAACAATTCGAAAGCGCCTGCAGCGCCGTTTCGCGAGGGAGTTGCCGTCCTCACAAGTTCACACGAGCATTCGATATTTGTGGGAGGCTGGCCGGGATGCGTCTGCCTGGACGAAGCAATCGCATCTGCTCGGCCAACGCGCGGGGCAAGTCGCTCAGGAGTGCGGTTGTGGGATCGTGGCGTATTCGCACGCGGCGACGAGTGCATTCCGGGTTGCAGGAGATTCTCGGAAAGTGCTCCTGCAAATCCAGCCTCATCCGGTGTCGGCACGGGCAGCACTCTCGAGCGACTTGTTGCGCCCGAATGTGGCCGACGGCGCGTTCACTGAGCTTATCTGGCCCACTCACATTTTCGAAATGTTCTCTCGAGAGCCTTTGCTCGCAGACTTGTGCATCGTTGCCTCAACCTACACGCGCAAGACACTCGTCGAAAATGGAGTGAAGCCTGAGCGCATCCGCGTAATTCCGTATGGAGTCGATGTGGATTTCTTTCGTCCGGAGAAACGAGCAACGGGCAAATTCAGGGTTCTGTTTGCCGGACAGGTCACACGTCAAAAGGGACTCCATTATCTTCTGGAGGCGTGGCGGCGCCTGAAGCTTCCCGACTCGGAACTCAGGATCGCGGGAAATGTCTCAAGAAGAAATCATCTCTTTGCACGTGAATACGGCCGGGAGGCAATTTTTCGTGGCGCACTGAGCCGCGAACAGCTTCGCGCCGAATACCAGCAAGCAGATTTACTTTGCCTCCCTTCTCTGGCCGATGGGTTCGGACATGTAGTGCTGGAGGCGATGGCATGCGGAACACCAGCGCTCGTAACCACGAGCTGCGGCGCCTCCGATTTGATTTGTTCGGGACAAAATGGATTTGTGATTGCTCCCGCCGATATCGAGGCACTCATCGACAACCTTGAATGGGCTTTCCGTCACCGGGACGAGGTAGCCGAAATGCGTTTCGCTGCCCGAAACGCCGCAGAACGATATTCATGGAGCCGATTTCGCGGTGCGGTAGTCGATTCCCTTCAACCGTTTAGCAGCTCCGGATAAGCGATTACGTCCGTAATCGCAGGGATGGCAATTTTGCGTTCAAACGGTGTGCAAAAGATTTACTATCTGCCCATGGTTACGTGGGAAAGCTTATAGCTCGATTGCAGTCATAGAACGGCGTTATCGGATGCCCTCCGAACCCTGCGCCCCGGCGGCTTTTGGCTGTCCGGGGCGTGCTCTTTTGGCGCACACTTTCAAAATACTTATAGGGCTATAATCACGCGTTTGCTTCCGGCCCGAATATGGTGACCATCCCAGCGACTCGTCCTCTGAAGCTCGCTCGCCGCATGCAACGGCTGGGTACGGAGACGGCATTTGAAGTACTGGTTCGCGCTCGCGCGTTGGAAGCCGCCGGAAAAGACATCGTTCATCTCGAAATTGGGGAGCCCGATTTCGACACTCCAGACAACATCGTCGATGCCGGTGTGCAGGCATTAAGAAGTGGCTGGACTCACTACAGTCCATCTGCCGGCCTGCCTGCTCTGCGGCAGGAGATCGCGAACTACGTCAGCCGAAGTCGCGGTATCAATGTTTCTCCCGACGAGGTAGTTGTCGTTCCTGGCGGCAAACCAATCATTTTCTTCACCATGTTGGCGCTTGTCGAAGAAGGCGATGAGGTGATTTATCCCAATCCGGGATTTCCGATTTATGGATCGATGATCGAGTTCCTTGGCGCCCGTGCTGTGCCGATCCGCTTACGGGAGGAGCAGGGGTTCGGTTTCGACGTAGATGAATTCGCCGGCAAGATCAATGACCGGACGAAGCTGATCATCCTGAACTCTCCTCACAATCCGACCGGAGGTGTTCTCGACACAGCCACCATGCGCAAAATCGGGCATGCCATCGGACAGCGCGACGTGATGATCCTGTCGGACGAGATTTATAGCCGTCTTATCTTCGAGGGCGAGCACTTCTCTTTGATGTCGATTCCGGAATTTCGCGAACGAACGATCCTGCTCGACGGCTTCTCAAAAACGTATGCGATGACTGGCTGGCGCATGGGCTACGGTGTTATGCGAGCGGACCTCGCTCTTCACGTCTCGCGCTTGATGACGAATTCCAATTCATGCACTGCAAGCTTTACGCAGATGGCTGGCATCGAGGCACTTAGTGGAGATCAATCGTCGGTGAAGAAGATGCTTGAAGAGTTTCGCCGCCGCCGCGATCTCATGGTCCGCGAATTGAATCGGCTCAGAGGCTTTCGCTGCCAAATGCCGCATGGAGCCTTCTACGTCTTTCCCAATATCGAAGGGACGGGCTGGCAATCGAAGAAGCTGGCCGATGCTTTGTTAGAGCAAGCAGGAGTTGCATGCCTATCGGGCACTTCGTTCGGCAGCTACGGGGAAGGCTTTATCCGATTCAGCATCGCGAATTCAATCGAGAATATTCAAAAGGCCCTGGAACGAATCCACGCGTGGACTTCCAGCAACATTTAGGTAAGTTTCTGATCTTTGGGTTATCCATAAAGCCGTTTGTGTTCTGCTCTGCCCTATGGCGAAATTTCGAGTATTCTCAACTTGTGACATTGGCGAGCCCGCGCTGAATCGTCTGCGCGAGCGTGGCTACGACGTTGAGGTGTACGGCGAATCCGATCCGCCGCCGAAGTCGTTGATCATTGAGAAAGCTCAAAGCGGAATCGATGGCCTGATCACCACACTGCGGGACTCGATCGATGCTGAACTGTTCGAGGCCGGCAAGGGCAAACTAAAGGTTGTCGCACAAATCGCAGTGGGTTTTGACAACATCAATCGCGCCGACGCGAATCGCTACAAAATCCCATTCACCCATACGGCCGACGTGCTCACCGAAGCCACCGCCGAGTTTGCCTTCTTCATGATGGGGGCAGTCGCGCGCAAGCTCTGGCCCAGTGAGAAACTTGTACGAGACAAACTATGGGGAGCGTGGCATCCGTTTCTCCCCTTCTTGGGCGATGAAGTCACTGGAAAGACCGTTGGCATCATCGGCACTGGACGAATCGGACTGGCAATGATCAAGAAGTGCACAGGAATGGACATGAACATTCTGTGCTACGACCCGGTATATGAGAACCCCGAACACATCAAAATAATTCAACAATTGATGGATCTGCGCCACCAGAGTGGAATTCAGAAGCACAGCACAACTATTAAGTACGTCACATTTGACGAAGCGTTGGGTCATGCGGATTTTGTAAGCATCCATGTTCCACTCCTGCGCAAAGGCGAATCGGCCACTCCAACCTTCCACCTCTTCGACGAGACCAATCTGCGGAAGATGAAGCCAAGTGCCTATCTGATCAACACTTCGCGTGGGCCAGTGGTAGATGAGATGGCCTTGGCGAAAGCTCTGAAGCAACGCTGGATCGCAGGTGCTGCACTCGATGTTTTCGAAAAGGAACCTCTAGCGGACTATTCGCCGCTGCGCGATCCAGACATTGAAGATCGCTGCCGCCTCTTTCATCACTTCGCCAGCGGAGCCACACAGACACGTCTGTCTCCCGATCCTGAATTGGGAATGGCAGGGCGGTGCGTGCAGGGCTTAATCGACGTCCTGGAGCGAAACTACGGTGGAGACATCAGCAAGATGCCGTACGTTGTGAACAAAGAGGCATTTCGAGCGTAAGACGTTAGCACCGTGCTTTTTCTCTGTCCCAGTTCCCTGTAACCTGTTCACTTCTATGTCCCTCGTTGAATGCGTTCCCAATTTCTCTGAAGGCCGCGACGTTGCCAAAGTGGAAGCAATCATCGCAGCTATGAAGATCGACGGCGTCTACCTGCTCGACAAAGAGATGGACGCCGATCACAACCGATGTGTGATCACTCTGGTTGGAGATCGCGATGCGATCGCCGAGGCTGCGATTCGAGGCGTTGGAAAGGCGGCTGAGCTGATCGATCTCACCAAACATCAGGGAGCGCACCCGCGCATTGGAGCTTCTGACGTAGTTCCGTTCATTCCGATTGAGGGAGTGACTTTGGAGGATTGCGTGGCGATTGCTCGCCACGTGGGCGCGGAAATATGGAAGCGGCACAAAGTACCTGTGTATCTGTACGAGGCTGCGGCGACCAGACCAGAACGGCAGAACCTTGAGAACATCCGCCTGGGTCAGTTTGAAGGCCTTCGAATAGAAGTTGGGACGAACGACGAACGTCGTCCGGATTTCGGCGAGGCTGCTCTTCACTCCACGGCGGGCGCCACGGTGGTGGGAGCGCGCAAGCCGCTCATCGCTTACAACGTATATCTGAATACCAGCGATGTCGAAGTTGCCAAGAAAATCGGCAAAGCAGTGCGGTTTTCTTCTGGCGGGTTGCGATATGTGAAAGGTATGGGCGTGCTCGTGCGAGGAATGGCTCAAGTGTCGATGAATCTAACCGACTTCGAACAAACGCCGATTGCACGAGTATTTGAGTTCGTGAAGCGTGAAGCCGCACGCTACGGCGTGACACCAGTTTCAAGCGAGATCGTGGGCCTCATTCCCAAGAAGGCACTTGAAGAAGCTGCGGAATGGTTTCTGCAGGTCGAGAACTTCGATTCTTCTCTCATTTTGGAGAACCGACTCGCTGCGGTTACCGGTGGAAAAATGGCAGCCGGTGGCATTCGCGCTGGAGTTGAGCCATTCATCGAACGACTCGCGGCTGCCACAGCCACTCCAGGTGGAGGCAGCGCGTCAGCGGCAGCCGGCGCCATGGCTGCCGCGCTCGCAAGCATGGTCGCGGGGATGTCACGTGGGAAGAAGGCCTATCAGCAGTATGAGGGTGAACTGAGCGACGCGTTGTCGCGCCTTAGCCATCTGCGCGAAGAGTTGAAGACCAATATCGATCTAGATGCAGCGTCGTATGCGGAAGTTATGAAGGCGTATAAAGATGCAAAGGCGGCGTCTCCTGAACTCGGCGAGCGTCTTGTCTCCGAAGCGTTGAAAAATGCAACACGAGTCCCTCTCTCAATAGCGCAAAAATCGAACGAAGTGAGACAGCTTGTCGAAAGCCTAAAGCCCATTACAAGCAAGAACATGTGGTCAGATCTCACCGTTGCATCATCTCTGGCTCGAACTGGTATCGAAGGCGGGCTGGCAAATGTGCAGATCAATCTGCAAGAAATTAAGGATGAAGCGTTCAAAGCAGAGATGCTCCAGGCGGTATCAAGAATCTCTAGTAGCAAGTAGGGGGGCCAATTAGGGGTAAGGCTGGTGACCTCGAGTGTAGGGCCAGAGGTAACATCGGGCCAGAGCTGCTCATCTAACACTTTGGATTAAAATCATAAGGTGGCTATGAAGTTTCGTATTCCCGCTCTTGTTGTTATTTTCTTTGCCCCTGTGTTCAGTTTTGCCTCTTCTCTTGCTAGCGCGACGCGCGCTGTGATCCCCGCCGATGTGCAGCAGGTGATCAATGTTGACTACCGCAGCATGGAAGACTCTCAAAGCGGACAGGCGCTAAAAGCTCGCGTCCTTCCCGAACAACTTAAGAAATTTGAAACCGCGTTGAAAGGCGTCGGCATCGATCCTGACAAGGACGTCGAGCAGCTGACTTTCGCCTCCTTTCGGGTGAAGAACGGATTGCAGGTGGTTGGCATCGCACAAGGCGAATTTGCCTCGAACAAAGTAGTCGCGAAGTTAAGGGCCAAGAAGGTCAAGCCCGCCATGTATCGCGAATCGGCGATGTATCCGCTGGATGGCGGAATGTCAATGACGCTGTTGGACAACTACAACATGCTCTTTGGCGACTCAGCGGCATTAAAATCGGCTCTCGACGTACGCGATGGGGCGGCCAGCAGCCTGAATTCCAATTCGGAAATTACCGGACTGATTTCGGATGTCGATTCTGACGCCATCTGGAGCGTGCTCGACGAAAAGGGCACGCAGGAGATGATGAAGTCGGCCCTCGGCGAGGCCTCCAATTTGGGTGACTACAACGCGATTAAGAATCGGATTAAGGCTTCGGCCTACAAGATGGATTTTGGTAACGGCGTGAAGTTCGATCTAAAGGTCAATACCTCTGATTCCTTCACAGC
>CAYZHX010000031.1:20731-32288 GCA_964476905.1 uncultured Terriglobales bacterium
GCACCACTCTGCTGTGGCCTTTTCGGCTTCTTGGACGCGTCGCTGGGGGCGTGAGGATCCTTAGGCGGTTCCGCAGGATTGCTGCCGAAGATCCTTCTCGAAAACTGTTTGAGGCCGTCCAGCACGGGACCTCCATAGCCATTACTCCACTGAGATCAACTCGATTTCATACACGAGGTCTCCCGGCGGGTTGAAGCGATTGGCGGGTTTTTCACCAAAAGCCAAAGCTGCCGGAATCCAGAAGCGCGCTTTCTCTCCTGTGACCATCGATGTGATCGCTTCGCGCCAACCCAAGGGCGCACTCGCAACGGAGACCAACGCGGGATGATTCGTCATCACAGTTGTTTCGAAGATGCGCCCGTCACTCCTCCAGGAAGTGAAATGGGCCATCACCTTGCTTGTCACTGACGGATGGACTGTTCCCGTTCCAGGCTTCAGGACGACATATGGGAGTCCAGAGCTCGTTCTGGTCGCATTGGCAGGAGCCTGCGTGAGGTTCTCGGGAGTCGGCGGAGCTTTTAGAATCGACAAGAGCTGCAAGTCGAAGGTCAAGTCCTTATGCGGAGGCTCTTCGTCCTCCGGCCTACGCTGCACATGATGATGTCCTTCATGAAAAGTGAGGTCTTCGGGAATCCACAGTCGGCGTTTCTCTCCGACAACCATCTGTTTCAACGCTTCGGTGATTCCCATAATGGAAGCGTTCAGACAGAGCACGTCGGCGTCATTCATCGTGGTGGACGTCGAGAACAAGCTCCCGTCAGTTTTCCAGGCAACGAAGCTTACGGTCACACAATCGTTTTGCAACGGGTGCTCTGTGCCTGGGCCCGCCTGCAGCACCTTCATCGCAAGCCCGGACGGCATCACTTGCGCATCGGGCGGAGCGGCGGCTACGTCTGTTGGTGCTGTGATCACGCGGCCAGTTCGCGTGACCTCCACAGAACCGGAACTCTGCTGCCCGAATGCGGACGCTGCCGCAAACGAGCAGAGCGCAACTAACGAAGTGAAGCGGTGGATGGATCGAAAAAAGCGCGCTGATTGGCTCATCATCGTCAGTGGTTCGAGGCACTCGTTTGTTGAACTGCTCCCGTGGAAGCGTTGTAACCAGCGGAACCCTCAGCGTTGGAGGCACTTGCGGCAAACACTTGAAACTCGTAAATATTTGCCTGTTGCTGCGGGCCGCTCGGATTCAGCACATTGAGCCGGACGAAACGTGCAGCCGTCGGCTGAATGTCGTGCGTAGTGATGCTCTGGATGTTTCCCGTCACGCTTGTGACGGTTTTGAAGCTCGTTCCATCGGTGCTCACCTGGATATTGAAATCGCTGGTGTTCAGATTGAAGTCATCACCGCCTGCTCCCGCATGCTCGACTACGAAACGGCCAAGCGTTTGGGCGCGACCCAGATCGATTTGCAAGAATGCGTTGGGACCGGAGGAACACCATTTATCGCTTGGTCCTGCCTCAGTGCTGCCGTTAATTGCTTTGTCCGGTGTCTGGCTCGCATCGCACGGGGCGCTACCGGTTGCTCGTGCGTGAAGAGCCAGATCTTGCGGGTTTCGCTCCTTCTTCCGCAATCCGTAAACGGAGACGAAATTCGAAATGGAAGCTACGTACACTTTCCCATTCGCGACAATTGGTGGGCTGCCCTTCGCGAAGTTCAGCGGATCGTCTCCGGCACCGCTGCTCGACCACAGGAGATTGAGATTCTCTGCATTGAAGGCGTAGAGATCTCCTGGGACGGTCATCTGGTTGGCATCCCCGGAGCGTGGCACAGCCGCCCAGAGGACGCCGGTACCAGAATGGGAACCATCAGCCGAGATCGTCATCATTCCGCCGGGCATGCCGCTCGGAGGCAAAATGGACGCGGACGCCAGTGCGGGCACATCAAACTTACGTGTCGAATCGTTTAGCCGAAAGATGCGCAGAAAGTCGCTCTCGCCCCATACGTACACATTCAGCCCATGTGAAGTGCGCCAAGCTGGTATCGCATTGTGCATGTGATGAGAGATAGTGGGCCGAACGGTCGCGTCCACAGCTTGAACGACCTGCGGAATCTGGATGTCACCCGGAGCTTGGCCGCCCAGCTTGGTCACGTCGAGCACATACATCTTCCCTTCTTTTCCGCCGACAACCAGAAGGTTGCTGCCGGGCAGAATCGTCGGGCCTTGCGTTCCGAAGTCGAGATCGAAGTCGTTCAGAGTGTTGAAATTCGAGGGCGTGAAATAGTCAAGGACCCGCAGGGTCTTAGCTTCAAGCTTTATTAACGATTCGCCATAGTCATTTTGGTCGTACGTGCCGTTGCCCGTCGAGACATACAGATTCCCAGCAGAATCGAAAGCCGGACCAGCGCCTGACATCCACACACCGCCCATATTTCCGTTCGGTGTAGCGTTAAATACTCCGAGCTGAGCGAGAGTCTTGGCGTCGTACGACATCATCCAGCCGTGATACGGACGCGTGTCGCAGAACGATGCCCAGCCGATGTACACGACGCCGTCGTTCAAAGCGAGTGCCGGGCGCTGGTTCTCAGTCAGAGGATTAAACCGAACGCTCGCGCCGTCGGAGTCATCTCCCTTTCCGGGCACGCTGGCCTGGATCACCCGCGGACTATTCGAACGCTCGTTGCCGGTCGCGATGTCGATGGCATGGAGGCGCTGCACGGTTCCCGTCGGCTCGACCGTGCGTGTAACGAAGTACATCGTCTGATCCGGACCAATCACCGGCGTGCCGATGATCCCTATGTTGCCGATGAAGTCGTGGTAAATTCGGCACGCCTGGCCGACTTCCGTATTGTTCGTAGGACGGCCATTGCCGTTGAAGTTGCGGAACCAGAGTGGAGCACTCAGCTTCTCGGCATCAAAGGCGTATACGCTATTGTTCACTGTGGTGACGAACAGAACGTTGTGCTTGCGTCCCCCGATATGGAGGTCAGCAGCATAAAGCAGTCCACCGTAAATCTGATCATCCACTGGCAGCATAAACAATTTCCCGAAGTGGGCAGAATTGACCTTGCCCGGCTTCAGTTTCTTTTCGGAAACGTTCGCTGCGGTTCGCTGGTTGTCATAGGCGCGAGTAAGAACTTGAAAATGCTCGCCAGCCTCGGCCCGATGGGGCACCGCAGCGACGAAAACTACCATGATGAAAACTTTGAAGGCTCTATTCACTAACAATAATGTCGAATTCATCCGGATATTTCTTGCCCTGAGCACTAGAGCGTAATATGAGAAAGTTTGAACGCCTTAATTCGCAATTCGTCGAAGAATATGGAGAATCGTTCGCTTTGACAAGCAGAGATTTCAAATTTCGGAGTCGAGTGATGAAAGCTGGTACGCGCGCTCTCACTTTGGCGATGGCAGTATTGGGATTTTTCAGCCTGATTGGCATGCGAAGCAGTACTTCTGCGAACGGACACCCGCTGTTGCTGGTCGCAAACAAAGCCGACCACACAGTGAGCATCGTTGATCCCAACGCAGGCCGCCAGCTTGCTGTTATTCCCGTGGGAGGCATTACCGTTCACGAAGTCGCGGCCTCCCCGGATGGTTCGTTCGCATGGGCGCCGATCTACGGAAACTCTGGGGTCGGCAGACCTGGAACCGACGGGCAGACGCTCAGTGTGATCGATCTAAAAGCGCAGAAAATCGTCGATACAATCGACTTCCAAAAACCCACGCGTCCGCATTGTGCAGTCTTTGGACCGAAAGATGCGAAGCTCTACGTAACTGCCGAACTGACCCAGTCAATTGAAGTGATCGATCCCAAGTCGCGGAAGATCATTGACTCGATCCCAACCGGTGAGCAAGAGTCGCACATGCTGGCAATCTCCAGTGACGGAACTCGAGGCTACACATCGAATGTTGGACCTGGTTCCGTGTCAGCCATCGATCTTGTAAACAAGAAAGTGCTCGCGATAATTCCCGTATCCGGGATGGCTCAGCGCATCGCGATCTCTCCAGACGACCGCTGGGTCTTCACAGCCGACCAGACTAAACCGCAACTCGCAGTAATCGATACTCAAAGCAACAAAATAGCTCAATGGGTTCCGTTATCCAGCGTCGCTTTTGGCACGCGACCGACTCGGGATGGGCGCTGGCTCCTTATCACTCAGCCAGGAGCTAACAAGGTTGCTGTTCTCAATCTGCAATCGATGAAAGTCGAGCATGAGATCGGCGTTCCGCCCGCGCCGCAGGAGATCCTGATGCGTCCCGATGGCAAGGTCGCCTATGTTTCTTGTGATCGGAGTAAACAAGTAGCCGAGATTGACCTCAGCAGTTGGAAGGTGAATCGCTTGATCAATGTTGGAGGAGGCGCAGACGGCTTGGCTTGGGTGGCGTCGGGAGAGTAAGTCTCGGTTAATCGAGCTCAGCCAGTTTTTCGCAGCACTCTTCGATCGCGTCGTGCTCGAGTGCAGTTAGGTTCTCGAACTGCAAGCCGCAGCGGAAGCCCTCACAATCGCGAACCGTAGCTGCCACGCCTAGCCGACGCTCGATGTAAGGCAGAATGAATTCCATCTGCACGACTTGTCCGCGTCGCAGCTCCGCAGGGATGTAGATTGCCATGCCGTCTTCGCACAAGTCATGGCTGCGCCCTTGCAGGATACATTTGCGCTGCTGCATCACAGTAAACACTTTGATCGCGAAGTTCACCTTGAACCGTTGCGAACGGCGAACCGGATGCGAAACATGCGTCGAAACTGACATGGAGTGCTACCGGAGTGTATGTATAAGGGAAGTTGCGCTCCTCTCATAGTGACGAGCGCGATTCGTTACCAGGAAGATGCTGTCCTAAGGAATGCCGTTCCGAAGTTGGCTCACTGCCCCTCTACCACCGGCAACTCCACAAAGCTGGCCTGACCTTGCGCATGATACAGGCGCTGAGTCGCCCTGCGATAATCTCCAGGCTTCGCCCAGAAAATGCTTGGAACGAACGTTTGCGGATTGCGGTCGTAAAGCGGGAACCAGCTTGATTGCACCTGCACCATGATTCGGTGTCCGGGCAGGAAGACGTGGTTTGCAGTCGGCAAAGCCCACTTGTAAAGGAGCGGCTTGTCGGGAGTGATCGCTTTCGGAGTTTCGGTGCTCTCACGATAGCGTCCCCTGAAGATGTCGGCTGAGACCATGAGTTGATAGCCGCCCATCGGCGTATCCACTGCGACTTCGTCCGGATACACGTCGATGACTTTGACGACCCAGTCCGAATCGGTGCCGCTCGTGGATGCAATGAGATTCACGATTGGCTGTCCGCTGATCTTTATCGGTGAAGTCAGAACATTCGTGGCATACGAGATCACATCTGGCCTGCTAGAAACCTCGCGCTGATCGTCGACCAGCCACTGCGACCACGTCGATCCCGGAGAGTACACCGGCACGATCGGACGAGGTCGATAGGTCACCGGTTTTGCCGGATCAGAAACATACTCGTCATAAGCTGCGTCTCCGGTTTTCGGAGCGGTCGTGCTGAGCTTGAGGCCGGCACTGAAGTACATCGCAGTCGGCTTGATTTGGCATCCCGAATCACAGCCTGACGGCCACGAAGACAGGCGCTCCCATCGATTCGTTCCCGTTTCGAACGCAGAGACAGTAGGGACATCGGCTTTCTGTGAATCGTCCTTCAGATAGTGCGCAAGAAATGGGCCTAGGATGTTGCGCCGGAAGTAGAGGGCAGTGTCGCTGTCGAATTTGATCGCTCCGAGGTTGCTTGCTTCGTGAATCTCCTGACCGTGGTGCCATGGGCCCATGACGAGGAACACTTTGTCGTTATTCGTGTCTTTGGGTTTGATGGCTTTGTACACGGCGGTGGCACCGTAGATATCTTCCTGGTCCCACAGACTATCCACCAGCATTACCGGAACTTTCAGGGGCTGAGCAGCGAGAATCTTGTCCATCGCCTGCTCGCGCCAGAAGCTGTCATATGTGGGATGGGCAAGGATCTTGCGCCAGAAGCCCATCTGCTCGAGGCCGTGACTGCGGCCCAACTCTCCGGCTGAGCCTGCTGCGAGAAATTCGTCGTAGTCGTCGAAATGGCTTCGCCACCACTTTGCGTCGTTCTTGCGCGTGCCCTCCTGCTCGTAGATATATGGCATGTTCTGCTCGCGGAAGGCGCCATTGTGGAACCAGTCATCGCCCATCCAGCCGTCGACCATCGGATTCATGGGCACGGAAACCTTGAGTGCCGGATGCGGATTCACCACAGCCATCAATGGCAGAAATCCGTCGTAAGAAATTCCCAGAATTCCAACCTTTCCGTTTGTCTCTGGAATGTTCTTCACCAGCCAATCGATCGTGTCGTAGGTATCAGTCGAGTGATCGACAGGCGTCGGATTTAGCGGGCCATGGAGAGGGCGAGTCATAACATAGTCGCCTTCGGAGTCGTACTTGCCGCGAATGTCCTGCACCACGCGGATGTACCCGCCATCGAGGATCACGTCAACAGCATTGTCGTAGCCATTGATGATTGGCCCCATATGGGAGCTGTGCGCATAGTTGGTCAGGGCTGTCGCATCGTACGGAGTTCGCGTGAGCAGAATCGGCGCGTTCGTCGCGCCTTTCGGCACCAGAATCACTGTGTGAAGCTTCACGCCATCACGCATTGGGATCATCACCTCGCGCCGAGTGTAGTCCCAGGTGTCGGTCGCGGGTTTGAGCTGGGCGGGAGTTTCGCTGGGAAGATCGGGATATTGCACGTTTTGCGCGTGTGATGGCAGCAATGAAAACCCAAGCAGGAGCGCGAAAAACGCAACACGCAGGAAAGTACCAATAAGTTTGTTCATGGCCGGAAGGAGGTATTGAACACGGGCGCGCAGCAAAGGTCAATGCTGGGACGAGTGGACTCAGTCGACTTCGTGGACGGAAGAGTGGACTTCGTGGACGGAAACGTGTGGTGTGGTTCCGCTTTGAAGATCACGCTTTGAGCTACCTATCTCGGGAGGAAAAGGTCAGCCGCGGAAACCGTGTTTACTTCGTCCATCTCCGTCCACATCATCCATTGCGTCCACCTCGGTCTAGCCCTGGCGCTTTGCAGTTGCTGTCCGCCTGACCTCGGGCGACAATACGCCTATGGCTGCTTCCATAGTTCACGCCGGACTCGAGGTTCTCTATACACGCGATCAAATCGCGCGACGTGTGGCGGAAATGGGCGAGGAGATCTCGCGCGACTTTGCAGGACAAAAAGTCGTCCTCGTAGGCGTCCTGAAGGGAGCGACGATCTTCCTCGCCGACCTGGCCCGCTGCATCAGCTTGGACGCGACCTTCGACTTTCTCTCCACCTCAAGCTACGGCAAAGGACATCAGCAGAGCGGTGAGGTCAAGTTGTTGAAGGACGTCGATCACTCCGTCGAAGGACAGAACATCATCCTTGTAGAAGACATCCTGGATACCGGCCTTACACTTACCTACTTGCGTAGAGTCCTGAATGCCCATCAACCGAAGGCGCTGAAGATCGCTGCCCTGCTCGACAAACCGGCACGGCGCATCCAGAAGATTGAAGGCGATTACATCGGTTTCACAATTCCTAACAAGTTCGTCGTTGGCTACGGACTGGACTATGCCGAACGTTACCGCAACCTGCCCGATATCTGCGTAATTCCCCCGAGTGCATTGGGCGACGAGTGAGTTAAAATCGGCTTAGCAGTCATGCCGATCGAGATTTCCGAAGCTCCATCTGTGGTGGGGTCTCCAGCGCAAGACTGGAAGCTCCTTGCTTCTCGCATCAACTCCCGTCTGGTAAAAGCGGACGCCACCTACCTCAACATCGAGCAGCTTTGCACAGAGGCTGCAAACCATGCGATCGGTTCGGTTCTTGTCTGTCCGGCTCACGTCGGCTTGGCTGGTTCTCTACTGGCGGACAGGTCCGTGAGGATTGGCACGGTGGTCGGCTTTCCCTTTGGAGCGAACACAACGACAAGTAAGCGATTCGAAGCGCTGGATGCCCTTCGTCTCGGAGCAAGCACAATTGAGATGATCATGAACGTGAGCGCTCTGAAATCCGGCGATCGAGTTCGCGTGGAAACCGAAATGCGGACGTTGGCTGAGCTTACTCGCGATAGTGGCGCGTCTTTCTACGTAAACATCGAAGTTGCTCTGCTATCGCTTGAAGAGAAGATTCTCGCGTGCCAGCTTGCAGTTGCCGCAGATAGTGACGGCGTAAGTTCCGGAACCGGCTTCAACGGTGCCCCTTCTCTGCCGTCGGATATTTCGTTGATGCGCGGCGTGCTCGGTGACAAGCTGGATGTGATCGCATCGGATGGAATCGAAACTCTTGAAGATGTGCATTCGATGATCGAAGCTGGCGCCAGCCGAATTACGACGAACTTTGCTGCAGTGATCATCAATGCCCCACGCAAAAGCTGAACTCCAACCAGTCCAATCAGCTGCTTTACCGCTGCTATCATCGAAGTCGAACTATGGCCGCCAGTCGCACAAAAATGCCAGCACAGACCGCTCCTGCAGAGCTGGAGACCGCTAATAGTGGCGGAAATGGTGGACGCGACACAACACTGCCGCTTTCTGAAGTGTTGAAAGGAAATCAAGACGGCGGACGCGCCGCCGAAGTCTCTCTCAAGCTCGAGACTTTCCTGATCGATGTAGCCGATACCCTCAACAGCACACTGGAGACGGACAAGCTTCTCTCACGCGTCGCCGAACTCGTGCGGCAAGTCATAGATTACGAAATATTCGCGATTCTCCTGCTGAACGAGCGTACGCAGGAGTTGCGGATGCGTTTCCAAATCGGGCACACCCCCGAAGTCGAGCGATTGAAGATCAAAGTCGGACAAGGCATCACGGGGATGGCAGTCGAGCAGCGTCGTGCCATCTTGGTACACGACGTTCGCAATGAACCTCGATACATCAATGCTCATCCTCTGGTGAGATCGGAACTCGCGGTGCCGTTGATCGCTAAAAAACGCATCATCGGCGTCATCGACATTCAGGCCAGCAAAGAAGCCTATTTCACCGAAGAGCACAGCCGCATTCTCGGTCTGGTCGCGTCGCGTATCGCCGCCGCAATTGAAAACGCGCGTCTGTACACGCGTGTAGCGCGTCAAGCCCAGACGCTGACGGTGCTGAGTGAGATCAGCCGCGAGCTCACGTCGATCCTCAACGTCGATCAACTCTTCAAGCGCATTGGTGACCTGGTGACGCGGGTGATTGAATACCAGATGTTTTCGATTCTCATGCTCGATGAAGAGCAGCAAATGCTCGTGCATCGGTTTTCGCTGCGATACCAGGAGAACATTCACCTAAAGCACGATATCCCCATTGGACGCGGTCTCGTCGGGTATGCGGTCAGGGAGAAGGTAGCCGTGCTCGCTCCAGACGTAAGCAAAGATCCGCGTTACATCGAGCTAAATCCCGAAACACGCTCTGAGCTCTGCGTCCCACTCATTTACAAAGAACGAGCGATCGGCGTGCTGGACCTCGAAAACACTCGGCGCAATTACTACACCGAAGATCACGTGCGCACGATGACCACACTTGCGGGCCAGATCGCGATTGCAATCGAAAACGCCCGCCTCTATGAACGGCTGGCGCGCGAAGAGCAGCGGCTCGAACGCGATCTTGCAATGGCACGAGAAATTCAGGTTCGGCTTCTGCCTCAAGTATGTCCGCAGATGCGCAATGCCGATCTTGCAGCAAAGTTCGAACCGGCGCTGATGATCGGCGGCGACATGTTCGACTTTCTCGAATACAGCGGCGGGCGCGTCGCACTCGCGCTTGGCGACGTAAGCGGAAAGGGCGCTCCGGCCGCGCTGTATGCTGCCCTCGTGAGTGGTCTGCTGCGTTCAACAGCATCGCTGGAGCCCTCCCCTGCGCAGATGCTCTCTGCCATTAATCTTTCGCTCAACGAGCGTCACATCGAGGCGCAATACGTCACCATCGTCTATGCCGTCTGGGATGACGAATCGCGCACCATGACGGTCGCAAACTCCGGTATTCCCCGCCCGATCTTCTGCCGAGACGGGAACATCGAGACCATCGAAAGCGCCGGTCTGCCCCTAGGACTCTTCGAGGAGGCGAGTTATGACGAAGTAACCGTGGACGCACAAGCGCACGATCTCTTTGTATTCTTCAGCGATGGCATCCTCGACGCTCTCAGCCCTTCCGGTGAGCAATTTGGACGAAAACGTCTGGAAGCTGTCGTCAAGGAGCACTCCGCAAAGGCGTCGAAAGAAATCGTGCAGGTAATCTTCGACGCTGTCGTTGCCCACCGTCAGCGCCGTGCTACTTTCGATGACGAAACCGTTTTGGCTGTGAAAGTGAAATAACCCACGGAACGTTCCCCACTTGAAAAGTCCCCAGCGTCCATTCCACTACCGCGAGAACCGCAAAACTCGAACCGATGAACTTGCCTGCGACGAATTGCCCTTGAGCTCGCTCGCGGCAAAATATGGGACGCCCTTATATGTGTATTCGGCATCGCATATCGAAGCTCGTTACAAAGCCTTTGTCACCGCTTTCCGCGGCAGTCCGCATACGATTTGCTATTCCGTAAAGGCAAACTCGAATCTCAGCATTCTGAAGATGCTCGCGCGGCGAAAATCGGGATTTGACGTTGTTTCCGGCGGAGAGCTTGAACGTGTATTGCGCGCGGACAAGTCCGCTGCGCGTCGCGTGGTCTTTTCTGGTGTGGGTAAGACGCGCGAAGAGATCGACCTTGCTCTCAAATCGGGAATCCTGATATTCAATATCGAAAGCGAGAGCGAGCTGAAAGTCATTGCCGATCGTGCATCGGCACTGAAGAAGCGTGCTCTCATAGCTTTGCGTGTAAACCCTGACGTGTCAGCTGAAACCCATCCGTACATTTCGACGGGGTTACGCGAGCACAAATTCGGCGTTCCCATTTCGGTAGCCTCGGAGTTGTACCGGAAGGCTTCGCAATCCAAGTGGCTCGAGCCTGCCGGTGTGAGCGTTCACATTGGTTCGCAGATTCTGACGGTTGATCCATTCATGGCAGCAATGGAGCGTGTCGCGGACCTTGTAAGACAGCTCCACACGGCGGGATACAACATCCGCTACGTCGATGCCGGTGGCGGACTCGGCATTTCGTATTCTCCTCAAGCCGAGTTCGACTTTCCAACGCGAGCTGCTGAATACGCTAACGCTCTGCTCACAGGCTTGGCAGGATTAAAGATTCATCTTTTACTTGAACCTGGCCGATCTATCGTTGGACCTGCAGGCGCGCTGCTCACGCGCGTGATCTACGTGAAGCAGAACGGCGCGAAACGCTTCGTTGTCGCCGACGCCGCGATGAATGATCTGATCCGTCCTTCACTGTACAAAGCCCACCATGAGATTGTTCCGGTGGTTCGCCATGCAGATAGCGAGGCCGCGGTGTTCGACGTCGTTGGCCCGGTTTGCGAAACGGGGGATTTTTTCGCGCGTGATCGCGAGCTGCCGGAAGTCGTCGAAGGGGAGCTGCTGGCAATCCTGGATGCCGGCGCTTATGGGATGTCCCTCAGCTCGAATTACAACACTCGTCCGCGTCCTGCAGAGGTACTAGTGAACGGCAAGTCGGCAAAGCTGGTGAGGAGGCGCGAGACACTTTCAGATTTGCTGCGGCTGGA
>CAYZHX010000032.1:0-32246 GCA_964476905.1 uncultured Terriglobales bacterium
TCCACCTCGAGTGGATCTTCCTCGGCGATGTCGCGCAACTCTTTGATGTCTTTGTGACGGAATAATGCGTTGTCATCGAAGTTCATCTTGGCGTCGAGCGCGAAGACGCGGCCGTCCGTTGTCGTGATGAAGGGATTAATCTCGCACAGCGAGGCGTCCGTCTCCGCGCTCGCGCGATATAGCGCAGTCATGAGCTGCACTGCGGGATTCACCTGCTCGGGCTTGAGACCGAGTCCAAATGCGAGCTTGCGTGCCTGAAACGGCTGAAAACCAACCGCCGGATCGATGGTCTCTTTGAGAATAGCTTTTGGATCTTTCGCCGCGACCTCTTCGATCTCCATGCCACCCGACGCCGAGGCCATGAACACCAGCTTCGAAGCAGCGCGATCGAGCACGATTCCCAAATACAGTTCGCGCTCAATGGGCAGAGTCTCTTCGATCAAGAGACGCTGGACCTTCTGTCCTTGCGGGCCGGTCTGATGCGTGACCAACTGCATGCCCAGAATCTTGCCTGCGAGTTCGGCAGCTTCGTCGGCATTCTTGCCGAGCTTCACACCTCCGCCTTTGCCGCGTCCGCCGGCGTGAATCTGAGCTTTTACGACAATGCCCTTGGCTCCCGCGGCAAGCAGCCGTTTGGCGGCTTCGAAAGCCTCGTCTTTGGTTGTGGCCATCTCACCGCGCGGAACCGCGACCCCATATTTCGCGAGAATGCCCTTAGCTTGGTACTCGTGAATTTTCATGTAATGGAAAAAGAGGAAGGAACACTATGCGGTCCCGACCACATGAAGAAAACTCACGATTCTATAGGACGTGTCTGTGGACGGGCAAACCGCGCTCATAATGTCGCGTACTCACATCCAACCAGATCTTGTAGAGAGTCGTGGCTGAAGCAGGAGTTGCGCAAGGACTTTGTATGGCACGGCTCCGCTTCGCTCAAGCCGTGCCCCGATACGAATCGATTCCATATTGCTGCACAATTGCCAATTTCTCTCCTTATTTTTTCTTCAACGCCTCTAGCTCATCCAACGTCCTCGGCCAATCTGAGCCGAGCAGGCGCGAGAGACTTCTATCGGCCAAAACCTTCCCGCCCGTCTGGCAGCGAGCGCAATAGTTGGTTTCGTTATCGGCGTAGCGGATGCGGAGAATTTTTTCTCCGCACCGTGGACATGGTTTTCCGTAGCGCCCATGCACGGCCATGTCTTCACGAAATGCAGTTACTTTTTCGGGAAACTTCGCATTCGCTTCAGATTGCAGGCGATCGATCCACAACTGTAACGTCTTCCGAGTCGCGGTGAACAGCCGCTGCCATTCGTCGGGCTTGAGCTTGTGTGTCAAGGCAATGGGCGACAGTTGCGCAGCGTGCAGAATTTCGTCTGAATACGCATTGCCGATTCCACTCAAAACACGCGGATCGGTCAGCGCCCGTTTGAGCGTGCGGTTCTCTGCTAACAGCGCCGAACGGAATTCATCAAAATCGCTGCGGAAGACGTCGATGCCTCCGGGATCATGTGCTTGTAATCCCTCCTCACCTGCGACTACGTGCAACGATGCTCGCTTCTTCGAACCTGCCTCCGTGAGCACAAGTGAGCCATCTGGGAAATCGAACGCAGCCACGTTCTGCCGGCCACCGAGTTTAGCGCCAGGAGGCCGCCAGTGCAGACGTCCGGCGATCATCAGGTGCAGCACCAACCACAAATGGTTATCAACACCGATGGCGATGCGCTTGCCTATTCGGCGCAGCTCCTTGACGGTGTGTCCTTCGACTTCTTCGATCGGTGGCCGTGCCGTGCGCAGCACGAACGGGCTGCCCAGGCGAACGCGCTGAAGCTGCTGCCCAACGATGCGCGGCTCGAGCGCACTGATATAGGCAAGGATGTCGGGCAGCTCAGGCATTAGTGCAGAAACCGGGAATCGGCTATGCGCGGATCACGTGCACTTCGAGGTACTCGCCGGGAATGAGCGTGGTTCCGTCTTTCGCCTGGTTGTAATCGGACCACATACGTTCCAAATCAGCAGCGAGAGCGGCTTGGCCGCCGGCATCCAGACGTGAGAACGCGACCTTCGTCGGACCGAAGTATGTCCGAAACAGCTGCACTACTTCCGCCGGCGGGAACGGATACGAAAAGTCGCAAATGCGCCGGTTACACGTGATCTGTTTCGCGCCACCGCCGAAACGCTGGCGGACGACATTTTCGTCTCCCCACAAGGACGGAGCGGGTATTCCAGGTGGTGGCGGGACATGCTTAGCGGTAACACCGAACATCTTTCCGACAAATCCTGTTGGCGTCCAATTGCCCATCGCGATCGCGCCACCTGGACGGCAGACGCGCAAAAACTCCGCGGCAACGCGCTCAGGACGCGGTGCGAACATAGCTCCGAAAACACTAATCACGACGTCGAAAGAAGCGTCAGGAAAATCCAGTTGTTCCGCGTCGCCTTCGCGAAATTCCGCATCGACGCCGGCCTGACGAGCGCGTTCGCGGGCCTGCGCGATGAGATTCGATGCGATGTCCACGCCCGTGACTTTCGCTCCGGTCTGCGCGGCAGGAATTGCTGTGTTGCCGGTTCCGCAGGCTACATCGAGAACGAGAGTCCCGTGGTTGAGTTTTAGGCGATCGATAAATTCTTGTTCAGCAGCCTCGGCGTAGTGAGCGATCACGCCAAAGTCGCCCGTCATCCAACTCTCGCGCATTCTGGCTTTTAAGGCAGTGAAATCAGGAGCGGCCGTTCCCATGCCGAACATCATACGCCGCAGGACGAGCTCGGCTGAGCAGCTGCATAGCCGCAATAGTTTAAGGATTGACACGCCATGTAATATGCGCGGCCATGAAACCAAACCGGTGTTTTGTCCTTACCACAATCGCGGCATTGTTGTCGCTCTGTTCGTTGTTTGTTTTTGCTCAATCCACGGCTGACCCTGATTCGCCGGAAGCGCGCGAGGCACGCCTGCAATGGTTCAAGCAGGCGAAATATGGAATGTTCATTCATTGGGGCCTCTACGCGATTCCCGCGGGCGAGTGGAAGGGCAAGCAAATTCCCGGATTGGGAGAGTGGATCATGAACCGCGCTCACATTCCGGTGAAAGAGTACGAACAGCTCGCTAAGCAATTCAATCCCACGCAGTTCAATGCAGACGCGTGGGTGCAGCTCGCGCAAGACGCAGGTATGAAGTACATGGTGATTACGTCGAAGCATCACGACGGCTTTGCTTTGTTCGGTTCTAAGGTAAGCAAGTACAACGTGGTGGACGCAACCCCGTTCCATCGAGACATTCTCAAAGAATTGGCGGCAGCTTGTAAGCGGCACAACATGCCGCTTGGTTTCTACTACTCGCAATCGCAGGACTGGCACGAGCAAGGCGGGGCAGGGAACGACTGGGACTTTGGTCCTGATCAGGGTCCTGATCGCAAAGAATTGAAGGATTATGACGGATATCTCCGCGGAAAGGCTGAGCCGCAGGTCCGCGAGCTGCTCACGGACTATGGTCCGGTGGCACTCATCTGGTTCGACACACCGCGCATGATGACGCCAGAGCGCGCTCAGCGCTTCGCCTCGATCTTGCGGACGTTGCAGCCGAACACACTCATCGACGGACGGCTCGGAGCTCGCGGTGATTACATTTCGACCGGCGACAACGTGATTCCGGCGAAAGTCCAGACCGAGTACTGGGAAGTTCCGGCGACGACGAATCACACTTGGGGATTTCGGAAAGACGATACCGACTGGAAGTCGCCAGGCGAAATTACATTCAAGCTCGTGGACATCGTGAGCAAGGGCGGAAACTACTTGCTGAATGTCGGCCCAATGGCCACGGGCGTGGTCCCGCAGGCAGCCCAAGATAACTTGCGTACGGTTGGACGCTGGCTCAAAGTGAATGGTGATGCGGTGTACGGAGCCGGACCGTCACCCTGGGGCGAGGAAATGGGTGAGCCAAGCTCAACGGGAGCCAAGGACCTGCGCGGCCAGCCGCTGATGCTGTCACACAATGAATGGCGTGTCACCACTCGGCCGGGCAAGCTCTATTTCACCTTCTTCCAGGAGCCGCGCGTGCCGTTTGAAATTCCGCAAATGAAGAACGCCATCAAGCGCGCCTATCAGCTTGCGGACGGAAAACCAGTCGAAGTGAAGCAGGACGGTGACAAGCGCGAGCTCGTTATCGAGCGACCAATTGTCGATCCCATGGCAACGGTTGTGGTACTTGAGATCGAGGGGAATCAGGTCGAAAAGTAAGGAGACGGCCATAGGGGACTCGGAGCTGGCGCCATAGCCAGCTTCCGACTCCGATGAAATCAGATTTCTTTCCGCAAAAGCGTAGCCGGAAAACGCTGGCCCCGCAGCCTTTTCTGCTGTTTCGGCGCGCAAGTAGGTTACAATCCCATCGCATCCCCAAAAATCTGAATTTGCCAAGTACATGTCCTTTTGGGCACGTACTTTGGTTATCTCTATCTGGGTTGGCAAACCCGCCATCATTTACGCAAGAGGCTGCATGTCTCAACCCACAGCCGGCAGTAAAACCATCCTCTGCGTCGACGACACGGCATATGTTCTGCAGATGCTGGAAATGTTCCTTACGGCGATTGGTTACCGCGTACTGACAGCCCTGAATGGCCGAGCGGCTTTGGAGCTGGCGGCGACCTTTGCGCTTCATGCAGCTGTACTCGACTACGAAATGCCCGACCTCTCGGGCCTGGAAGTGGCTCAAATTCTCAAGCGGGAGCTGCCCGGGCTTCCTATTTTGATGTACTCAGCGCATCCGCAGGAAGAGAACGTCAAGAGCGCTGGCGTGGTTGACGTGTATGTGCAGAAGGAGCAGCCTCAGGCTCTCGTGATGGAACTTACGCGTCTTCTAGGAGATGCTCCTCCCGTTCTGGTACGCCGGCGATTTCCTCGATTTTCGGTCTCATCAGAATTTACGCTGCGTCCTACCGGACGCGAGAAGGGGCAGGAGGTCACTCTACACGGCAAATTAACGGATCTAGCGGAGGGCGGCTGCGGAGGGGATCTGGATATGGCAATCTTGCCCGGCGAACTCGTTTCGCTCGATATTGGCGTGCCAAAGTGTGACCTAAAGCTGGAACTCAACGCTCGCGTACGCTATCGCAATGCCGAGTCACACGGCTTTGAATTCGTCGATGTCACAGCGGCCCAGCATCGAAACCTCCGACGCTGCCTCGACGTGCTGGCCACCACGCGCTAAGCGCAAGTTCGAAAGTATTGGAAAGATCCGATTTCCCCGGACAGCAGCCTTACTTCTTCTCCTGCAATTTCTTTAATTCCAGCATCACCGTTCTCGCTTCTGTGTGCATTAGGCCGCTTGCGGTGTTCGTGACGTCGTTGCCACGAAAATTCGCAGTACCGTCGAGCGCAGGCACAAAAACATCGGGTTGGAACACTTTCACATTCGCGACGATTTCTACGCGTCCGTTGCCGGTACCGCCCACGCCGCCAAGTCCGCCGCGATTGAGTACTCTGCCAAGCTTTTGCCCAACGCTTGCAGTTCTGAAGTCAGTGATCTCGGTGAACACTACATAGTCGCAGCCCTGCTGTTTGGCTTGCTCGTTGGCCGCATCGCGATCGTTTGGATCGGCAGCGAGGATGACAGCTCGCCCGCCGAGAAAGTTGATCTGATTCGCCAGCTCCTGCTGCAGACCTTCGACGGACAAGGATTGGTCTGCGTCGCTGGTCACCTGTGTGATTCCGATTTTCAGCACCTCAGATTTCTCATTGGTCGTGGCGTGCGTCGCTCCGGCAACCACTCCCTTGCCGTTCTCATTTGGTCCGGCGCTGGTGATGGGCGGAAAGTTTGGTCCTGAATTGGGAATTCTCTGAGCGCCAATAGTCGAGTTTTGGGGAGCGATCAGATCACGGTAGCTGGCTACCTCAGTGAAGTCGCGTGGAGGGCTAAAGAGGGCTGGATCCAGCGTCTCGACCTCGATGTTGGCAGTCTCTTGGCGGACGTTAAGTTCTGCGCCGCTACCATTAGTCGCCTGCGTCTCGATTAATACCGGAATACCGAGTGTCTCAACGCCGTTAGTTTTCGTGACTACGCGATCCTCACAGTGATGAGCTTCGAGGCTGCGCACAAGAATTTCGCGTTCAGCAGAGCTGCAGCTGGCCGTGATTGGGGCGTCGATATACCACCCGTCCGTTGCAATCTGCAGGTTGCCAGCGCAAGCTCCAGAGCCGCCCTCTGCTGTGGCAGTCGTCTTGATATGCCGAGCCTTGTAGCCGAAAAACGACTCTCGCTCTCCGGTGTCGTGTCGACTGATGTTGAGGGTGACTGTGCCCGCCGTTGTCGCGGGCGAGCTTGCGTTGGGCGAACTGCCGTCTGTGGGGATGTTGGTCACAAGGTACCTTCGACCCACGTTGTTAAGCTGAGTCATCTTGTGGCCGGCGCAATCGATGATGACCGAAGTAGCCGAAGGAGTCGTGCCATTGTCTATGCGGAGCATCCCGTTCTTGCTTAGAACGGTGTTCTCAGAGTTCTGTCCCTGAACCGTGACGCGATTTGTAAATTTCAGGTCAGCAAAGGAGAGTGCAGGCAGAAAACAAAGCAGGAAACCGAGTATCCGTAACTTCATATCTGTTCTAAATTTAACGCCACCGAGACGATCCTGCATTCGGCGAATTGTTAAGTTGATGAACCCAATATGCCTAACAGGGCCATGACCTTGGCGATGGTTCCGTTATCAACAGCGCCGAGTGCCCTTGTGGAATTCCGAATGCGGCTCTTGTTACCTGTGTAACTGTTCGTCTATCCCAAAAGATCCGATACTAGACCCATGTCCCGTCGCAAGTCCCAGCGACACTTCGTCGCGCTGCCAGCCTTTATCTTTGGAAACGACGCCGATGGAAAGTGGTTTCGCGATCCTGTCTGCACCCTCGACGTCTCCGCAACCGGGGCCCGCGTCAGCAACTTCCACCGCAAAATAAACGTAGGACAGGAGTTAGCGCTCGACTTGAAGAAGCACAAAGTGCGCTTCCGCGTGGCATGGATTGGCGAGGATGGCGGAAAGAGAGCAGGGCAAGTCGGGCTACAGGCGATCGATCCTTTAAACAGAATCGCCGATCTAGATGGCCTTCTGGGCGGTACCTGGGTGGACACCTTCAAGCTTTCGCTCGCGGACGCTGCTGCCAAAGCTTCCAGCTAACGACTCGATTCCCATCTACCGCATGGTGGCATAATGGCGGGCCATGCTCGCGCTAGTTCTCGCTATTCTCGCCGCCTTTTTCGTTCAGCCCCCCGCAAATCCAAAGAACGTAGCTCCCGTCACTCTCCGCTACACAATTTTGAGCAACGCCAAAGTAGCCGGGAGCGAGGTTGATACGTACAGCGCCGATGGTCACATCGACAGCGCGTTCGAGTTCAACGATCGCGGACGTGGCCCGAAGGTGACCGCGCATTACTTGCTCGGAGATGATGGCCTACCGCAACGGACCGATATCACCGGCAATGACTATCTGAAGGCGCCCGTTGACGAACACTTTGCCATCGAGAACGGAGTCGCGCACTGGAAGAGCACCTCCGAAAATGGGCAAACGTCTAAGCCTGGCTTTTACATCAGCAACAACGGTCCTGCCGCTGAATCGGCGTTTCTGGTGAATGCGCTGGTGAAGGCCAAAGATGGGTCTGTGCAGCTTTTCCCTGGTGGAGAAGCGCGGCTCGAAAAGCTCACCGACGTCACGCTCGATAACGGAAGTCAGAAGCTACACCTCACCGAATTCGCAATCACTGGACTCTCCTTTGAGCCGCAGACAGTTTGGCTCGACGATGATCACCGTCTCTTCGGATTTCCCGGCAAATGGTTTGCGCTTCTCCGAGAAGGATGGGAACAGAGCAATGATCGTCTGTATGCGTTAGATCGTGCCGCAGCCGACGCGCGCTACACGCGCTTAGCGCAGCAGTTGGCTCAGCATCCGCAACACGCGGTGGCCATAGAGCACGTCCGCGTTTTCGATTCAACCAACGCGACGATGCGCGAAGACCAAACGGTCATCTTCAATGGTGAGCGAATTGCGAACGTGGGACCTGCGAATTCGGTTAACGTCCCCGATGATGCTCAGCATCTTGATGGGCGTGGCAAAACTCTCATACCGGGCCTTTTTGACATGCACGCGCATGCGCAAGCTGTTGATGGACTGTTAAACATTGCTAGCGGTGTGACATCGATCCGCGATATGGGGAACGACATCGAGGAACTCAAACATCTACAGGACCGCTGGGCTGCGGGTGAAGCGATCGGCCCACGCGTGTGGAAAGCCGGTTTCATCGATGGACGCGGGCCGTTCCAAGCTCCAACCGGCCTGTACGCCGATAACGTTGACGAAGCACGGTCTGATGTAAATCGCTATGCCGATCTTGGCTATTTCCAGATCAAGCTATACAGCTCTCTCAAGCCTGAATTGGTTCCAGAAATCGTCAAGGCAGCGCACGCGCGTGGACTGCGGGTGAGCGGCCACATTCCCAACGGAATGATCGCGCGGCAGTTCGTCGAAGATGGCGCGGATGAACTTCAGCACATCAATTTCATCTTCCTCAATTTTCTCGGTTCGCAGATAAAAGATACGCGCACTCCTGAGCGATTTACCGCAGTTGGAGCCAATGCCGCCAAGCTCGACTTGAACTCGAAAGAAGTGAACGACTTCATCGAGCTGCTGAAGCAGCGACATACAACTGTGGACGTCACACTGGCAACGTTCGAAGGGATGTTCACCGGCCGCCCAGGGAAGGTCTCGCCCGACTTTGCTCCCGTGCTCGACCGCCTGCCGGCGCAGGTTCAGCGCGGCGCTTACACCGGCGGCCTTCCCGTTACAGCAGAGACCGATCAGCTCTACAAAGATTCTTACGAAGCCATGCTGCGGATGACTAAGAAGATGTACGATGCCGGAATTCCCATTTTGGCAGGGACCGATGCCACAGCGGGAATCATGCTGCATCGTGAATTGGAACTCGAAGTCCGCGCCGGCATTCCTGCAAGCAAAGCCTTGCAAATCGCAACTTTCAATGCCGCCAAGCTGTTAAACCAAAATAGGGAACTAGGTTCGATCGAGCCGGGGAAGCGGGCCGACTTTCTGCTGGTGAATGGGAATCCAGCGGAGAACATCAGCGACATTCGGCGCTGCCTCCTCGTAATGAAAGACGGTGTTCTGTACGACAGTGCAAAGGCTTACGGCGCAGTCGGCATTCGTCCGAGCGCCGATTGAGCTGCTGGAACAGCCTATTTGGGGCCATGGCCGTTGGCCCGAGGAGTATCGCAGCAGTTTTTCTGCTCTCCAGCAATGCCTATCGCGCATCAAACAGAGTAACTGCTTTAACTCAGATATTGCGACATGAACGTACGACCTTTAAGACAGCGAATCCTGGCAGCATGTGTGGCACTGCTGCTCACGCAACCTTCATGGCTACTCGGCGCTACCACTGGACCCGAGCTGCCGGATCCGGGCACTACAAGCATCACCCGCGACCAGCAAATTCAGCTCGGTCGACAAGCTGCCGGCGAAGTCTACAAGCAGATGCCGGTGTTGCCCGATTCAAGTCCGCTGACGCAGTACGTCCGGAGAGTGGGCGAGAGGCTGGTTGCGCAAATTCCTCAAGAGTACTCCTGGCCGTACGAATTTCATGTGATTCCCCAGAAAGACATTAATGCGTTCGCCCTTCCCGGTGGACCGATGTTCGTGAATGTGGGCGCCATCCTGGCTGCGGACAACGAAGCGCAGCTTGCGGGCGTGATGGCACACGAGATGTCGCACGTGTACATGCAGCATTCTGCCAAACAAGCGACGAAGCAGAGCATGCTGGGCGTCATAGGAGCAATTGCTGGAGCTATGACTGGCAGTGGAGCCTTAGGCTCGTTGGCGCGCGCCGGTATCCAGATCGGAGCGGGCGCGATCTCGCTCAAGTACTCGCGAAACGACGAATCACAGGCGGATGCTGTTGGCGCGATCATCATGTACAGAGCGGGATATGATCCCCGCGCGTTGGCTCAGTTCTTCGAGAAGCTTGAATCCGAAGGCTCCGGCGGCCCCCAGTTCCTGAGCGACCATCCCAATCCCGGCAATCGCAGCGCCGCGATCGATCGAGAAATTGCCGAGTGGCCTCAACGCACCTACCAGAACAACAGCCAGGCATTCTTGCAAGCCAAGCAGGAAGCCACGCACATGCGGCTTTACAACGCGCAAGAGATTGCCGACGGAGCCAAGCAGGGAAGCTGGGCTCAGCAGAATTCCCACAATGGAGCCGCTCCCCCAGACTTGCCTCCCGCCCAGAGTGGTACGCAGGGAAACGCAAATCCGAGTGGAAATGCAGACATTGGGAGCGTAACGGCGCAGCAGGTGAAGCCGAGCAGCAATCTCCAGCCGTTGCAGCACAACGCGTTCACGATTTCTTATCCAGACAATTGGCAGGTATTCGGCAATCCCAATTCCGACGTCACCATCGCGCCTTCAGCCGGGGTAGGACAGAACGCGATTGCTTACGGGGTGGTCATTGGCGGCTCTCAGGATCAGAACGCAGACAGCCTTGACCAGGCCACGCAAGATCTTGTTCAGAACCTACAGCAGTCGAACCAAAACTTACGCGTGTCAAGCAGTCCAAGAACGATTCAGGTGAATGGCGTGGAAGGCCGATCGGTAGATTTGACTGGTACTTCGCCTGTTCAAAAGAACGGGAAGCCGCTAGGCGAACGTGATTGGCTTGTGACTCTCCCGCGTCCACAAGGCGGGCTGCTTTATCTGGTCTTCATCGCTCCGCAGAATTCCTTTACTCAATTCCGGCCCACTTATCAGCGGATGCTGAATAGCCTGCAGCTACGGTAGGACGTCCGTGAGAGGGCGGTGTTACGACTGCTTGGGATCCCGTTTAGCGGGACTAGATACGGGTATTTCCTCAATGCGATGGATACGTCGGCATCCAAAACTCGAGGAAATTCATGTCACGAAGGCGACTTTCCTTGGCGAACAGGATGGAGAGGTTGAGAAGGAATTCAAACGACGGCTGCTGGAGTGTTTTGCTACTACCACAACTCTTCATCGAGCCTACCTGGTTCGTGCCACGTTTGACGATTCGCCCGCGATTAGGATCGTTCTAGCTATGGAGGCAAATTCGGGAGGCCATGTCGTTCTTCGGGAAAGAGCGTACAAGGTGTTCGCGAAGATGTTCAGTTCGACCGTTAGCCTCGACATCCTCTTCCCTGATCAGGAACAAAGGAGAAGGATTTCGGCGGTTGCAAAACCCTTCTATGAGAGATGAGAGTGCCCGCATTCTGATTTGATCGGCAAGACTTCTGCTATTGACGAATTTCACAGCCGCGAATAGCCTACCGCAGCAAACGTTTTCTCATTTGTTTTGATTGCCACAACGGTTGAGCTGAACACAACCAGCTTCCGGGAAAAGAGATCTGTGTCCAACGTTAGCCGAAGGGACTTCCTGAAACGCGGTGGTCAAGCAGCAGTGGCGGTCGCTATTGCCGATGCAGCACTCGCCTCAAGCTGGGCACAGAGTGCATCCGCGACGACGCGCGTAATCATCGATCCTTCCTTCTCGACAGCGCCGCTCGACCGTCATATCTTTGGTTCCTTTTTGGAACACCTCGGACGCGCCATCTACGAAGGGATTTATGATCCCGGCTCTCGGCTGGCCGACGCGAACGGATTTCGCACCGATGTGATCAGAGAAGTTCACACTTTGGGCGTGCCGATCATCCGATACCCAGGCGGGAACTTCGTTTCCGGATATCACTGGCTCGACGGAGTAGGCCCGAAGAAAGATCGACCGCAGGTCCTCGATCGCGCCTGGAACACGCTCGAGCCCAACCAATTTGGCACTAACGAGTTCATCACCTGGGCGAAGCAGGTCGGAGCCGAACCTCTGTTCGGCATGAACTTCGGGACGGGCACCGCCGAGATGGCGGTTGCGCTAGTCGAGTACTGCAATTATCCGAGCGGCACCAAGTGGAGCGACTTGCGTCGTCAGCATGGATACGAGCAGCCGCATAACGTGAAGTACTGGTGTCTCGGCAACGAAATGGATGGGCCATGGCAAATCGGTCACATGGGAGCGCGCGAATATGGCGAGAAGGCTGCCGATGCAGCGCGCCAAATCCGAGTGATCGATCCCAATGTGAAGTTGATTGCCTGTGGTTCCAGTGGTCCGTTTATGCCGACGTACTTGGAATGGGACCGCGAAGTCCTCGAGGCCTGCTACGAACTGGCGGACGGAATCTCGCTACATCGCTACTGGGGAAACAACGAAGAAACAGGTGGAAACAGCTCGACGTATCTCGCCATGAATCTGGCAATGGATCGTCAGATCGAAGAGATCAAGGCGGTGTGCGATCTGGTTCGCGGCATGAAGCGTACGAATAAAACGCTATTCCTCTCGTTTGATGAGTGGAATGTGTGGTATCGAGAGCGCAACGGCGATGCTGTGAACGGTCACGGCAAGCGAGCGCCACATCTGCTCGAAGAGGTTTACAACCTCGAAGATGCGTTGCTGGTTGGCGGGCTGCTGAACTCATTGATTCGGAATTCGGATCGTGTGCACGTAGCGTGTCTCGCGCAACTTGTGAATGTCATTGCGCCACTGATGACGAATGCCAACGCAGTCTTGAAGCAGACGATCTATTACCCGTATTCCTGGGCATTGCAGCACGCCCGAGGGCGCGCCGTGCACATCGTTCCCGAAGGACCAACCTATGAAGTTACTCATCTGGGCCGTCCAACGGAGGCAATCGGAATCACCGGCCCCGGCTTTGGCTCAGTTCCTTACCTTGACGTTGTTGCCACGATCGACACCGACAGCAGATCGGCCGCGCTGTTCATCCTCAACCGCGATTTAGAAAAGCCGCGCGACGTGGAAATTACATGGCGCGAAATTGTTCCCACAAAGGTCAATGCCTCTCAGACCATAACGGGCACCGATTTGAAGGCAGTAAACACCTTTGAGCGGCCAAGGAGCGTCGTTCCTCAAAACCTCGAACCTCCGAGGCTCGGACCGAGAATGACACTCCAAGTCCCTGCACGTTCATACACCGTTGTATCGTTGGCGATTTGAAGGCAAACGTTCGGCAGCTAAGCTCGCCGTCGTCTACCGTTCGCGATACGAGCCGAATTTCCGCACTCACTTCACTGCAGCGGTGAAGACCTCCTCCATTAGCTCATTCGTGCGGCAGCCGGTCGCGGGCTGCTGATTATTGCGGCTGTCCGTCCATATGGGATGAGAGACGCCGTTGTAGGAGACCAGACCTGTGTAGTCTCCGTACTGGTTTCCGTAATCAATTGCCGAGCAGGGGAAGACACCATTGCAGTCATGCTCGTTGGAACTGGCCGACGAGACGCGAGTATTCGGCTGACGCCATGTCGCTCCTCCGTCGGTCGATTGGGTGAAGTAAACGTCGGTCATGTAGCGTGCGCCGGTGATATCGTTGCGTGTGTCGTAGAACGAGATGTTCACGGTACCGTTGGTTGGATCAACCGATAGCCAGGCATAGAAGCGATCGACCGCAAATCCGAGTGCATCGGTAACCGTCTGGCGCGGAGACCACGTCGCACCGTTGTCGTCTGAGGAGGAGGCGAAGATATCCGTCACACCCCTCGGCGTGAGGTCCATCCATGTGCAGTAGAGCCGGCCGTTGTGAGCGCCACCGCTGCGGTCGGTATCGCATGCCGGATACAGCAGGGCTCCGCGGAACGAGATCGCGGGAATCGCGATATCGAAGGGAAGCGTCTTCGTGGAGACGATGACCGGCCTGCCCCAGGTCGCGCCTCCGTCGAATGAACGGTTGAGCATGATAGCGTTTGAAGCGAAGTCGTTCCATGCAACATAAAGTTCGCCATTCGGACCAACAAACGGCACTGCGCCGATCGAGCGGCCGGGCCCGGAAGGATCGTCGACTCGCGTGACGGTGAAGCTGGCGCCATGATCAGTAGATGTCGCCACTTGGATTCCCCCTCCGGTAGATCCGCCGGCTGCTGCGTCCCAAGCGACATAGATGTTGTCCCGAAATGGGCTGCGGGGATTGCGATCGGCGGTGATCATCGGCTTATCGTTGAAATGATCGCTGCCCCCGGACATGCTGAAGAAAGTTGCGGCAGGGAAACTCCTTCCGCCATCGATCGATTTCGCAACCGCCATCTCTGTCCCGTTGATGCCATTGCCATTTCCGAAGAAAACAACGATGTAGCTGTAAAAAAGATTCCCCTGCGTATCGAATACCAGACTGGGATCGGACCCGAAATCGATGCCGTTACCCTTGGCGGGCGGGAGCGGTGCGTCGGTACCGGCCCAAGTGGAACCGCCGTCGAAGCTCGCGTACGCGCGCATGGGCAGACGAAAGATCTCGTTTGATCCGCCGGCAAGATTTTTGGCCTTGCTGGTATTTATCGTGATGAAAGTCTCGCTTTGCGGTCCGCACTCGTTGGAGACGTCAACGTTCGGACTGACGGACGCGGAATTGCTCGTCCCCGCATTCCCGGTTGCGGAATGCGCCGACAGATACTGATATTTGTTCCACCAGGTTGGATTGTTGGGTGTATTGGTCTGACCCATAGCGGCACAGGCAAACAGAACCATGCCGAACAAAACTTCCCGCCGTTTCGTGCTCATACATACTCCTCGGATCGAAGAATCGGGGGCAGCATCAGACCACAACTCGGCAGGCGGGCGCAAGCCGTGCTGGCCCTAACTTCGCGAATAGACGGTGTGCAGCTTGTCCCATGCTCTACAATTGCGCCGCCATGCTGAAGAAAGTCCTGCTCGTTATCGGTGCCGCCGCGCTCTCATTGACGCAACTCGTCGGACAAACACCATCCACGCCATCACAACCGCCTCAGCAGCAAAAGCCGGCATTCACGTTGAAAGAGCTCGGGAAAGGCGTCTATGCGGCGGTCTCTTCGCGCGCCGGCGGCAACAGCGGGTTCGTGATTGGCCACGACAGTGTGCTAGTCATCGACACCTTTATCAGCCAGTCGCCTGCCCGCGACCTACTCGCGGAGATTCGCAAAGCAACGAATCTACCGGTGAAATATGTGGTCAACACTCACTACCATCTCGACCATGTCGCAGGCAATGCGATCTTTACCGAGACGGGAGCCATTGTCATCGCGCATCGGAACGAGCGTGGCTGGGTGCGCACCGAGAACTTGAAATTCTTTCAGCAGAACGGTGCAACCCCTACTGCCGACCAGCGTGCACAGGTCGCATCTCTCGTAGAGCCGCAGATCACCTACGACCACATTCTTGAAGTGGATCTCGGTTCGCGGTTGGTTCGCGTCGTTTACTTCCCAGGACACACCGGCGGCGATTCCGTTGTTTACATTCCGGACGCAAACGTCGTCTTTACCGGCGACCTCGGATGGAACCAGCGCATTCCTAACTTGATCGACGCCACTACCTCAACATGGGTCGATACGTTAGAGAAAATCCTCGAGAGGCACCCAACTGCAACGTTTGTTCCCGGGCACGGCGATGTGGCAACTGCTCAGGACATGAAAGGCTTTCGCGATTATCTTGCGGCTCTGCGCGCGAGCATTCAGAAGGCGCAAGCCGCAGGACAAACCGGCGATGCTCTCACGCAAGCTGTCCTCGGAGATCTCAAGCCGAGCTATGGTACTTGGCCCGGCTTCGAACGACTTGCGCCGCTCAACGTTCAGCAAACCGCAGCCGAACTCGCAGGCACAAAGAAAGTGCCTCAGACGGAGTAGGCTCAGCAGATTCACTCTTAGCTTCATATGTCGGCACAGGGTTTGAGCAACGCGGAATCGTGTTGTTTAGGAAACATTCAGATTCACGGTTGACGAGCCGTGGCGCCGCTTGCACTTCCTTCAAAGAAGTCTTTTCAACTCCGATTCGAAGACGTCGGTGTACTCGAAGCCGATTACTTTCTTTTGCAGAATACCGCTGCGATCGTAGAGAAATGTCGTGGGCAAACCTTCGAGTCCTCCAAATTTCTGTAGGACATCGTCGGTCGCGACTACCAACGGATAGTGAACCCGAATCTTCTTGGCGAACTTCAGCGGGTCCTCGGTGTCGGCCATCATGTTGGCTTTCAATCCGATCACGGCGAAGCCTTTCGGGCCGTAGTTATTTTCGAGCTTTTGATAACCGGGCATCTCTTTTTTACATGGTCCGCACCACGTGGCCCAGATATCGATGAGCACAACCTTGCCGCGCAGATCGTCGGACGAAATTCGTCGGCCCTGAAGGTCCTTTGCGGAAAAATCTGGCAGACGAGAACCGATCTCGCCCGCCTTGATCTCAGTTTCTTTCGCCTGCACCGGACTCGCCGGATGATTGCATCCGGCGAGTCCGGTCAGGCAGAGAATCAGTATCCAGAATTTCAATTCGTTATTCCTTTTTCTGCATTTCGAGAACCAGCAGCTTCAACTCTTTCGGAAGCTCCGGTTTCTTTTTGCCTGCGGGTTTCTTGTATAGCTGTCCGCGAACCGTCACGTCGGTCGCGGTGCCCGCAAGAGATTCCATCTGTTTCGACAATTCGTTCGGCTCGAGCGCGAACGACTGGTTCGGTTCTACCTGTAATGCCACGTTCCCCGACGAGTCTTTCACGACTTTTCCGCGAGCTGTCATGTCCAGCTCGGCGGTACTGACACCGCTGTCGTAGGTTGCTTTCAGAAGCTGAATGGGATCGATGTGTCCATCTTCTTTCGGAGTCACATCAACTTTGCCATCCAACAAGTTCACATCCACTTTTTGAACGCCAGACTGGCGCCCGAGGTGCTGCTTCACCCCGTATGCTCAAAAATTTCACGTCATGCCTTCGACGCGCATCTCGATGTGCTTCACCTGCGCTTTCGCCACAGGCACCACAACGATCGCGCCAAGCAGAACCAGCGTGAGAGCGGCTCGATTCATCTTCACGTTCTCTCCTCCTTTCTCTTTAGCGACGCACGCGAAACTGCTGCGTGATTCCAAAACTGATGTGCTGGCGAACAGGCATAAACGCCGCGCCCGTCGAGTGCGCGGAATCCCAATCGGCGGCGAGCCATAGATGCATGCCCGGACGCACGCCGAAGTAAGTGGTGATTCCGCTCAGCAGCTCATCGCCGCCGCTCCCTGCCTGCGTGACTCCGGCGATTCGATCACCCTGGAAGTACTGCCACGTGAGCACCGGACCGATGAACCATTCGCGCGATCCGTCTTTCGCTTCGTAGGGCCGATACGAAAGCCAGAGGCGCGATTCCACCTCGCTGCCAAGCCGGGTCGCCTGCGTTCCCTGCATGCGCAGCAGCGAATGTAAATCTTCGTCGGCCACCAGCCGCCGGAGATTGAACAGGCCGGTATATGTCCAGTTCGCAGCGGCGAACAGATCGGTTGATCCGGAGCCTGCCTGCAGACCGGCAGGCAGAAGCGTGCCGTTTGCCGCCATGAAATCGGTTCTTCCCGTCGGAAGCTTCGGGCCAACCGTGAAGGATGCCTGCGTGGTTCCTCGTGGCGAGTCCCGCCGAAAGAAGCGGTATTTCACCAGCAGCATCGCGTCTCCAAGTCCCGTTTCGTTACCGATTGCAATGCTTCCGCTTTGGAACTCGTTCGTGACAATCGGAACGAGAACCGTCACGTCCAAATCGGGATGGAAGCCCCAGGTGAAGTTGAAGGTGGCTTCATGTGAGAACGTCGGACGAGCAGTCGCGGGAATGCTCGTAGCGCTTCCCGCAGCTCGCGTGGTGAACACCGAGTTATAAGAGATCAGCCCTCCTCCGGGAAACAGCGGAGGCGCGGTCTCCGGCGCAGCACCTTGTGCCCTCGTTTCCGAGGCACACAAGGTGAGCAAGCCAAGAGCTATATGGATACAAAAAGCATTTCGCATCAATCCGTCCTTTGGTGATGAACACACAAGTACGCGAACGCGCAGGAAGGCGCGAGGACGGAAGAAATCAGATTCTCAGAACGGGACTAGTTTGTTCGAGATGCGGCGGGGGAGAAGGATCGAGAAGCCAATCAGCACCAAACGTCTGCTTGATTTGGGGCTGAACCCCCAGGGGAAGCGACGCTGAAAGCGGGACCACGGCGGTTGCCGTAGCCTGTGCGGAAGCCAAAGCCGGCTGTGCCGAGGGTGTTGCCTTCTTGCAGCACGGATGATCTGCTGCGCCCGACTCGCTGCACTGTCCCCCCATAGCTTTGCAGCAAGCCCGTTCCTCCGGGGTGAGGACCTCACCTGGAACCAGGCACCGCATAGCCGGCGCAGCCATCCACATAAATAGAAGAGCAGCAGCAAGTGTGGATCGCGCTTTCGCCATTGACTTCATCGTAACAAAAAGAAAGAAGCCGGGCACGGACTCGAGCGGGCACTCTGCAAATGCTACGCAGAATGCAGCATCCGGCTCCTCGCTCAAACGGTGATTGAGCACTCCTGAAATCGCGCCAAAGAATCACAAGCGGCGTCATTTGAGTTCACGGAAGCTCTCTGGACATCTTGCGTGAGTCTTGATCCGTCGTAGGAGCTACGTGCAAAGGGAAAAGATGAATACCGTGAGTAATACTGTCGACGTTTCCCGTTTAAGGCCGTCTATTGCCTGGCCCGTGGTCATGATTGTTGTGGGACTGGTTGCGCTGTGGTTACCGACATTTTCGTCCATCGGAGTTGCGCGTGTGCTTGGTTGGCTCATGATCTTCGACGCGGGATTCCAATTAGTCCACGCTTTCCGTTCCAAGGGAGTTGGTCCCATAACATGGAAAGTGCTGGTAGCCGCCGTCTACCTCATTGCGGGCATTTACTTCTTAAGCCACCCATTCCTCGGTCTGGCCATTGTGACTCTCGCGTTGGCCATGTTCTTTCTGGTTGAAGGCCTCATAGACGTGTTCTCTTTTCTCGCGACCCGCACCGCCCGAGCTTCGCATTGGGCTCTCGTCGCCGGATCTTCGTATTGGATTCTCGTGAATGGGATCATCGGCATCATTCTCGCCGTGATGATCTGGCGGCACTGGCCCGCAAATTCAATGTGGATACTCGGAATTTTGGTGGGCATCGGGTTGCTCATGACCGGCATAAGCCGCTTGATGATGGCCCTCGCCGTCCGAACTTATCTGAAGGACAGTAGGCAGGAACCAGGCGATTACTTGCGCGCCGCGTGACCTGTGCGCATCAGACTATGTCTTCGGCTAACAGAGTAATGCGGCCCCCAATCCATTTGTCCCGATTTGGGAGCTCAGGCGTAAATCACGCTTTGTTGCTTCCGTTTTCCACGTTTGCTGTTCCCCTTTTTCTCATTGTCTTATTTCAATCCCAAAGCGTCCCGATTCCGGAATGAGGGAATCAACATGAGAGGTAAGAAGCCGGTTTCAACCGACAACTCCGACACCATCGAGCAGACCCGTCTCAGCGAAGCACGCGACAACCACGTGCCCTGGAAGAAGTGGGGGCCTTACCTGAGCGAACGCCAGTGGGGAACGGTGCGCGAGGACTACAGCGACGATGGCAATGCCTGGAGCTACTTCCCACACGACCACGCGCGCTCTCGTGCCTACCGATGGGGCGAAGATGGGTTGGGCGGAATTTCTGACGACCAGCAACGACTCTGCTTTGCACTGGCTCTCTGGAACGAGCGCGATCCTATTTTGAAGGAGCGTCTATTCGGACTCACCAACAGCGAAGGGAATCATGGAGAGGATGTAAAGGAATACTACTTTTACCTTGACAGCACACCTACACACTCATATATGAAGTACCTCTACAAGTATCCACAAAGTGAGTTTCCTTATTCGGATCTGGTCCACACTAATGCCTCCCGGTCTCGTCATGAACTTGAATACGAACTTTTGGATACGGGGATCTTTGATGACGACCGCTACTTCGATGTCTTCGTAGAATACGCAAAAGATACGCCGGAAGATGTACTGGTTCGCATCACTGTGCACAATCGCGGAGCGGAAGCCGCGCCGCTTCACGTTCTCCCGACAGTGTGGTTCCGCAACACATGGGCCTCGGGCGAAGACAAACGTAAGCCCATTCTGCGCCAACTCAGCGCGAGCGCGATTGCGGCATCGCATGAAACCGTGGGCGACTACACATTTGTGTACGATGGGGCTCCGGATTTACTTTTCACCGAGAACGAGACGAACGCCCAACGTCTATGGGGACAGACAAATTCATCGGTCTATGTAAAAGACGCATTTCACGAACTGGTGATCAACAAACAGAAAGATGCTGTAAATCCCGCAAGAACGGGCACCAAGGCTGCCGTCCACTATCAACTGCAGATTCCTTCGGGCGGCTCACAGGTAGTTCGCCTAAGACTTGCCGATACTCATTCGCAAACCGCGAGCGGTCAAATAGAGCCAAAGTCGTTCGATCGTGTCTTTGAGAAGCGCATTGCTGAGGCAAACGAGTTCTTTGATCGAATCACAGCTCCTTCACTCGAGAAAGATGAGCGAGGTCGAATCTTTCGGCAGGCAGCCGCAGGAATGATGTGGACCAAACAGTATTACTACTTCGACGTCGACCGCTGGTTGGACGAGCACCACGCCCATCCTCTCTTTAACGGCAGTCATGGTTCCACGCGCAATTCAGAGTGGTTCCACATGCTGAACCGCGACATTATCTCTATGCCCGACAAGTGGGAGTATCCGTGGTATGCAGCCTGGGACCTTGCCTTTCACACGATCGCCTTGTCGCTGGTTGATTTCGATTTCGCGAAGGAGCAGCAGCTGCTCATGCTGCGCAATCTCTACTTTCACCCCAACGGACAAATTCCAGCGTACGAGTGGAACTTTAGCGACGTTAATCCTCCCGTCCATGCCTGGGCGACATTGTTTCTGTATGAGGTTGAGAATCAGTGGGGAAGGGCGGACCTAAACTTCTTGGAGCAGTGTTTCCAACGCCTGCTGCTCAATTTCACCTGGTGGGTAAACCGCAAAGATCCTGAGGGGCGGAATGTCTTCTCCGGAGGCTTTCTCGGCCTGGATAACATTGGTGTGTTTGATCGCAGCTCCCACTTACCCACCGGCGGAGTTCTCGAACAAGCCGACGGCACCGCATGGGTCGCTTTGTACTGCCAGATCATGTTTGAGATCGCCGTTATCCTTGCCGAGCACAATCCGATCTATGAAGACATGGCTTACCGTTTCTTTGAACACTTTGTCTGGATCGCCTATGCCATGGATCGGATGGGCGATCATCACGATGAGATGTGGGACGAAGAAGATGGTTTCTATTATGACCTTCTTAGACTTCCCGATGGACATGCGGTCCGGTTGAAAGTGAGATCTTTGGTTGGTCTGCTTCCGCTCTGTGCGTCTTCTGCTCTGGAACGGCGCGAAGCCGAGAGGCTGCCGCGGTTGACCGAACTCATCGATATGTTCCACGAGCGCCATCCGGAAGTGATGGAACATATTGCTCCAGGAGATAGCAACTCCGATGGGTACCACAAACGCCGTCTACTATCGGTGGTGAACAAGAGAAAGATGGAACGCATCCTCAAGTACATGCTCGATGAGAATGAGTTCCTAAGCCCTTACGGAATTCGCTCCCTGTCACGCTATCATCTGGATCATCCTTACAGTTTCTGGGTCGGAAGCGATGAATTCAAAGTTCAATATGTTCCCGCGGAATCCGAAACAGGGATGTTTGGAGGGAACTCCAATTGGCGTGGACCGGTCTGGATACCAGTCAATGCTTTAATAGTAGAAGCTCTACTCCATTTGTATCAGTTCTATGGTAACGACTTTAGGGTGGAGTGCCCCACAGGCTCCGGCACTTACATGAATCTCTTCGAGGTGGCGCAAGAGATTAACCGCCGGCTCGAGAGTATTTTTCTGCCCGGCGAAAACGGCGATCGTCCCGTCTACGGAGGCACCCGGAAATTTCAGGCTGATCCTCATTGGCGCGACTACTTTTTGTTCTACGAATACTTCCATGGCGACAACGGTGCAGGATTGGGTGCTGCCCATCAGACTGGTTGGACTGCAGTCATCGCTCGTTTAATGGATGTGTTTGCACGAGTGTCCGCGACGCAGGCTCTCGACTTCGGCAAAGGGAAAGTCGCGGCGACGACAGCCCAGTCGCGAACCCAGGAGCATAAGGCCGCGTAGGATATGTTTAGTTTCTTAGGGCGGTGATTCCAGCGTTCACTTTAGCGCGCCGATCACAATGACAAGCTCAATAAGGATTGTGCCGACAAATAAGCTGAGATGGTGCTCCCCAAGCACAGGACGAAAATCGTCGCCACAAGCGGTCCAGCGTCAGAAACGCCGCAGATGTCGAGGCGTCTAATCCGCGCAGGTCTGAGCGTCGCGCGGCTTAACTTCTGGCATACCTATCTCACTAATCACGAAAGCTCATCAAGCGTATCCGCTTGGCTGCAGAGAGGCCAGCTGCACGTTGGAGTGAACCCTCGACAAAGTCGGCGATGTGGACCTGACGAAATGAACGCGCGGTGGTAAAAAGACAAGTGCCGGATTGCAGCTTCTTTTCAAACAACCATGAAAACACTAGGAATGTGTATAAACAAGCTTGTCCTCATATTCGTACTGCTCTGTCCGGCATTTGCCGCCCAACCTCAGGCTGACATTGACAGGTGGGAAAAAGAAGCACAAAACGTAACCATCATTCGCGACGATTGGGGCATTGCGCACGTGTATGGAAAAACCGATGCCGATGCGGTCTTCGGCGCCGAATATGCGCAGGCCGAAGATGATTTCAATCGCGTCGAGACGAACTACATCAATGCTATGGGGCGACTAGCCGAGGCTGAAGGCGAATCGAAGATCTATCAGGATCTTCGCATGAAAATGTTTATCGATCCTGAGACGATGAAGCACGAGTACGCCACCAGCCCGCCATGGTTGAAGGAGTTGATGAACGCGTTTGCCGACGGGCTCAACTTCTACCTCTACAAGCATCCCGAAGTGAAGCCGAGAGTAATCCGGAGATTTGAACCTTGGATGGCGCTGACCTTCACCGAAGGCAGCATCGGCGGAGATATCGAGCGCGTCAACCTTAGGGAGCTGGAGGCGTTTTACGGCGGAGCTCCGCCGGCTCAGACCAGTGCTACCCTCGAAGAGCATGATACCGAGGCAAGTGGATCGAACGGCATTGCGATATCTCCAGCTAATACGGTCGATCACCACGCGTTGCTTCTGATCAATCCCCACACTGACTTCTTTTTCCGCTCCGAACTGCAAATGGTCAGTAACCAGGGCCTCAATGCCTATGGCGCCGCTACCTGGGGGCAGTTCTTCATCTATCAAGGTTTCAACGACCGGGCAGGGTGGATGCACACCTCCAGCGGAGTCGATGCGATCGACGAATATCTTGAGACCGTGCACAAAGAGGGAGACCACTTCTTCTACAAATACGGAAATGAAGAGCGGCCGACTATCACAAGAGAAATCAGTGTGCCTTTCCGGACGCCTACTGGAATGGCGGAACGAAAGTTCGCTGTTTACCGCACTCATCACGGTCCCATCGTGCGCGAGGAAAACGGCAAATGGGTAAGCGTGCGCCTAATGCAGAAGCCGATCCCGCAGCTCATTCAGTCTTTCACTCGCACCAAAGCGCGAGATTACAAGTCCTATCTAAAGACGATGGGGTTGAAGGCGAATTCGTCGAACAACACCATCTTCGCTGACGCTGACGGCGATATCGCGTACTTCCACGGCAACTTCATTCCTAGACGAGATACGAGATTCGATTGGATGAAGCCCGTCGATGGCAGCAATCCGGCGACCGAGTGGCAAGGAGAGCTGCCGATCGATCAAACTCCGCATCTGTTGAATCCCAAAAGCGGATGGCTTTACAACTCGAACAATGCCCCGTGGTCTGCGGCTGGCCCGAGCAGTCCGAAGAAAGAGGACTATCCTGCGTACGTCGAAATGGGCGGCGAAACAGCACGCGGACTGCATGCGGTCCGCGTCCTACAGGACAAGAAAGACTTCACCATCGATTCTCTCATTGCGGCAGCGTTTGACAAATATCAGCCGTGGTTCCAGAAGGCCGTCCCGGCACTTGTAAAGGCATGGGATGCACTGCCATCGAGCGATCCTCTCAAGACCAAACTAGCGGACCAAATTGGAACTCTACGTTCCTGGGATCTGCGATGGGGTGTCGAGTCGATTCCTACGTCCCTTGCAGTGTTCTGGGGTGAGGATCTCTGGCGGAGTGTGGGGCGAGAAGGTCGAAACAATGGCATGGCAACCGGCGACTACGTAGCCACAAACGTTTCTCCGGAGCAGTTGCTCAAGTCCTTTTCCAATGCCGTTGACAAACTTAGTGCCGACTTCGGCACTTGGAAGACTCCATGGGGCGAGATCAATCGCTTTCAGCGCGTCAACGATAGTATCGTCCCGCAGTTCAGCGACTCGGATCCGAGCATTCCGGTTGGGTTCACCTACTCCCGATGGGGATCACTGGCTTCGTTCAGCGCTCGGGCTTATCCGGGAACGAAGAAGTGGTACGGCACGAGCGGAAACAGCTTCGTCGCCGTCGTCGAATTCGGGGACCGCATTCGAGCGAAGGCAGTGAAAGTTGGTGGTGAGAGCGGTGATCCCCGTTCTGCTCACTTCGACGACGAAGCCAAGCGCTACAGCACAGGCAACTTGCGAGAGATCTATTTCTACCGCTCACAGTTGCAGGGTCACACGGAACGGGTGTATCACCCGGGCAGCTAAGCAAATTCGGCGCGGTTTGCTACTCTAGAGGGTTTCGTTTGAGAGCGTAATGGCAGAGAGCCGCGTCAGTTCTAGCCCACAGAACGTTATTACCTCCAGCCTTGATCCCGGATCACCGCGGTTCCAGAAGAACGCGCGAGCGATGGCCGACCTGGTTAGCACCATTGCACGTGAACAGGAAAAGATCACGGAAGGAGGGGGAGCGAGGGCGATTGACTCACAGCACGCAAAAGGTCGGCTCACAGCCCGCGAGCGCATTGCGCGGCTGATCGATCCCAAAACAGAACTCACCGAACTCGGCAGCTATGCCGCCTATCAGATGTACGAGGAATGGGGTGGTGCTCCTGGTGCTGGAGTAGTCACTGGCTTTGGACGCGTACACGGGCGCTTGTTCATGGTCATCGTGAACGACGCAACGGTAAAGGCGGGCGCATTCTTCCCGATGACCGCAAAGAAAGTCATTCGTGCTCAGAACATCGCCATCGAGAACCGTATTCCAACGATCTATCTGGTGGATTCGGCTGGAGTATTCCTCCCGTTACAAGAAGACGTCTTCCCGGATACCGACGATTTTGGCCGCGTCTTTCGCAACAACGCAGTCATGTCCGCGATGGGCATTCCACAAATTACTGCCATTATGGGAATGTGCGTCGCTGGGGGAGCCTATCTGCCGGTAATGTGCGATCACATCCTTATGACTGAAGGCAGCGGCCTCTTTCTCGCCGGGCCAGCGCTTGTACAGGCTGCGATTGGAATGAAGTACTCCGCCGAAGAACTCGGCGGAGCAAAGATGCACGCGCAAATCTCCGGCACGGTCGACTATCGAGAGCCCAATGACGAAGCATGCATTGCACGAATTCGCTCGCTGGTTGAAAAAATGGGCGCTCGTCCGACAGCACGGTTCAGCCGTGTTCAGACTGAAGAACCAGCCTTGGCGAAAGAACAATTGATCGGCATCGTTGACGCCGATCCCGCGCGCCCGTACGACATGAAAGAGATTATCGGTCGCATCGTCGATGGCAGCCGCTTCGACGAATACAAGGCTGAATACGGCAAAACGGTTCTCTGCGGTTATGCCCGCGTGGGAGGTTTCGCTGTTGGCATTGTTGCCAATCAGAAGATGCACGTGCAGGAGGTCGACAAACACTCAGGCGAACGGCGCATCGAATTCGGCGGCGTTATATACACCGAGTCGGCAGAGAAAGCCGCGCGATTCATTATGGACTGCAACCAGAATCTCGTTCCGCTGATCTTTCTGCATGACGTAAACGGTTTTATGGTGGGGCGCGATGCCGAATGGAGCGGCATCATTCGCGCAGGCGCCAAGATGGTGAACGCAGTATCGAATTCCGTGGTACCAAAGATTTCTGTGATCGTCGGAGGATCCTTCGGAGCAGGACATTATGCTATGTGCGGCAAAGCCTATGATCCGCGCTTCATCTTCGCTTGGCCGACGGCACGATATGCAGTCATGAGTGGCGCATCGGCTGCGGGAACTCTGGTTGAGATCAAAATCAAGCAGCTCGAACGTGGCGGAAAAAAGTTGAGCGATATTGAGAAAAAAGAGCTGTATGAATCCGTTAAGAAGACTTATGACGAGCAGATGGATCCCCGATACGGTGCCGCTCGACTATGGATCGATTGCATTATTGATCCATTGGAAACACGCGATGTTTTGATTACTGCACTGGAAGCGGCGTCGTTGAATCCAGATGTTCCTAAGTTTAACGTGGGAGTCTTGCAAACGTAACTAACTCCGTGGTGAAAATGAAAGTCAAGCTCATCGAATGCCCGCGTGATTCATGGCAAGGTCTCGAGCACCACATCCCTGCTGATACAAAGACGCAGTACTTGCGCGCACTGATTGGAGCAGGATTCAAGCACATCGACGCCGTTTCGTTCGTTTCACCCAAAGCAGTTCCGCAGATGGCCGATTCGGAGCAGGTGTTGAAAGAACTTGATCCTCCGGATGATGTCGAGATCATTGGCATCGTAGTAAACGAAAAAGGAGCTGAACGCGCTATTGCGACTGATGCGGTCCGCACGCTCGGTTTTCCCTACTCGATTTCGCCCACGTTCCTCAAGAACAATCAGAATCAAACTTTGGAGGAATCGATCGATGTTCTCGAAGCAATTGAACAAAAGGCTCGCGATTCCGGATTGGGAATTGTCGTTTATATCTCCATGGCCTTCGGCAATCCCTATGGCGATCTCTGGAATGTAGAGGAAGTGATTGAGGCCGTAGATCTTCTTGCAGAGATGCAAGTCGAGCAGATCTCATTGGCTGATACTGTCGGGCTCGCATCTCCCCAGCAGATCGCAGAACTCGTTGGACCAATCAAGGATCGATTCAACCACCTCGAAATTGGAGTGCATCTGCATAGCCGTCCCGGTGCGGCTAAAGAGAAAATCAAGGCTGCGTACGATGCTGGATGCCGTCGGTTCGATTCGGCGGTTGGCGGACTGGGTGGATGTCCATTTGCGCAGGATGAGCTCGTAGGAAATATCCCGACTGAAGCCGTTATCGAGGCTTTGAAGGAATTGGGAGCCGACGTTCCGATTCGCAAACCGCTCGACAACGTGTTAAAGATGTCACAATTAATCGCCATAGGTTCGGCCTCACCCCAACTTCAATGAACTTTCATACCATCACTCTGCAAGAGAGCGATCGAGTTGCTCTGCTCACGCTGAACCGGCCAGACAAGCGCAATGCAATTAGCTATGAATTAATCGGTGATCTCCAACGCGCTCTCGACCATGTAGGTGAATCGTCTTCACAAGTCCTGATCGTCACCGGCGCAGGCAAGGCGTTCTGTTCCGGAATGGATCTCGACAATCTAAAAGCGTTGGTCGGGCGTACCGATGCGCAAAACGTTGAAGATTCGCGCACGATGGCGCGCCTGTTCCGCTCGATCTACGACTTTCCGAAGCCAACGATCGCCGCAGTTAACGGCGCGGCGATTGCCGGCGGTACCGGCATCGCCACTATCTGCGATTTCACGCTCGCTACTACCGATGCAAAGTTTGGGTACACGGAAGTCCGAATCGGCTTTGTTCCGGCGATTGTTTCTAATTTCCTGGTGCGGCAAGTCGGCGAGAAGCATGCGCGCGATCTGCTGCTCACCGGTCGGATTTTCGGAGCCGAAGAAGCTTTGCGCTTCGGTTTAGTAAACGAGATCGTCAGCGCCGATCATCTACTCGCACGAGCTCACGAACTCGCACATACGCTGATGCAGAACAGCGCAGCATCGCTGCGTGCGACCAAGCAACTCCTCTCGCAAAACGTGAATGAAGAGCTCGATCGCCGCATGGAAGCGTCCATCGAGGAAAACGCGCGGATTCGCCGCACCGACGACTTTCGCGAAGGCATTACGGCGTTCCTGGAAAAACGCAAGCCGCAGTGGAGCGGACATTGACGTCTTTCATTTCGCCCAAAGCTCACGAAGTTCGCCTGCGCGTCCGTTATGCGGAAACGGACAAGATGGGCGTTGTCTATCACGCGAACTTTTTCATCTGGATGGAAGTTGGGCGCGTGGAACTCATGCGCAGCTTGGGATTCGAATACAAACAAATGGAACTCGAAGTGGACTGCCATCTCCCCGTAGTCGATGCTCGCTGCCGCTACAAGTCTCCGGCCTATTATGATGAAGAGCTCGTCATCCGAACTGAGCTGCGCAATGTTCGCGGATCACTGATTCACTTCGCCTATGCCATTCTGCGCCAGCATGACGGGACAGTTCTGGCTGAAGGCGAAACCACGCACCTCGTCGTAAACTCGAGGATGGAAAAACGAACGCTGCCGGAACGGTTTCGTACAGCATTCGAAGCGCTCATGCGGTAGCTACCGGTGACCAATGGCCAGCAACTTAACGCACATCTACAACGCGTCTAAGGGCATCTATGATGGGGTAATGGTGGGCCTAGCTCTTCTTTATTTGGCGATTGCCGTTTCTGCACTGCTTGCGTGGCACGTTTACTTCTCGCGCAAGTCCAGGAAGCGCGCCTTTGAAGTACTAGGCTGGATCGAAGATCTGCTCTGCGGCCACGGACACGTCGCCGGCGTGAAGTGGAACGGCGCCTCAAGCTTCCATATTCCCGTAAAGCTGCGCGCAAATGCGTTCCATAACGCCAGCTTACGAGTACACCTGATTCCGAAAGAGCTTCCGCTCAATTGGCTGGTCAGCAAAATCAGAAAGTCTCAGGAAACTCTGATGTTCGAGGCCGACCTCGATTGGGCTCCACCATTCAGTCTCGAACTCCAGAGCTATCGATTGTTCGCTCGAACACGCAAAGACCTCCCACCGGATGCCCCGGGCTGGGACTTCGAACAGACCACCCCGTTCATCCTCACAACCCGCAAGGATTGGCAGCGCGAGATCACATCTGTGATCACCAGTCTGCTGAGTCATCCTGACCGTCAATTCCTCAGCATCGCCTTTAGTCAGAAATCACCGCATTTCACCGCGACGATGGCGCTAGATTCAATCGCGCCAACCTCAACCTGCCGTACGGAAATCTTCGACTCTCTCCGAGAACTTGCCGCCGGTGCTTCGGCGCCCCAGATTTAGATCGGCGCTGCACGTCAAATTTCATAAGAACAGGGACATATACACGGAACATTTCGAAATCTCGCTTCAAATTCAGCATTTTTTGCCAAAAATCTGCAAATTTCGTCAATGCGCAAGGAATTAACAGGGAACTTGCAGGATTCCAAGCTACTTGCGTAAGAACGAAGGACTTATCTTCATTCTGCGGACAAAGCTGGAAGGGAACAGCGATCTAACAGGGATTTTCGATTCCCAAAATGAAACTGCTCTTGCTCGCCTCGACGAGTCGAAACTACTCCTCCTCAACCTCAGGTTCCCGCCATATGAGCGAAGCACCCACCGACAAAGCCAGAATTCCGATCACGACTCCCAACGTAATCCCAAGTGGCGCCTCATAAAAGTGCGAGATCAGCATTTTCACCCCAATGAGCATCAAGATCACCGAAAGCCCGTAATGCAGAAAGCGGAACATCCCAAAAAAATGCTCCAAAGCGAAGTAGAGCGACCGCAATCCGAGCACGGCAAAGACGTTCGACGTGTAAACGATGAAGGCGTCCCGGCTGATGGCTAAAATCGCTGGAATTGAGTCCACAGCAAAGATCACGTCGGTTGTCTCGACAACGAGCAATGCCAGAAATAGCGGGGTAGCCATCCAGCTTCCCCCGCGCTTGATGAAAAAGTTCTTTCCTTCAAAGCCCTCCGTAATAGGAAAAAATTGCCGGAAAATCCTGAGCACCAGATTCTTCTCCGGATCAACATCCGGTTCACTGCTGCGCAGGAGTCCGATCCCGCTGTAGATCAGGATGGCTCCAAAGAGGTAGATCACAAATTCGAAGCGGCTAAGCAGCGAAACGCCAATCAGAATGAAAATGAGGCGCATCACTAACGCGCCCAGCACACCCCATATGAGGACTTTGTGCTGCGAATCTCCGGGCACGCGAAAGTAGCGAAAAAGAATGAGGAAGACGAAAAGATTGTCGACGCTAAGCGACTGTTCCACAACATAGCCGGTAAGGAACTGGAGCATGGCCCTATGGCCGTGCCAGAAATAAACCAATGCAGCAAACGCCAATGCCAGCAGCACCCAAAAGACCGTCCATCCAACGGCTTGGCGGAAGGTCATCCGCGGCTGCCGCCGATGCAGAACAATGTCCAACGTCAGCATCGCGAGAACAAAGAGGTTGAAGCCAATCCAGAATGGCCAGGGGGCGGTCATGTGCAGGGTCTAGTAAGTCCTCAGCAGTGTACAGAATCGGCTCATCGGGTGATCGGGCCATCGGGTCATCAAGTGAAGTGAAAAGCAAGACCCCCAACATTCGTCGCGAGCCTGCAGCAGCTTGCCTTCCGCGCTAATGGGCAAAGCACTCAACAACTCCAAGTCATGGATTCTTCAGATCACTCGATGACCCGGATCACCCGATTCTTCGGCCATCCATAAATCCGCAACTTGCAACAGTCTATGTAGGTCCAAACCGGACCGAGGTGATTCCGATGCAATCGCGCGCACAGGTTAAGTCTCATCCCATCCATCCCATGCTGATCGTGCTGCCCGTAGGTCTGTTTCTAGGGAGTTGGATCTTTGACCTGATCGGCAAGGCGACTAACAACGAGCTGCTCTGGGCAGCGGGCTACTACGCGGCAATTCTTGGGATAGTGGGTGGATTCTGTGCAGCTATTGCAGGTGCGATCGACTGGTTTGCCGTTGTTCCTCCGCGTTCAAGCGCAAAAAGACGCGGGCTGCTTCACGCCGCCCTGAATCTTCTCGTTCTGATTGGGTTCATCATCATCGCCGTTCGCCGCGGCAGCGCGATCGCTGAGCCTGGTGCATTTGAGCTCGGGCTCATGACTGCGTGCATAGTTGTGCTTGGCATCACTGGATGGCTTGGCGGAACGCTCTCGTATCGCAACCAGATCGGAGTGGATCATCGCTATGCGAACGCAGGAAAATTCAAAGAGCGGCGGCTTGAAGGCTGGGATCGCCCGGCCTGCAATCAGAGCGAGCTCGGCGAAGGACAGATGATGCTTGTACACGTCGGCAACGAACGTGTCGTCGTCGGACGCTGCCCACAAGGCATGATCGCCTTCAGCGATCATTGCACGCACCGCGGCGGACCATTATCAGATGGCGCCCTCGTTGGCTGCACCGTGCAATGCCCATGGCATGGTTCGCAGTTCGATGTCCACACTGGCCGCGTGGTCGCCGGACCTGCACAAAGCAAGATCGACGTTTACGAGACCCAGATTCGTGGAGGAGAGGTTTACATCATGCCGCGTCAAACTGGGGTAGAAGAGAAGGAGCCTGAAGCTGCGTGACCCTATTGCGCCATCGGTAAACGACCATCCGGTGTCCGTCGAGGGATGGACTTGCGCCGAGTGCCAGCTACAATCAAGCTGTGAATTTTTCAGTTGACCGACGACACTGGGCTTTTGCGCTGCTGCTCTTTGTACTGAATATCGTCGGATTGGTGATCACAGCGTCACGGGGCTCTGCCGTATTCGAAGCACGGACAGTTCTACTGATGATTGCATGCTCAGCGATGATGAGCTTTTTGACGGCTTTTCTGGTTGTCGCGCTGTTCGACGCGATGTCTCGTCGCTCAAAATCCCGATAATGGGGCGTAATGTATGCGAGGAAGAAAAGAGGGTCGAGAGTCGCTCGCCGGAGCTGTTCCAGCGGAGGAACTTCAAGCACGATTTCCAGACATCCTCTTACCCATCAAGCCTCCTTTCCCACCGATGGAGGCGCGTAACGCCGACCGTCTTCCCGAATCGGGAGATTGGTTCTACGAGCCCAAATGGGATGGCTTTCGTGGCCTTGCTTTCCGGAAAGACAAGGAAGTTCTGTTGCAATCGAAAGCCGGGCAGCCTCTCGGCCGCTACTTTCCCGAGTTAACCGAAGCTTTACTGAAGCTGCCGCAAAAAGAATTCGTGCTCGACGGTGAGATCGTCATCCTCAGCGGCGGCCATCTCGATTTCAACGCTCTGCTCCAGCGGATTCATCCCGCCGAGAGCCGCATTCGCCGACTCGCGCGAGAAACTCCGGTTACATTCCTCTGCTTCGATCTGCTGGTCGATGCCAAAGG
>CAYZHX010000033.1:0-30628 GCA_964476905.1 uncultured Terriglobales bacterium
CGAAGGTCACGTTTCTTTTGCCGGATGATTTCGTGTCCAGCGGCAAACGGAATCATCTGCTCAAGCTGAAGCCCCATTGCGACGGACGAGCCGTCCGGCACGAATTCAGCGATGGCATCCCGCATGGACCGAAGCTTGTTCATTTATTCAAAGGGGAAGGCGGGATCTTTGCAGTTGTATCAGACAAAAATTCATCGCCCAGTCCATTTCGGATTACGCCTCTCCATCCAGGCGCGGATGCCTTCCTGCGCGTCTTCTGTATTAATCAGATCTTTCAGATAAATATCCTCAGCGCGCTGAAGGCCCTTTTCGACATGGGCAGAGTCCCACGAGTACATTGCTCTTTTACTGTGCGCCAACGCCGCCGGACTAAGGCGCACAAGCCGATCTATGGATTCGGCAACCGCATCTTTCAGCTTAACTGCGGGCACGGCTCGATTTGCCAGTCGAATGCGTTCGGCTTTTCGTCCATCGAAGCTGCGTCCGGTGAGCACAAGCTCCGCTGCGAGCTTCTGGCCCACAACGGTGGCAAGCGCTGCCGTGGCAACCGGAGGAAAGCAGCCGAGACGAATCTCGGGAAATCCCCAATGAGCCGAGTCTGTTGTGATGACGATGTCACATGTCATTGCCAACTCTGCTCCGCCACCGAGACAGTACCCTTTAACGGCGGCAATAGTCACTTTCGATGTCTTCAGCAATCGGCGGATTACGCCGTGAAACTTCTGGAGCATCGTGGCAACTTTGTCTGGAGTATGCGAAGGAATGTCCACTCCCGCACAGAAGTGTTCTCCTGCAGTCTCAAACACAACTGTAGATATTTCGGGCTGGCCCTCAAGGCTATCCAGCGTGGCGGCGAGTTCATCCATCATCTGAAAATCGATGACGTTCTGCTTCCCGTGGTTGAGCACGATGCGGGCCAAAGGTGGTTGACACTGAACGATCAGACGATCGGAATCTGGCTGCATTTCCTGCATTGGAGTTGAACACTCAGCTCGCGTAGCCCGCCTAGGCTTCATGATCTTGACGGAACCTGCGCGGACTAAATCCAAACTCAGCACGGAACGCCCGATTGAAGTTCGATACGTCACCAAACCCGGAATCCAGGGCGATGTCCAATATTCTGCTTCGTGTTGACGCGAGGCGGAACGCAGCTTCTCTCAGGCGAGCGCGCAGGACATATTGGTGCGGAGTCACGCCCGTCAGCCGCTCGAAGACTCGCAGAAAATGGTAGGGACTCAGCCCGGCCTCGCGGGCCAGGGAACTGAGGCTGCATGACTCGTCTGTACGACGTTGAATGCTGCGCACAGTCTTTGTGACGCGAGCTTCTGCAGCGAAATCGGCTACTCTGTGCTTCTGAGCAGCATCGTTGCCAACTTGAAGAGCCCGTGCGGCGACCTGCAGACTCAGCTCCTCCCAATTGATGTCGCTTCCGGCGAGACCTGCTTGCGCTTTTGCAGCGAATGCAGAAAACGCACTCAGCGGCGGTATACGCAAAGTGCGAAATGCAAGTTGCCCCTTTAGGCCGGCATCTGCTGCAACGCGCTCGAACAATTCCGAGGAGTAAGCAAACGAGACGCAGCGATCACCTTCGCCATGCTCGTGTCCGCATTCGAATGCGTGACCAGCATTGCCGAGAAGCAGCGAGCCAGGCGTCATGAGCTCGCGCGCTCGGCCGGAACTGATCGCACCTTGGTATTGGAACGTGCCGCAAACGACAATAGCTATCGAGAATCCGGAGTGTCTCTCCTCGAAGGGACGATCTTGCGGACCGGAGGTGCAGATTACGTCCGAAACAGTCCAGCCGGGACCTTCCGTCAAGCGCTTCGCCGTCGCCGAGCCTCGCGTCCCATGCAACGCGCGGAGATGCAGCGCCTGCGCTAGTTCGACAGCAATTTTTGCCAAGATTCCCTCGTGCGATAGCTGTACAACCTCACGAGGATACCGGAAGGGTATTTTGCGTGCTAGTGATTCGCGCGCGCTACAATCCACACAATTGGAGATCTTTTATGAGTACAACAATGCCCAAACTGAAGCCAGAGGCCTCGCTCGATCTGCCGTTTCGTCACACTCTGGCAACGCTTGCATACCGAGCAGCCAAGCCTTTGCGCGATGTACCTGAAGCATTCAGCGAGTTTTGCGCTGGCAAGGGTTCCAGATCGGCAGGAGAAATCCTCGCGCACCTTTGCGATTTAATGGACTGGGCGCTCTCTATGCTTGCGGGCAAGGAAGTCTGGCGGGATACGAAGCCAAAATCGTGGGGCGAAGACAGCAAGCGATTTTTCGCTGCGCTCGAGGCGCTTGACTCCTATGTCGCTTCAGGTCAGACGCTGCATGCGAGTTGCGGAAGCATTTTTCAGGGTGCGATTGCGGACGCGCTCACGCACGTGGGACAAATCGCTTTGCTGCGTCGCCTGGCGGAAGCGCCAATCCGACCGGAAAACTACTCGGTCGCCAAGATCGAAGCCGGACGCGTAGGCGCTAAGCAGGATGCGCCTGTGGCAGAGTTTTAGAAGAGGCGCGGCGCGGACCCCAGACCAGACGAAGGCCACGAAGTTGTACTGCAAGGTAGCGGACAATTGCTTCCTCGTGACCTTCGCCTTGTCCTCGCCGATAACTCCTCGGCTGAGGGCCGCGAACTCCTCCCTTGTACAATTCCTCCGACTTACATTCCATTCCTCTGCGAGACATCATGCGACGACTCACTCTTGCAGTTCTCCTCTTGGCATTTTGCTTTCTTACGCTCGGCGCGGCTGACCAGAACATTTACTTCGGCTATACCCCGCAAGCTGCACAAGTAGAACAAAGCTGGGAAACGAAGTTCCGGGCGATTCCCGATTCGGCTCTCCAGCGCCAGTACATGGAGCGCATGAGCGCGCGGCCGCATCACGTAGGTTCATCCTACGACAAGGACAATGCCGAGTGGATACTTGCAAAGTTTAAAGAGTGGGGACTCGATGCCCATATCGAAACCTTTAACGTGCTCTTTCCCACGCCGAAGGAGCGCCTGGTGGAGTTGGTCGCGCCGACTCAGTTTCGCGCCAAACTGGAAGAGCCTGCGCTCGCGGTCGATCCGACCAGCGGACAGAAGTCTGAGCAGTTGCCCACCTACAACGCATATTCGGCCGATGGGGATGTGACCGCGCCGCTCGTATTCGTGAACTACGGACTGCCGAAAGACTACGAGCACCTGGAGCGGCTCGGTATCTCCGTAAAAGGCGCGATTGTGATTGCCAAATATGGGAATTCGTGGCGCGGCGTAAAGCCGAAAGTCGCTTATGAGCATGGCGCGGTCGGATGTCTCATCTACTCTGATCCGCATGACGACGGCTACTTCGAAGAACCCGTCTTTCCTCAAGGGCCGATGCGGCCACCCGACGGCGTACAGCGTGGCAGCGTAATGGACTTCATGCGCTATCCGGGCGATCCGCTCACGCCCGGCGTCGGCGCGACTGTGGATGCAAAGCGCCTCCGCCGCGAAGATGCGCAGACGATCACCAAAATCCCTGTTTTGCCGATCTCCTACGCCGATGCCCAGCCGTTGCTGCAGGCCCTAGACGGGCCCATGGCGCCGCGCGAATGGCGTGGCGGACTTCCGTTGCCCTATCACGTAGGAGTTGGTCCGGCGAAGGTACGCCTTAAGGTGGTTTCAAATTGGGACATCAAGCCGGTGAACGACATCATCGCCAAAATCCCTGGGGAGACGGAGCCGGACATCTGGATCATACGCGGCAATCACCACGATGCTTGGGTAAACGGCGCGGAAGATCCCGGATCGGGACAGGTGGCTCTTCTCGAAGAAGCGCGCTCTTTTTCCCAGCTTCTCAAGCAGGGATGGAAACCGAAGCGCACGATCATCTACTGTGCTTGGGATGGCGAAGAGCCGATGCTTCTAGGTTCCACCGAATGGGCTGAGTTCCACGCTGACGAACTTCGACAGCACGCAGCCATTTACCTGAACAGCGACGTCAACACACGCGGCTATCTTGAAGCGGGCGGCTCGCACTCGCTTGAGGCCTTCGTCAACGAAGTCGCGAAAGACATTCAAGATCCGGAAAAGCAGATTTCGGTTTGGAAGCGGCGGCAAGCATCGGAGATTGAGTTCGGAGACGCCGACGAGAAGAAGGAGGCAAAGCAACGCGCGGACCTGCGTATCGATCCGCTAGGCTCAGGCACGGACTTTACTACCTTCCTCGACCATCTCGGAGTCGCATCGCTTAATCTTGCTTATTCCGGCGAAGACAATGAAGGCATCTATCACTCCATCTACGACGACTTCTACTGGTACACGCATTTCTCGGATAAAGACTTCGTCTACTCGCGCGCTCTTTCGCAGACCATCGGGAGTATGGTCATGCGATTCGCCGATGCGGACGTGCTCCCGTATCAGTTCGCCGACTTCGCAGACACCATCGAAAAATACGACGATGAACTGAAAAAGCTTCTGAAGGATCAGCAGGACGAAGCCAATGACACAAATCAAAAGCTTGACGATGGGGTCTATGCAGCCACTTCCGATCCGCGACATCCGACCATCGCTCCGGCACGTGCGGAGATTCCGCCCTTTATCAACTTCGCCCCGATCGACAATGCGATCGCAGCGCTCACGCGCGCTGCCGATCGTTATAAGAAAGCCGCTGCATCGCTCCACAGTGGAGCGAGTCCCGATTGGGCGACACTCAATCAAGTGCTGCTGCAAAGCGAACGCCGGTTGACCTTGGACGAAGGTCTTCCGCGCCGCACCTGGTACAAGCACATGATCTATGCTCCCGGCTGGTACACCGGATACTCGCCAAAGACAATGCCCGGAGTGCGGGAGGCGATCGAAGAGAAACGCTACAAGGACGTCGATCCTGAGATCGCGAAGGTTGCTCGCGTGCTGGAGGCAGAAGCCAATCTCATCAACGAGGCAGCGGGGAAATTAGAGCAGATGAAATAGGCTTCTGAAGTTTGAGGAATCGCTCGCGCAGTTGCCTTGATGGTGGTTTTCCTCCTTTAGAATAGAAAAATCCAATGTCTAAGCAGGAGAAAACCGAGCTCTTGAGCGCCCCGGAGCAGCCTCGCGACCGCGAGCAGCGTTACGATGCGCAGAGCATTGAGCAGAAGTGGTTCGAACGCTGGCAGACGCAGCCGGAGCTGTACCGCGCTGAGCCTCCGACCTCCGCGCGCAAAAAGTACTACGTCCTCGAAATGTTGCCGTACCCTTCCGGCGCGCTGCACATGGGACACGTGCGCAATTACTCCATCGGTGACGCGCTCGCCCGCTTCATGTGGATGAAGGGCTATAACGTGCTCCACCCCATGGGGTGGGACGCGTTCGGTCTGCCGGCAGAGAACGCCGCACTCAAGAACAACACACCTCCGCGCGAGTGGACGCTTAACAACGTCGGCAACATGAAGCGGCAGATGAAGCGCCTCGGCTTCTCCTACGACTGGAATACCGAGGTCACCACCTGTCTGCCCGATTATTACCGCTGGAATCAGTGGTTCTTTCTGAAGTTCTACGAGCGCGGATTGGCGTATCGGCGCAAGAGCAAGGTCAATTGGTGTCCGGAGTGCGCGACGGTTCTCGCAAACGAACAGGTTGTCAATGGCTGCTGCTGGCGGCATGAAGAAACACCAGTTGAGCAACGCGATTTGGAGCAGTGGTTTTTCCGTATCACGAACTACGCGGAAGAATTGCTCCGGGATATCGAGAAACTCGAGGGCTGGCCGGAAAAAGTGCGCACGATGCAGCGCAACTGGATCGGTCGCAGCGAAGGCGCTCAGGTCGAGTTCAAGGTCGTCGATTCCGACCAGAAGATTGCGGTTTTCACCACTCGCATTGACACGATCTTCGGCGCAACTTCGCTGCAGCTCGCGCCGGAGCATCCTGCCGTCTCTGGGTTACTCGGCAATGATCCTGAATTGCTTACGAGACTCGACGCGATCGTTGACGAGCAACGCCGCGCGCGCGAGGCGGGAACCATCGGAGAAACCGAGAAGCACGGCTTTTTCACCGGCGCATACGCGATCAATCCGTTCAATCAGGAGAAGATCCCGATTTGGGTCGCGAATTACATTCTGATGGAGTACGGAACCGGCGCGATCATGTCAGTGCCTGCCCACGATGACCGCGACTACGAGTTTGCGAAGAAGTACGACATTGAGATTCGCATCGTGATCCTTCCCCGCCGTCACGAGGAAGGCAAGCACGAGGAAGCAACGCTTCCTTACACCGCGATGGATAGCTTGCTCATCAACTCCGGGGAGTTCAGCGGTCTCGGTAATCAGGAAGCAATCCAGAAGATGACGCGTTATGCCGAGGAAAAAGGCTTCGGCAAAGGCACGATTACTTATCGCTTGCGCGATTGGGGAATTTCTCGCCAGCGGTATTGGGGAACGCCGATCCCGATGTTGTACTGCGATAAATGCGGCATCGTTCCTGTTCCCGAAAACGATCTACCTGTCTTATTGCCAGAGAACATCGAGATCACGCAACAAGGCGGCTCGCCATTAGCGCGCGTGTCCGAGTTTGTGAACGCCAAGTGTCCGAAATGCGGCGGGAAGGCGCGTCGCGAGACAGATACGATGGACACGTTCGTCGATTCGTCCTGGTATTTTTATCGCTACACCAACGCAAAGCTCGCGACGTCAGCCATCGACAGCAAGGCAGCCTCCTACTGGTTCCCAATTGATCAGTACATCGGCGGTGTTGAACATGCCATCTTGCATTTGATCTATTCCCGTTTCTGGACAAAGGTCATGCGGGACATGGGATTGATCAAAAACTCCGAGCCGGTCCAGCGCCTCTTTACTCAAGGCATGGTGATCAAGAACGGCGCCAAGATGTCGAAGAGCAAGGGCAACGTAGTCTCGCCCGACGACATGGTTGCTCGCTACGGAGCAGATAGCACGCGTGTGTACGCGCTCTTCGCTGCTCCTCCAGATCGGGACTTGGACTGGCAGGAGAATGGCGTTGAAGGCGTGAGCCGGTTTCTGGCCAGAGTCCATCGTCTCGTCACACGTTATGCCGCGCTGCAAAGCCCCAAGGGCACTGGAGGCGACGGACGGCCATCAGCTCGTGCAAGCAGTTCCATCGCGCGCGGTCTCGAGCGCAAGTTGCACCAGACGCTGCGACGGGTGTCCACGGACTTCGAAGGCCGCTGGCACTTCAATACATCGATTTCCGCCATTATGGAGTTGGTGAACGTCATCAGTGCCGCCGACGCGCAGATTACATCAGGAGAAGTTTCACCGCAGCAGGTTCGGCTCATCTTGCGCGACCTCGTGCTGATGCTTGCGCCATTTGCACCGTATCTTGCATCGGAGTTGTGGGAGATCTTGGGCGAGCGTTCGCAATTGTTGCGGGAGGCTTGGCCGAAGTTCGATCCCGAATTGGCACGCGAAGAAGAAATTGAGATTCCCATTCAGATCAACGGAAAGAATCGTTCTCGAATCACGGTGGCTGCCGGATTGTCTGACGCCGAACTGCAGACGCGAGCATTGGCCGAGGAAAAGATTCACGCCTTGCTCGAAGGTAAGTCGGTTGTGAAGGTGATCGTGGTTCCGGACAAGCTTGTCAACATCGTCGCGCGATAGCCATGCCGACCAACCCACTGCGCGAAGGATTTCGTGAGGTGCTGCGCGATCCCGCGCTGCTTCTGATCGAGATCGGCTGGCGCTGGACTTTTGGTGCAATTGCACTTCTCGTGCTCTGGCTATCTGTGTTCGCCGTCTTCGGCAGCGTTCCTGTAGATAGCCGTTTTCTCAGCACCTCCAGCGCTCTTTCGGCTTGGGAAGCGGCGCAGAGCATCGCCTCAACCGCGATTTCTCTCGGACGCGCTCTCACGCGTGTAGGCATTACCGCCAGCGTCTTTCTCGCGCTGTGCTGGATTGTGCTGAATTCGCTTGGGCGTCACGCGACTCTGGCCCGGCCGGCCCTCACCCCTGGCGCGAACCTTCGGTTTTGCCTTGCCATAAGTATTGCGCGTGTGGGTATTGCGTTCGCTGCCGTGCTGGCATGGATTGTTGCGGGCTTCGCCGCAGCCTTCCTTGGAACGGTGGTCTCCCGCGATCCCCTTCCGAATCTCGGTGTGATGCTTGTCATTCTGCTGCCCGCAGGCATTCTGATCGTGGTTGCGTGGGCAACGCTGAATTGGTACTTATCTCTGGCGCCCATCTTTGCTACCTCAGATAAGAGGAGGCTTGCCGCAGGCGTGTGGGAGTTCGCACGCGAGAGCCGCGACCGACTCGTCGAAATTTCCGTGGTGAGCGGCGTAATACGCGCTGCGTTTTTCGTTATCGCCTTGGTGTTCTCGTTTGCTGCAGCCGCGCTCATCGCAAACCCGCTCTTGGTCACTGCAGATCTGATCGCGATTTCTCTTCTTTACTTTCTTTGCGCGGAGTTCGTGTATGTAGCGCGGTTGTGCGCTTATGCGAAGCTGAGAAGTGTCCCAGAAATCACGAGCAGTTCTTCAGCGGCTGAGTCGGCGGAAAGAAGCGCGGCTAGGCTGCAAGCCCCCGACTTCCCGTCGGGGGCAGGGCCTTCAGGACTCGTCGAGAACATGTAATTACCGAATCGCGCTTCAGTGCTGGTGGACGCGCAACGCTTGTTTGTCAGATTGTCTGGAACAGCTAATCGATGAAATCTACTTGCGGCTTGTGTGGGATGATGCCCTGCTCATATCCCATCTCCAACAGGCGAGTAATTGCTTGCCGACCTTCCTGGCCGTAGTCGAGCGTGCGCTCGTTGACGTACATGCTGACGAACTTGCTGGCTAGTTGACGATCGAGGTCGCGTGCGAACTGCATGGCGTATTCGAGCGCTTCGTCGCGATGATCGAGTGCGTACTGAATGCTGTCGCGCAACGCTACCGAAACTTCATGCATGAGTTCCGGGCCAAGATCACGCTTAATGGCATTGCCGCCCAGAGGTAAGGGGAGTCCGGTCCGTTCGCGCCACCACTTTCCGAAGTCGACGACGCGGTGTAGTCCCGATTTTGAATAAGTGAGCTGACCTTCGTGGATGATGAGTCCCGCTTCGTAACGGCCTTCGAGGATCTGCGGGATGATTTGATCGAACGGAACGACTTCCGTCTGCACTTCCGGAGCGAAAAGCTTCAGAACCAGGTATGCGGTCGTAAGCGTTCCCGGAACAGCCACCTTCCTGGTCGTGATTTGATCCGGCGTGAGTTCTTTGTTGGCGACAATCATCGGGCCGTAGCCTTCGCCAACGCTACCGCCACTAGGCAGCAGCGCGTACTGGTCCTGCAGATATGGGTATGCGTGAAATGAGACCGCGGTTAGATCGTAGAAGCCTTCGCGCGCTTTGCGGTTCAGCGTCTCGATATCAGAGAGCGTGTGCGTGAACTTCAGTCCGGGCACTCGCACCTTGTTGGTAGCGAGGCCATAAAACATGAACGCATCGTCCGAATCGGGGCTGTGCGCTACAGAGATTTCTCGGAGCTGAGGAACAACGGAACCAGAGGGAATCGACGAAACGGAGCTGGACATGGCGTACTTAAGTGTACCTTCTGCGGAGAAAAAATCGACCCGATAGTTCGATAGGTCTGAGATTTAGGCTTGATGCGATCGGGACCTTTTTCCTAGTGCAAGCGCAATGGCCCCCGCAACCTTCAGAACCTCGCCCGGAATAAAGGGGAGAACGGCTGCTGTGAGAATCGCCTGTATGGGTTGATGGCTGAGGACGCCCAGCCAACTCGCTCCGAAGAAAAAGATGATGAGTTCACAACCAAGAGCGCCCGCAACAAATGCTGACAATCGTGAGCGCTGCAACAGATGATGTGCAATCCATCCTCCGGCAAATGCCGCGAACGGATACGCAAGGAGAAATCCGCCAGTCGGTCCGATGAGTTGGGCAGCACCGCCGAAGCCGTGAGGACTAAAGACAGGAAGACCGGAAGCTCCTTCAATCAAATAGACAACCATAGCTGCGGAGGAGCGCCATCCACCTAAAGTCAGTGCAAGCAAAATTACGCCAAAGGTCTGCAGAGTGATCGGAACCGGGGTGAACCAGAGCGGAATGGAGACGTGTGCGCACACTGCCATCAGCAAACTTCCGCCGACCACGACTCCTACATCCATTAACTGTTTGTTTGTAACAACTCTCGTCTGTTGGCTGGCGCGATCTGCAAAAGTTTGCACTTGCTATCTCCGCTGTATCGAGGCTGGTGCTACAGACTATAGGTTACGGTCAAGACTGCGCTGCTCGCGTTCGATCTCTTCCAACTCGCGACGAAGAGCGGCATCAGAGACGCGCATGCGATGCCGCCGGATGAGAAGGAGGACACCGGTAATGCTCCCCGCCAAAACGGTCACACAAGCCAGGAGGATGAGAAACAGCACCTTCATCGATCGTTAAGGATACCAGAGTTCTAGGTCCACAGGTCCATGCCGGAAGTGCACAGTACGACGTGAGTTGGGCCGCCCGAACCGCTTAAACGTGCGGCCCTGTAACCGTGCTCCAAAACGGGGCCCATCTCTGTTCAGCCCTTCCCAGTTCACCATGACAAAAGCAGCCGTTGGACTTCCTTCACCAAGGCACTTTTCGTAACTGGCTTTGCCAGCACTACATCAGCTTGGGGAAGAGCGGCGCGTGCGTTGTGCGCATCTCCAGAAAGAACAATAACGGGCAGCTCGGGCCTGATCTTCTTGACGCTGGGTACCAAATGCCTGCCATCAGGGAGGTTGAAATCCGCAAGCACCAGATGGAGTTGCTTGAGATGTTCCAGTTGCTGCATCGCTTGACGAGCGGTTTCCACTGCGACGACTACGAAACCTGCGGCGGCAAGTGTCATCTCTAGGATCTCTCTGATATCTGCATTGTCCTCAGCAATAAGAACGGTTTGGGACATAACGACGCTTCGCAGAATGTCACAAGAAGATCGATGATGGAGTAGAAAAATGGACCTGTGACGAATTTCGTACAAAAATTAGAATCAAGCAATTCAATTAGTTGCGATGTCTTCTGGTCCATCCAGGGCCAGTTCATCCCAGGGCTTTTCGGCGGATCGTAGTGGCGGTCACCGGGTCGAAACGGACAGACTGGATTACCGTGTGACCTGTGTGTTTCTGGCTGCCGAATGCCGAGGCGGGCTGCTTCCGGTTACCTGACCCCAGCAGAGCTGGCTGACGCTCCAGCGGTGGGAGGAGAAGGCGATTCAACAACCACCCCGTCGAAGGCTGTAGATGCAACCAGCCGCCCGTGGTCATCGGTAATAGTCCGCAAGAGCCAGCCGGATTCGCGATGCTGCCAGCTTTTTCCTTCGTCATCACTGGAGAAGACTTCGGTTGAGTTGAGTGCTGTGACCAGGACGCGGTGCTGCGTTGAATCGTAGAAAACCGAGGCAAGGTTGACTACCGGAAGTCTCTCGACGCGCATCCAAGTTTCTCCCAAATCGGCACTACGGTATAGACCTTCACGTGCAGCAAGCCACAGGCTATTGTCCGAAGCGACAGCGAGATCACTGATGGAAGTAATAACTTTGGGAAGCTTCGCTTCGCGCCAGGTGCATTCGAGGAGCCGGCATGATGATTTCGCATCGGCTGAGCTATTGGCGTCCGACACAAGCACGAAGTTCCGACCCGCTGCAGCAATCAGGCTTGGCGTTGGGCGAACCAGAGTGAAATCCGAATGCCCAAGCAGCGGACCGCCTTCCCATGTCTTTCCTGAATTGGAACTCTCAAATAAGCCTTGAGTGCTGGCAGCGATCCAGCGGTCGTCATGGACTTCTATGGAGGTAACCCTTGCTTTGAGCGTTCCTGGTTTAATTACTCGACGCGTAATTGCTTTCCGTGTCTTAGTGGTCTTGCGAACGGTAATAATGTTCACGTTCGCGATCCGATCGAGCGGACGCCAGCGCTCAACGGAAGTCTTCCCCGTCCCAGTTTTCCTGGCTGAAGCACCGGCCGGAGTTGAAGACCATTCGTACACGCCGTTGCTCGTTCCCGCCAGCAGATGCGTTCCAGTCTTTTGCACGGAAAACACATCGCGTCCGTCGAGTCCCGCGCTGAGCTGTTTCCAGTGCGCTCCCTGGTCGTGGCTCACGAATACTCCGCCATACTGCTTGTCGTTGATAAGACCGGCGTAGAGAGTGTTGTTGTCGTCAGGATCGATGGAGAGCGCAGCAACCTGGCGGTGCGCGAATCCTGCGTTCGAAGGCTCGAAGCTCGTGCCCGCGTTGTCGCTGGCGAGCACGCCACTGCGATCAGTCGCAAGCATTACGTGATTTGAATTGCGCCCGTCGATCAAGACGTCGTTGACAATCACTTCCGTCGAGGTGATGCGGCGCCAGGTTTTACCGGCATCAGAGGTTTTGAACAGGCCTTCGGTTGTACCAGCGTAAACGACGTCGCGGTTTTCAGGATCCTGCTTTAGGACGCGCGTTCGTCGCGCCGAAAAGGGAATTCCTTGGATCTTATGAAAGAGCTCGCCTGCGCTCTCGCTTTTGTAGATGCCGGAGCAGGCGCTGGCATAAAGAACCTGAGGCTGCTTGGGATCGATGATGATCGAGAAGACGTCGGAGTCGTCGATTACGCCGTTCTTGATGTTATGCCAGGAGCGCCCGCCATCCGTGGTCTTCCATGGCAGGTGCCAGGTACCAGCATAGACCGTTTCGGGATCGCTCGGATCGATGGCAATTGATTCGATGTTTTTGATCTCGGCGCTTGATTCAGGCGAAATGCGGGTCCAAGTCTCGCCGCCGTTCCGTGAGCGATACACGCCGTCGAGTGCGCCGGCTACAAGTACGTTGGAGTCAGACGGCGCCATGGCCATTGCACGAATCGACTTGCCGTCGATTCCCGAGAGTGGCTGCCAGCTGTGTCCGTCGTCGGTGCTTTTGAAGACGGAGCCGCCTTCGTTCTCCAGCGTCCAAGCAGCAACGTAGATCGTGCCTGGCTGATGAGGGTCGAAGATGATGTGATCGACTACGTAGTCGTTACCTTTGCCGATCCGGACAAAACGGTGCCACGTTTTGCCGGAGTCTTCAGACTGGTAGATCTGTCCTGCGCTGGTTCCGAGCAGAATTCGACTGGGATTTGCCGGGTCAGCAGACAGACTGCGTACGTCGCCGCCGTCCGGGCCCACAGAGATAAAGGTTTGTGCCTGAACGAACAGCGAGAGAAGAAGAACAAGTGCAGGGGAGAAAAATCGCATTCGGTAAGAAGGCTCCGAGGCCTCGAAGGTGCGCAAACTCCGAAGCTCTTGTATTTTTCGACGCTGGGACCCTTTCACCGGGTTTCCGCAGCTCTGAACCGCATTAACTATTTTATCGGCAGAGTGACTTCAGGAAAAAGCCAGAGTATCCGCCTGGGAACCGCGCTAGACCTGATAGCTGTGACAGTTCCATCGCGCACCCGCCGGAAATCAGAGTGGAACAGTGTGATCGACGGTCAATTTCTTACGTCCGCCATCAGTGTTTCAACCTCGGAGCGCTGCTCGCTAGTGAGCGGCAAAAAAGGCAGCCGAGGTGGACCGCCGTAATAGCCATTCAGGTCGAGGGCGTACTTCAAAGCGGGAATGCCCATTTGGCTCGCAATGCGAGTAGCTGGTTGGACGATGCGCTGCTGTTTGAGGAAGGCCAATTCCTTGTCGCCGTCTTTCCATGCTGTGTAAATTTCAAAACAGGCGGTAGGAGCAGCTGCCCCGAATGCAAGCACCGCTCCGGCGGCTCCGGCTTCGAATGACGGTAGTAACTTTTGCGCCGAGCCCGCGAGCAACTGGAACCCGACTTCCTTTTTGCGCATCACTTTAACTCCGACCACGGCACGCGCGGCTAGACTCGAGGCTCCAGTTGTGCCAGTTCCCGCTAGCGCAGCGGCACTCACTAGCTCGCCTGCGGGTTCAATTGCGCGAAGGAGCATGCGGCCGGTGACCGCGTTGAAGATCTCCGTCGCATTTGCTGTACGTTTTACGTGCCGCGTGCGCGCGACTACATCAGCAATCTTCTCGATTACGCCGCTGGATTCCTTAATGCCGATGATGTTGGGATGATCGGCTACCTCCTGTATCACCTCGGCTGGCAGATCGTAGGCCGTGAAAGGAGGAACGCTGTACAGCAACACCGGAATCGGGGACCGATCAGCGACGAACCTGTAATAAGCCAGCAGGTTCTCCGGCTTCATTTGCGGACGGTAATAGTGTGGCGTACGCACCAGTGCCGCGTCGTAATTTAGCTTGGCGGCAAATTCTGCGGCTTCGACGGTGCGAATGGCAGATTCGTGTCCCACGCCTGCGAGCAACACCTTGTCCGGCGCAGCCACCTCGATCGCGACTCGCAGGATCTCGCGCTGCTCCTCTTCAGAGAGCATCACCACTTCGCCCGTCGAGCCGAGAATGGCCATACCAGCGATTGGCGTGCGCGAGTAGCGATCAACGTTGTGCTCGAGTTTCTTGAGGTACAAGCGTCCGTCGGGATAGAACGGTGTCGTTAGAGCCGGGAAAATGCCGGAGAGAAGCATGGGCATAGTGTAATAAAGCAAGCTATCCATGACCTCTACTTTTTGGCGAGAACAGGACACTTCGAGTTTGCCGTCCTCAACCTGCGACCCCGAGAAACCCTCAGCATCCAATGTGTTAGGCTTTTCTATGGACTACTCCCGCCCACGGCTGGCGTGTGCCTTGCCGGGCGACGCGATGTGATGTCCCCGCCTATGCCCTTCGGGCCAGAGGAACAAAGCTCTTGATCGGAACCATTATTTCCAAGGTCATCGGGACCAAGAACGAGCGCGAAATGAAGCGCTTGTGGCCGATGGTGTCCCAGGTAAATGCGCTCGAGCCGGAGATGCAGAAGCTCTCCGACGCCGAGCTGCGGGCCAAGACCGACGAATTTCGCCAACGCGTCCGCGAGAGCATCCAACGCGCCGCCCCGAACGAACTCCCGGCGGATGAAGACATAATTCCGACTACCTCGCCTTCTTCCAAAAAGGACAAGCGCGATCCTGTCCTCGAAGAAGCTTTGCAGGACGTGCTTCCTGAAGCATTTGCCGTCGTTCGCGAAGCCGGACGCCGCGTCCTGAACATGCGCCATTTCGACGTTCAGTTGATCGGCGGCTCGGTCCTGCATCAAGGCAAGATTGCAGAAATGAAGACCGGCGAAGGAAAAACGCTGGTCGCAACGCTTCCTGTATACCTCAACGCCCTCGCCGGGCGCGGCGTTCACGTCGTGACCGTCAATGACTACCTGGCCAAGCGCGATTCCGAGTGGATGGGCAAGCTCTACAACTTCCTTGGATTGTCAGTCGGCGTGATCGTCCACGACTTGGATGATAACGAGCGTCGCGAGGCTTACGCTGCCGACATCACTTACGGCACGAATAACGAGTTCGGCTTCGACTACCTGCGCGACAACATGAAGTTCGATCTGAAGGATTGTGTGCAGCGTGGCCATCACTTCGCCATCGTCGACGAAGTTGACTCCATTCTCATCGACGAGGCCCGCACTCCGCTGATCATCGCGGGAGCCAGTGAGGAGTCGACCGACAAGTACTACAGAGTCAACCGCATCATTCCAGCTCTGGAAAAAGGCGAGGAAATTCAGAAGAGCATCGAAGAGACGATCTTTACGGGCGACTATACGATTGACGAGAAGCATCGCACTACGACCGTCACGGAGCAGGGCTGGGAAAAAGTCGAGAAGATGCTTGGCATCGGCAACATCGCCGATCCGGAAAACTGGGGCTGGAAACACCACGTCGAGACCGCAATCAAGGCGCATGCGCTCTATCGTCGCGACATTGAATACGTCGTGAAGGACGGTGAGGTAATCATCGTTGACGAGTTCACCGGCCGCATGATGCCCGGTCGCCGGTGGTCCGATGGCTTGCATCAGGCCGTCGAGGCGAAAGAGAACGTCAAGATCGAACGCGAGAACCAGACGCTCGCGACCATCTCGTTCCAGAATTACTTCCGCATGTACCGCAAGCTGGCTGGCATGACCGGAACGGCCGAAACGGAAGCTGCCGAGTTTGAGAAAATTTACGGACTCGACATCATTGTCATTCCGACGAACAAGCCGCTCCGGCGTGTTGAGAATCCTGACATCGTCTATCGGACGGAGAAAGAGAAGTTCTTCGCCGTCGCAGATGAGATTCAGAAGATCGCCGATGAAGGTCGACCGGTGCTCGTCGGAACTACATCGATCGACAAATCAGAGCGGCTCTCTGAGCTACTAAAGAAAAAGGGTGTAAGGCACGTCGTGCTGAACGCGAAGTATCACGAGCGTGAGGCTGAGATCGTTGCCCAAGCCGGGCGACTCGGCGGCGTGACTATCGCCACGAACATGGCTGGTCGCGGCACGGACATTCTGCTAGGTGGCAACTCAGAATTCCTTGCGAAGCAGGAATTGTTGAAGAAGGGCCTTGCACGGTCGGTTGGGGCGGCCGAAGGCGAATTGTCTCCAATCGCTGCATCTGCCAATCTCACTCGCTTCTACTATCAAGGCGCAGAGTACGAAGTCGATCTGCAGGCATGGGAAGAGGCACTGAACCGTCACCAGCAGCAGATTCAAGCTGAACACGACAAAGTAATCGAGGTTGGCGGCCTGCACATTCTCGGCACCGAGCGCCACGAATCGAGGCGTATCGACAATCAGCTGCGGGGACGTGCCGGACGGCAGGGCGATCCCGGTTCATCTCGCTTCTATCTCTCGCTCGAAGATGACCTTATGCGCATCTTCGCTAAAGAGTGGGTGTCGAATCTTCTCCAGCGGCTCGGGATGGAAGAAGGGATTCCGATTGAATCGAAGCTGATCTCCCGTCGTATTGAAGCCGCACAGAAAACCGTCGAAGCTCAGAATTTCGAATCCCGCAAGCACCTGCTCGAGTACGACGACGTGATGAACAAGCAACGCGAGGCCGTGTATGGCCTGCGTCGACAGCTGCTTGAAGGACTTGATCAGAAAGATCTCATTCTTGAGGATTATGTTTCCGGGATCATAGGCGATTTGCTGGATCAGTACGCGCCCCGCGAGCAGCACGCCGAGCAATGGGACCTGAATGCTCTGAAGCAGCAGATCTTCACGCGGTTCGGCGTCGATCTGTCGACCGAAGGCGTTGATCTGGATGCGCTCAATCGTTCCGAATTGGGAGATGCAATTTTCGGGAAACTGAAAGAGCGTTATGACGCGAAGGAGAAGCTGATTGGCTCCGACGCGATGCGTTACCACGAGCGCATGATCATGCTCAGTGTCCTGGATGGGCAGTGGAAGGACCACCTGCTCAGCATGGATCACCTCAAGGAAGGCATCGGCCTGCGCGGCTACGGACAGCACGATCCGCTGGTTGAATACAAGCGCGAGTCATTCGAAATGTTCGAGGCCATGATGCAGCGCTTCCAGGAAGAGACCGTTCGCTATCTCTACCTGCTGCAGGTAATCGAAGCCGAACCCCGCCGGCAGGCTGCTCCTCTTCCGCCTTCGGACGGGCTGACGATGGACGGCGTTCCATTCGATCCGACGCGGGCAGTTGCTCCGCCTCCAGCCCACAATGGGAACCGTCGCGCAGCCACTTCCATGGACGACATGGAGCGCGAGTTCATGCGAAAGAAAGAGCGTGAACTTCAAGCAGCGCGCATGGCGGGCGCAGGCGATGCTGGTGTCCAGCAGCGCAGGGTTGGAGACAAGGTTGGACGTAACGATCCTTGTCCTTGCGGGTCGGGCAAGAAGTATAAGAAGTGTTGCGGAGCATAGTCGGAGTGTGGCCCGACTATAGTGGTGCTACCGCGGACAGCCCCGGCTGTCGATCTCGGCCCAAGTCATCTCGCGTGCTCTGCTGCCGGTGTTCATTCTCCACTCAGCGAACATCTGAGCGTAGCTTGATGTGATGTACTCGGTTTCGTCTATCGCCAGGATTTCGGCCGTTCGGTCGATCCATTCTGGCGAACCTTCCAACTCGGCGACGTTGCCTATTGGCGTCTCATCAATGACAACGTGCCCATTGCCGTCGCTCCACTCGGCGCGGTACTTTTCATAGCGAAATGACGGAGTCAACCCGATTGCTTCGAAGATGTGCGCCAATGAGTTGCCATCTGTAAGTTCGGTTTCGGTTTCGAGCCGCGATTTGTGCTTGCCGGCATCGCCTTTGCTTTTGTGGGTGACCGTCCATCTCGAACCATATTTCCGAATGCGCAGCACCTCTCCCCGCGAGCGCAGGAGGCCATTGGTAAAGTCGTACAGAGTGTTCATTTCGTGAGTGCGGGGTGTGACGAGCTGGAATCCCGCTGCAGTCAGCTTACCTGCGAGCATATCCAGATCATCGATTCGCACTTTAATTTCAACTTCTTCAGCAGGCATGCAGAGATTTTATCGAGAGGAATGCCGTTGCGATACAAACGACTTAGGAAGCTTTGCCACGTTCCGTCTTGCTGACTTCTTCCATCACGGGATGCTTGAATTCAAACACGCACTCTCGCGGATTCTTGTCGTCGCGTAAAGCTTCGTATACAGGTGCGCGCATTTTGATGCCACCCACATCGGTTTCGTGCGTCCATTCAGTGAATTTGATCTCGGCCACCAGCTCCGGCTTCACAAAATGAACCTTGCGAGCGCTGTCAACTTTTCCCACAAAAGGATTTTGTTTGGTTTCGAGCTTCTGCAGTTTCTTCCACATCTCAGCGTGCGAGGCATGCGTGAAACCACTCCCTGCTTGACCTACGGGCACAAGGTTGCCTTTTTTGTCGTATAACCCAAGTACAAGCGATCCAAAATGCTCACGACTGCCGCGCGGATCGGTGTAGCCGCCGATCACGCACTCCTGGCGCTGCGTGATCTTGATCTTCAACCACTCGCTGCTGCGCTTCTGTACGTAACAACTCTTGCGCCGCTTGGCAACGATTCCTTCGAGCTTCTGCTGTCGGGCGGCGTCGAGCAACGCGTGTCCTTTGCCAACGAAATGATCCGATATCTTTAGCACCTCGCCTGGCCGAATCACCGATGTGAGGAGTTTCTTCCGCTCTTCCAGATCAACGTTCAACAGAGAATACCCGTTTAGATAGAGCAAATCGAACGCGTAGTACATGATGAAGACGCTATGGTCGGGAGATCGACGTTTGCCATCAAGAGAAAGCCCACTGCGCTGCTGCATCATGCTGAAGGAAGCCCGACCTTCTTCGTCGAGGGCAACAATCTCGCCATCCACGATGCAGGACTTGCAATTCAGTCCATCCGCGACGGCATGCAATTCTGGGAATTCAGCGGTTTGGTCATTCTGGTTGCGCGAGACCATGCGCAGCGAACGTTTACCATCCTCGCCGAAGAAGACGACTGATCGATAGCCGTCCCACTTGATTTCGTAGAGCCAATCTTCGTCATCGAATGCGTCGTCGACCAGCGTTGCCAGCATGGGGCGAATCGTGGACGGCATTGGTACTTTCACCGTACCTTTGAGCTTTTCCAGCCCACCGGACCCGTTATTCTCGGAGCCCGCCTTCTTCGGCGCGCCACCCGACGAAGCCGAAGCAGACTGCGTCGATTTCTTTTTCCGAATTGCTGCTGCAGCTTTCGCGCTCCTGATCGAAGACTTCGAGCTTGTCTTGTTTCCGCTCTTCTGCGTGCGGACTTGACGATCGTGCTTGGCGATCGAATCGGCGAGCCAGGCATTCTTGCCCATTGCCGTTCCGGACGAGGCAGAACGATTGCTCTGCCACTCCGCTGCGCTCTCATCGCCGGCAATCTGAGCGAGGCTTTTATGTGTCAGCGCCGAATAGTCGAATTCATTTATGTCATATCCAGTGACCGCATGTTCGTCGCGCTTTTTCATCAGCAGCCATTCGGTACCTTTTGAGCCGGGCCGCCGCGAGCGCATCTTTGCCAGCACAAAGTCGCCCTTTAGTTTCTCGCCATGCAGACGGAACTTAAGATCACCTTTAGCCAACATCCCCGATGCTTGCTTTTCACGCTCGGCGCGGTTCTTGGAATGTTTGGAATAGTCTTCGTTTAGTGGCTCCCAAGTTCCTGTATCCCACACCATCACCGTCCCAGCGCCATAGTTGTTGGGCGGAATGATGCCCTCAAAGTGAAAGTAAGAGACCGGATGATCTTCTACGTGCATCGCGAGGCGTTTGTCGGCGGGATCGAGTGACGGTCCTTTAGGGACAGCCCACGATTTCAGCACTCCTTCCATTTCTAGGCGAAAGTCGTAGTGAAGATGCGAGGCGCGGTGTTTCTGGACAACAAAGCGAAATCCCCTCTTGGGGTCGAGCTTAGGAGGCGGTTCCGGCGTTCGATCGAAGCTCCGTTTTCGTTTGTATTCCTCGAGAGCCATAGCGATAGGCGACTTACAAGGTTACAACAACGCAGTATTTTCGAAGCGAATGGATCAGCCCGCGACGTAGTCACGTATGCGCTTTTCTGCATATTCATGTTGAGCCGCGACGGAATCCGCCGTTGATGTCTTAACCCAGCAGCGAAGTAGTTCCGCGACGCTCCAAGCCTGGGCGATGCAGCCGCGGGGCGTAAATGGTGGATCCGCATCGAAGATCTCGCTGACGGACCCTATGCAAGCTTCGCTCAAGTGGTCGGTGAATCCGAGAAGAAATTTTCTCGCTTGCGAAAACGCGCCGGGATGGAGTTTCAGCCAAGCATCGATGAAGGGGCCGATCAGCCACGCCCACACGGTGCCCTGGTGATAAGCGGCGTCTCGCGCGCGCAGGTCGCCGAAGTAACGTGGCTTGTAGTCTGGATGATCTGGAGAAAGGGAACGCAGGCCAACCGGTGTAAGCAGCTTGCGTTCGACAATGTCGAGCACGTGAGCCCAGTACCTCTGTTCCAATGCGGGATACTCAACCGAAATGGCGAAAAGCTGGTTTGGACGGAGTGCCGTATCATTTTTTCCGCCCTCACCGTCGATCACGTCGTAAAGATATTTACCATCCCTATACCAGAAGCGCGCGTTAAACGAATCAAATGCCCGATCGGCATAGCTGGAGAACTTCTGAGCCGATTCTTCGCTCCGCTCCTCTCGTGTCCATTGCTCCAGGAGTCGCAGGGCGTTGTACCAGAGCGCGTTGATCTCGACAGCTTTTCCTCGGCGAGGAGTCACGACCCAGTCGCCGACTTTGGCATCCATCCACGTGAGTTGATACCCATCGGCCCCTTGCAGTAGCAGTCCGTCCTTGGGATCGACTTTGATTCCGAACCGGGTTCCCTTTACATGCCAGTCAATGATTTCGCAAAGTTCCGGAAGAAGGATGCGAAGGGTCGCGCGATCATCGGTGTACTGAACGTATTTGTGAACAGCGTGGAAGAACCAAAGAGTCGCGTCCGCCGTGTGATACAGGCCGTTGTTTTTGCCTTCCGGAAACATGTTGGGAATCAAGCCATCGCGAACGTAGTGCGCAAAAGTGCGCAGGATGTATCCGGCCTCGGCGTGGCGACCGGTTGCGAGCGTCAGTCCTTCGAGACTGATCATGGTGTCGCGTCCCCAATCGGTGAACCAGTGATAGCCGGCGATCACTGTGCGAATCTCGTCTCCTGCGGCCAGGGCGCGCGCTGTATCGGCAACCCGCCCGGTGGGAGTAATGAGAAATTGGTCGGCTGCGAGCACGAGCTCTCCACCAAAAGCGTCCTGCAAGCCCGGATTGGCGACGCTGATTAATCGGCGCCGTCGTTCCATTTCGGCTTGGAAGGCTTCGCCTGGATCGAGCGCCTCCACTGCCGGCAAATCTTCCGTCGAAGCAACCAAGGTGACTGGCTGTTCCGCCTCGAGCTGCAGTTCGAAGTAGCCGGGAGACCAGAGATCGCCCTGATAGTCATAGCCGCGATCGGCCTCTACACGGAAGCGCAAATCCGGAATCGTCTTTTCGTCGCGATGAAAGGTGACATCGTCGCGATCGAGGCTGAGGCGTAGAGTTGGCAGCTCGGAATGGTTGCTGATCTCTAGCCAGTCGTCTTTGATATCGCAGGAGTACCGGCTGGGATCGAGGCCTGAGAGGTGTCCTTCGTGCGGACGGAAGTGCATCGCAGGACGCACTCTCAGCTTTATTGCTCCTGTGCCGTGCCACTTGTAACAGACGTCAGCTGTGTTCTGCCGATGAACCAAATGAATGCGCTTCTCCAATGCGTTCTTTCCGTCGTTGAAGCGATAGATCCAGACCGGCAATCCGGCTTCCAGTCGAAATGCATGCAGGTGAGTAAGAGCTCGGAAGTTCGAAACACCTGTCGACGTTTCCTCCCCTCCCAAATCGATGAGTTCATCGCCAGGAAGAAGCACTTGCTCGGAGACGTCGTTCAGCATCATCGTACGGCCGTGGGGAGTAGGAAGCGCAGCAATAAGAACGCCATGGAAGCGTCGCGTAGGCGCTCCGCTCACTGTGCCGGAGGCATAGCCTCCAAGCCCGTTGGTGACCAGCCACTCGCGCGTGAGGAGTGTTTCCCAGCGTTCGTGCTCTTGCCCAGTTTGGGAATTTTCCCAGGAGAACTCGCGCGTGATGCTGTCGAGAATGCGGCGGTCCGGAGTGTTTTTTCCACGACGGTACAGGATCGGAATGTCTTGTTTTTTGACCAAGTTCCTTTGCTACTTGTTCTCCGCGTCGGTTGTCGCAGGCGCCAGCACCGTGGCGGACTCGCCCTGGATCCGCCAACCTTGTTCCGAGTCAGGGTTCACGTATGCCGAGCCGCCATACTTCATGTCTTCGCTTGACCAGAGAACTTCCCATTGCTTGTTCTCAGGTGGCGCAAGCAGCGGCTCCGGCGCATGTCGCAGATCTAAATCGGGACCAAGATTTACGACTAGCAGACGATCCTGACCGGCCTCGACGAAATAGCGAAGCACGAAAGCTTGCGGCCCGATGACCGCCCCGTCGACTCTCCCGTACAACTGCATACGAAATGCAGGATCGTTGTGGCGCAGGCGGAGCAGATCGCGATGCAGCTCAACAAAATGCGCGTTTCGCTCCCACTCACTCCAGTCCAATTTACACAATTCGAGAGTCTCGCGCTTAGCAGGATCGGGAACGCGCGCGCGCATCTCCTCGGACTTGAGCGGAGGAAACTGGGCCAGAAACTCTGCTCTGCCCTTGTGCACCAATTTTGCCAATTCGGGATTGTGATCAGCAAAGAAGATGAACGGCTTGCTGGACCCGAATTCTTGACCCTGGAACAAGAGAGGAGTTCCCGGGCCGAGTAGAGTCAATGCCGTTAGTGCGCGATAGCGGCCAGCACTTGTGAGCTGATGCAGCCGCTTTCCGTGCGCCGAATTTGAGACCTGATCGTGGTTCTCAATGAAGGTAACGAAAGCAGCCGGCTCCATGCCTAGCGTCGTTTTGCCACGACGCTTGTTTTGCCAGCTGTAGTACTGGCCCTGATAGAGGTAGCCGTACTTAATGGCCGAGATGAACTCCTGCGGAGTTCCGAGATAATCAGTGTAGTAAGCCTGTCGCACTCCAGTCGATACGGCGATAGCGCTGTGATGGAAATCATCGTTCCAAAGCGCGTCGAATCCATATCCACCACGCTCTACTGGTTTCGCGATTTTCGCTTCCTGCGATTCGTTTTCGGCAACGAGAATGATCTCTCGATTGCCTCCAGCCGTGCGAGCGCGACGAGCCATATCAGCGAGGATGTGTTCGCGCGAGCGATCAACGATTGCCTGCGTCGCGTCGAACCGGAGGCCATCGAGGTGATACTCGCGAATCCAGTACTCGACGTTGCCTGCGAAGAAGTCGCGTACCGGCCCGCTGTTCTCGCCGTCGAAGTTGATCGCGTCTCCCCACTCGGTCGAGTGCTCGCGGTGGAAGTAATCATCGGAGAACTGCGTCAGGTAATTGCCGTCTGGACCGACGTGGTTGTAGACGACATCCAGAATCACCCCCAAACCGAGGCTGTGCGCGTAATTGACGAAGCTGCGAAAGTCGTCAGGGATGCCGTAACGTTGATACGGAGCGTACAGATTCACTCCGTCATAGCCCCAGCCAAATTCTCCGGGGAAACACGCGACGGGCATCACTTCGATCACGGTGATCCCAAGCTCTTTCAGCAGAGGCAACTTCGCTTTCGCCGATTCGTATGTGCCGTCCGGAGTAAATGTGCCGATGTGCAGTTCGTAGATGACCTGTCCGCGAATACTGACGCCACACCACTTCTGGTCTGTCCAGGCAAACTCCCGGTGATCGACTACCGCGGAAGCTCCATGCGGCCCATCGGGCTGCCAGTGCGATGCCGGGTCGGGATAGCTCTCTTTGCCGTCGACCCGCAGCTTGTAACGCGTACCTGCCTGGGCAGCGGAAATTAGGGCGGAAAAATATCCATCATCTTCGCGCTCCAGAGGAAATGATTTGCCGGTTTCCCGTCCGCCCTCAAAGAAGACGACTTCAACAGATTGCCGCTTCGGAGCCCAGACGCGGAAGTGCGTTCCTCTACTATCTGGCTGGAGTTCCGGCCCAGCGGCCAGCGCACGAGTTACGGACTGAAGCTCTTTCAGTATGGGATTCATCGTTGGGGATTGGACGCGGAGAAGGCTGCGTCCCACAACAATTAAGATGCAAAAAGTGAGATGCGGAAGTGGTTCGGAATGAAGCTATGATCCTGCCATAACCAGCGGCATAGTGGGAGTCTGGCTCCCGCCTTCCGCTTCTATGGTCACGGCGAACATTTTCGGCCATGCGTCTTTTTCCGCGTACGGCATTACCATCGCGGCATTTCCGTTGGCATCCGGCTTGAACGTTCCGCAGGGCATGGGTTTGGTGCCGCTGGCTGGAACCAGCCAAAGCTGATACGTCTTTTCCGGCGGCAAAGGGGTAAGGTGCTGGGCGGTGAATACCACGGTGCCTGTTTTCCGCATGTAACTGGCTTTGCCTTCAGGAACGGGCTGGTCTTTCACCGAGACCAAGGCGAAATGCGAGGCTTCTGGTGAAGTGAGTGCGTCGAGCACCAAACGGGCCCGATCCAAGTCCCCTTGCTCCCGTTGAAACTGCTGCTGGGTGGCTTCGAGCCTGTTCCGGAGGCTCACATTATCGCGCCAGAGGAGGAGTCCAAAAAGAGCGAGCAGCACTGCCGCGAAAGTGGGGACGAAGCTCCACCATGGCCGGTGCATGACAAATCGGCGTACGCCTCGCGGCTCGGTCCTGATCGCCTGCAACAGGCGGTCACGCGCTCGTTGCGGCGGAGCAGAAGCAACGCTCGACAAGGCCAACACTGCGAGTTGTGAGTTGATCTCTTCCAACTCGCGCCGGCAGCCTGCGCAGGTCTTAAGGTGCTCGCGAAATTCTGCAGCTTCGGAAGCGGGAAGCTCATGCAATGCGTAGAGCAGCAGATCGTCCGCGAATTGCCGGTGATCCTTCACGCCGCGAGCCCCTTTCTGAGCGCCGCCAGAGCTGCTCGAATGCGCGTCTTGATGGTTCCCAGCGGCTCACCTGTTTTCGCCGCAATCTCTGAATGCGTGAGTCCCTGAAAGAAAGCAAGCTCCAGTGCGCGCCGCTGGTCTGGCGGCAACTGCTCGACTGCAGTGCGGATTCTGCCAAGCGTTCGGTTGCGGTCGGCGGCCTGTTCCAAATCGGAATCGACCGAGATCATCACATCATCGACATCAAACTCCGGACGTCTTTTCCTCAACTGGTCAATTGCGCGATGACGTGCAATGACGGCCAGCCAAGCGCCCAGGCTGCCACGATTTGAGTCGAATGTTTCCGGCTTTCTCCACAGTTGCAAAAAGATCTCCTGCAGGACGTCTTCGGCCTGGGTGGTGTCGCCGAGCACGCGCAACGCTACTGAATACACCACTTGGGCATAACGGTCATGCAGAGCGGCGAGCGCGTCTTCATCGCCGGCGCGGATGCGGGAGATCAGCATGGAATCCGTCACCTGGGAGTGGTCTTTGGCGCTCGAGGCCGAGCTCATTTCCTTTCCTTAAGAACGAATCAGCATCGTCGCTCGGATTGGCTTCCGAGGAGGCGAACCGCGATTCTAACGCAGTGGAGACAAACGAAAGTAAAGAGACTCGCTACTTGCCCAAAGCTGAGTTGAGCAAGGTCGCAAGTCGCACGCCTGCCTTCGCGAGCTGTTCTTCGAGAATGGGATGAGACACATCGTCGTAACGCGCGCCCAGGTCGATGTGCAGATCCGCCATGCGCTTGCCAATGTGATTGTCGGCACAAGAATTCACTTTGTTTTCTGGCTCGCGCGGAATGAAAGCGGGCAATGCACGATATGCACTCACGGCAGCCTCGTGGCCTTCCCAAGCCCAATCGATTGGCTGCCCCACATTCCAGCGCGGTGCGCGCGAGTGGTAGCGAATATCGAGCAATTCGGCGAACTCTTCGACGGTCATGTCATGATTTTCGAGCAGGCTTTCGAGAAGCCCCGTATCCCAAACAGAGTGTAGATTCGGGAAATAATCTTCGCGCTGTGGACTCGTCAGTCGCGGCGCTTCATCTTCAAACGCAACCGGCACGCAGTTGCCGCCCTCGTCGCTGTTGTCTTCATCGTGCAGCGGCTGGTGAATGTCGCCGACTAGATGGATCACAAATCTTAAAGCGTTAGCGCGGACGGAAGCGTCGCTGCTGCTCTTGAGCTGTTGAGCATACTTGTTGATGGCATCGATCACGCAGCCCGATTGGCACATCTGTGACACGTCGTATTTGTCCCGCGTGGCATTCAAGGGAATGTTCACGTAATGAAGCGGACCAGTGTCCGGCTGTTCGGCTCGATAGTCATCTGCCCACGTTGCTGCGTCGGCTATAGGAGGGAGGCCCAGATTCCGACAATAGCGATGAAGAGCGGCGCTCACAGGAGCAGCTGCTAGAATCGCATTCACCTGACTCGCAACTTGAGGTTGCAGATGCTTCACCGCGATGAGTGCAACGATCTGATGACCCTCGCATCCCCAGGCATAGGCTGGTCTAGAAGATGCCGCGAAGAGCAGAAGAATAAGGGAGCAACACAGAGCCTTGAATTTCATTTGCGGGAATTCTACCTGCTGAGTTCTTGCTGATTTTTTACTCCAGGGCTTCTGGAGTCAGCTGGATATTCTTTTCGCCCGCTGCGCGCTTCTCCCAATACTTCTTCACCCATGCCTCGAAGCTCTTGCCGACGGCGGGATCGCGATCGCTGAATTTAAGGGCAGCGATCTCGGAGTAGCGAATTGAGAGCTTTTCGCGGGCATTATTGGGAATAATCCGAACGACAGACTCCGTGAGGGTTTTCCCCGTTTTGCGATCGAAGACATAACCCTCGATCTTCCTGCCGTCTTTGCGAGTGATGGTCACGTCGCCGCGATAGTCAAACGCCTTCTCCAGCGCTTCGCAAATGTCTTCGTCAGTCGCTAGACTAGGAATCCAGCCTTCGAGTTTTTCGTGTTTTGTGCCTGGCGCTACTTCGAGGACCTCTGGACTCACAATTTCAGTCATTTCTGCTGCCGTCTTTCTGCTTTGTCATTGCGCATCTCTTGCAAACCGCATTTATTGTTGCTCATCAAGAGCATCGAAAAAATGGGGTTCCTCATGTTCCGAATCACAAAGGGCTACGCTCTGGTTTCCTCAAGCCGTTTGGAGTCAGTCTCGATCTGCACGAGCGGATTAAACGCATGTACGGGTCGCACCGGCTCGTTGAGCAGCTTCAGCGCAGCTTCATCTTTATGGTTTGCGAATGTCGCCCGAATGGTCTGCAGGAATCCTGGGATCGAACCGAACGTGTGATCGACTGCTGAAGCTTCGTAGCCGCTATGCACCATGCAGTTCGCGCAGCGCGGATTTCCCGATTCAGTGCCGTAGTTGTGCCACTCTGTGGCTTCCATTAGCTCCTGGAATGTATCCGCATATCCGTCTTGCAGGAGGTAACAGGGCTTTTGCCAGCCGAAGATGTTGAATGTCGGCATTCCCCATGGGGTGCACGCGTACTGCTGCTTACCCATAAGGAACTCGAGAAAGAGCGGCGACTGGTTGAAGCGCCAGGTCTTCTTTCGGTTCGACAAGATTGCCCGGAACAGGCGGCGTGTTCGTGCGCGTCCAAGAAAGTGCTTCTGGTCCGGAGCCTTGTCATATGAGTAGCCGGGAGAAAGCATCATGCTCTCGACACCAAGCTTCATCATCTCGTCGAAATGCGCGCGAACGCTGTTGGGATCTGCTCCGTCGAACAACGTCGTGTTCGTCGTCACGCGGAAGCCTCGGCCAATTGCTTCGCGAATGCCCTCCGCAGCGATGTCATATCCACCTTCGCGGCAAACGGAGAAATCGTGGTGCTCGCGCTGTCCGTCGATGTGAACCGAGAACGTCAGGTACTTGCTGGGCTTGAACAGATCGAGCTTCTCTTTGAGCAGCAGCGCATTTGTGCAGAGATAGATGTATTTCTTGCGAGCGACCAGGCCTTCGACGATTTTGTCGATCTCGGAGTGCATCAATGGCTCGCCGCCGGGAATACTGACTACTGGCGCACCACACTCATCCACGGCGCGGAAGCATTCTTCAGGCGTGAGCTGCTGTTTGAGGATGTGCGGCGGGTACTGAATCTTGCCGCATCCGGCACACGCCAGATTGCAACGGAAGAGTGGCTCGAGCATCAGCACGAGCGGATACCGCTTGCGTCCTTTTAGCTTCTGCTTAAGGACGTAAGTCGATACCGTCCACATCTGGGAAATTGGTCCGGCCAAAGTACCTCACTCAATCGGGGCTAAGCGCCCAGTAAATGGATTCTTAAACCTTGCGCGCATCGACGAAGGGCACGCCTCCGTCTGCGCGATTGCTATGCCTCTACCGTCGCCCGTTCGAGAGCGCACACCCGCGCATACGTGGTCAAAGCAATTAATGGGAAGTACACGCGGTACAGGTGATACGCCAAATAAAACACCCGTGGGAACCCTGTTCCTGTGTACTGCGGCTCATCCCAGCCACCATCTTTACGCTGAGTTCGCAGCAAATATGCGATACCGCGAGTAACCGCGTCGCTGCGCGTGTCTCCGGCGGCCAGCAAGCCCATAATGGCCCACGCTGTCTGTGACGGGGTACTCGGGCCGAGTCCTTTGGCTGCTGAGTCGTCGTACGACTCGCAGCTCTCGCCCCAACCCCCGTCAGAATTCTGGTACATGCGCAGCCATTCGGCTGCTTGCTGGATGCAGGGCTCGTGATTGTCAACAGCCATCGCTTCCATGCCACGCAGAACGAGCATGGTTCCGTATACGTAGTTCACACCCCAGCGACCGAACCAGGAACCATCAGATTCCTGTTCCCGTTTCAGGAACTCGATTGCACGCTTTACCCTTGGATCGCTTTGCGTGTAACCGTAAGTAGCCAAACATTCGAGAATGCGCCCGGTGATGTCCACAGTCGCCGGATCGAGCATGGCGTTGTGATCGGCGAAGGGGATGTGCTCAAACATCATCTTGTCGTTGTCTTTGTCGAAGGACGCCCAGCCACCATTCTTGCACTGCATGGCGAAGATCCAATCGATCGCGCGTTGCACTGACTCGTGCTGATAGCGTTCGTTGGGCACCTGGACCTTGCTCATGCCGAGCGCAACCATCGCCGTATCGTCTACGTCGGGATAGAACTCATTGTTAAACTCGAAGTACCAGCCAGCCGGTGAGACGTCTTTGACTTTCACCGCCCAATCGCCTTTATGTGTGACCTGCTTTTGCAGTAGCCACTCGCCGATAGCGACCATGCGTGGATCCGTGGCCGATACCCCGGCTTCTCCTAGCGCGAATGCAGCATATGCGGTGTCCCAAACTGGAGATTTGCATGGCTGCATCCTGAAAGTGTCTTCTTCTTCGATTCCGAGTGCCTCGAATTCATCGATGGCGCGGATCACCTGCGGATCGTCGGTGGAGTAGCCGAGGCAGCGCAGGGCGATGATCGAATTCATGATCGCCGGATAGATCGCCGCAAGGCCGTCGCTCATCTCCATGCGTTCGAGCATCCATTCTTCTGCTGCCTTCAAAGCGATTGAGCGCAGTGGACGCACATGCACCGCCTCGAACCAATGCGTAAGCCGATCTAGAACCAGGAAGAAATTGCGCCAACTGATGAGCTTGTCACTCCACTTCAGGCGAAGATCGGTATTGTGGCGACCATTGGGAAAGAGCTCCTGGATTCCCATCTCATCAGGAATCTTCCTAAACGGCTTCTTCGCGTAGCAGATCGACAGCGGGACCAGAATCCCGCGCGACCATGACGAAATCTCGTAAATGTTGAACCAAAACCATTTCGGGAAAAGCACGATCTCTGGCGGAACCGCCGGCACGGCGTCGTAGTCGTACTGTCCGAGGAAGCAGAGATAAATCTTGGTGAACGTGTTTACGGCGGTCACGCCGCCGAGCGCGAAGATGCACTCGCGAGCGCGGACCAGAATGGGATCGTCTGCTTTGTGTCCGGTAAGTTTCAGTCCAAAGTAGGCTTTAACAGTCGCGCTGATGTTTGAAGGACCGCCATGGTAAATCGGCCATCCGCCATCTTCGTTCTGATGCCGAATGATTTCTCGCGCGGCTTTCTGCAGACGCACTTCGTCTCGTGTCCCGAGCAGCGTGTGCAGCAGGATGTAATCGGATTCGAGGGTGGTATCAGCTTCGAGCTCACCACACCAGAAGCCTTCGGGATCTTGGGTTGAGAAGAGGAATCGACGTGCGCCATCCACCGCTGCGGCTACGCGGCTCGCGATGTCATCGATTTTGCCAAACACCATCTGCACAGGGCGACGGGGGGATTCGT
>CAYZHX010000034.1:0-1832 GCA_964476905.1 uncultured Terriglobales bacterium
GCGCGAATGACAGCCCTGCTCTTCACCATCATCGTGTGGGTCACCGGCATGTTCGCCGGATTTCTTGGCGCACTAACGGGATTGGGCGGCGGAGTGGTTCTCGTTCCTGCGCTCGCTCTTCTGTTCCACGTGGATATCAAGTACGCGATCGGCGCTTCATTGGTATGCGTGATTGCCACATCTTCTGGAGCGGCAGCCGCGTACGTCAAAGAGGGCTACTCCAACATTCGCATTGGAATGCTGCTGGAGATCGCGACTACGATTGGCGCGATCGTCGGAGCATTCCTGGCAACGCATGTCAGCACACATGCGATTGCGATTGTTTTCGGCCTCGTGCTCCTGCACGCCGCTTACCAGTCACTTTTCGGGAAGAAGCACGACAGTAGCGAGATCGTCGATTCCGATTCTCTGGGAACAAAGCTCAGACTTGGAGGCGACTATCCGGTTGGCGAGGGCCGTCAGGCGTACGGCGTACGCAACGTGCCTTCCGGCTTCACTTTGATGTTTGGGGCGGGGGCATTATCCGGGCTACTTGGGATCGGATCGGGAGCCGTAAAAGTCATCGCAATGGATCGTGCGATGCGTATTCCTTTCAAGGTTTCGACGACGACGAGCAATTTCATGATCGGCGTCACTGCCGCAGCAAGTGCAGGAGTTTATCTCGGCCGCGGCTACATTGATCCGCGACTATCGATGCCCGTGGTTCTCGGCGTTCTTGGTGGCGCATTTCTGGGAAGTAAGGTGCTGGTGAAAGCTCCAGTTCGAGCGTTGCGCGTGACCTTTGGCGTAATCATATTTCTGCTAGCACTGGAGATGATTTTCAACGGGATCACGGGAAAGGTTTAGCCGATATGACTGACGACCGTTTGGAGATCTTCATCGGCAATCTGCTTCGCCTCGGCGTGTTGATCTCCGCCGTAGTAGTTGCTGTGGGCGGTGTTCTCTACCTGGCACAGCACGGCCGCGAAACGGTCAATTACCAGGTGTTTCACAGTGAACTTCCCGAGCTCCGAAACCTGGTAGGAATCTGCGTCGCGGCTCTGCATCTGCGTAGCGATGGCATTATGCAGCTGGGTCTTGTACTTCTGATCGCCACCCCAATTGCACGGGTAGTTCTAGCTGTGGTCGGCTTCTACCTGCAACGAGATCGCCTTTACGTAGCGGTGAGCCTGATTGTGCTCGCCATACTTGCGTACAGCATCATGCACGCGACGTAGACGTGTGAAACACACTTCGAGTAATTCACCGGGAGCTCTGTCGCTTCTCGTTCGGTTGATCAGCAGGGATAGGCAACGACATCCTTTCGGCGCGCACGGTCCTTGTGCATGTCGAATCGCGTTCAACGAGTTCAGGCTTCAGCCTTCGATGAATGGCGCTAAAGCTCTTCGATTGGTGCTGAGCTGAGATTGCTTCCAGAGCGATGCTCACGGACATAGTTCCCATTGTGGGCAGAGGCTGGCGAATCGTTGTCAACGCCGGCGTAGCAATGCTCGAAGGCGAGACGTCATCGAAGCCAATCACGGAACACTGTTCCGGGACTTGAATCCTCGCTGAAGATAGGGCTCGAATCGCCCCAAAGGCCGACATGTCATCGAAAGCCATCAAGGCGGTAAACTTTTGCCCGCTATCCAACAAACGCTTCGTAAGGACCACGCCGGCTTCGAAACCCGACATCGGATGTTGCGATTCAGGGAGATCGACGATGCGTTCGGGATCGAGCACGATGCCGTTTTCCTCAGCGAATCTCTTGACCCCGCGCCACCGCGGAACGCTGTCGCCAAGACCTTTTGGTCCACGAATAAAAGCGATGTCGCGATGACCGAGCTTGTGCA
>CAYZHX010000034.1:1932-30590 GCA_964476905.1 uncultured Terriglobales bacterium
TGGCAGTCGCCTCGATGCGATCTTTTGTGACTCTTGGGATGTAGCGCGCCAATGGAGCATCGTTGAGGACGATCGAGACAGTGGAAGAGGAGAAGCCGCTGTGTCGGGCGACGTCGCGAATGGTGACGCGGGAACTGCCTGGCTCCCCAGTTCCCGATTTGAACTTACTCACGCTCCTTCTCCTCGTATGCTTCTGCAGGACGAGATGCAAGATGCGTCCTGTAGAAGCAATCCAACTAGAAAATCGCCTTCAGCGCAAGCTGCAGCGTGCGCGCGCGATGTGCTGCCGTCGGCTGCAGGAACGTTGCCGAGGTAATGTCGTGATCCACGTCCCCGGGGTTGCTTGACCATTGCGTATGGTTGAAGACGTTGAAGGCTTCGGCACGGAATTCGAAGTTCAGTCTCTCCGTCACAGAAATTCGCTTGAACAGCGCCATGTCGAAGTTCGTTCTTCTCGGATTGCGCAGCGAGTTTCGTCCGGAATTTCCAAATTTGAGGCCAGTAGGAACTGCGAACGCGTTGGGATTGTAAAGGAGCGGCGCCTTCTGGCCTGGCAACAACGTCGGGCCATCGAGCAAGTTGGGATTGCCCACGAGGTCGGCATAGGCACCGGTTCCAACTCCGTTTCCAACTCCGGCGTTGTCGTTAGGAAACGTAACTCCGAAGGGAGTTCCAGTTTGGAAGGTCGTAATTCCTGACAGTTGCCATGCGCCGAGCACGGTGTGAGCCAAACCCTGCCCGCGGAAGAATGGCAGGTCATAGACATAGCTGATGTTCAGGATGTGGCGCTGATCGAAGTTCGAACTCGCCCGATTGGCGCGAAAGTCATATGCATTCACAAAGGTAGTGTCGAAGCGGTCGGACGCATCATCGATGGAATGGCCGTAGCTGTACGCCACATCCATGGTGAGCGGGCCCGAGGTCCTGCGCACCTGCACTTGCAAAGCGTTGTAGCTTGAGTTGGCGACAGGCTGAAGCGAGGTAATGTTGCCGAACCCCAGGTGCGGGCGGAAGGGGTCGGGGCCCGAGTTGCCGCAAGCTATATTTAAATTGTTGGCCGCGGCGCCGGTGAGAGTTACACCATTGACAGCGCCAGATGTGCAGGCATCGGTGCTCGCTAAGCTCTGGCCGGGTTGAAATGGATTCTGATTGGCCGGAACCGGGAGCAACTGATTGAGATTGCTCTGCAGGGTGAGATGGGTTCCCTTGCTGCCCACGTACGACGTGGTGAGCACAGTGTCTTTGAATATCTGATGTTGAATGTCGAGGTGCCACTGCTGCATGTATGGCCAGATCGCCTTTGTAGGAATGGAGATCACTCCTAGCGGGAACTGCAAACCGCCGCCGCCGATTTGGTTGTAACCAACGATGTCAAACTGCGTCGAAGTCTGAACCAGCGGTGGAGTGCCTTCGAGCGACTCAACGTTGCCTTCGTTTCCGTTGGTGTGCTCGAAGAAGATCCCATAGCCGCCGCGCAGAGCCGTCTTACCGTTGCCGAACACGTCCCAAGCAAACCCGACGCGAGGCGCCGGATTGAACAGATGCCCTTCCTGGCAACCAGGAGCAACACCCTTCGCTCCGCACTGCACCAGCCCCGTGAATGGATTTCCGCTTCCGGGAATGATCGCACCGGACTGTCCGGTCACACTGCCGTCGGCATCGATCTGCGGAGCGCTTGCGGCTTGATACGCCGAAGCCTCCCAATTGAATTCCTGCTGGTATCGCTCACGATAGGTGCCGAACAAGCTGAGGCGCAGCCCGAGGTTCAAAGTCAACCGATCATTCACATGCCAGTCGTCTTGAACATAGGGTTCGAAGATCTTGTAGCGGTTGTAATACTTCACCTGCTTGTTGGTTTGTTGGAAAGAAGCGATCCTGCCGGTCAGCATGTCAGCCAAGGCATTGCCGGTGCTAAACCCACTGGCGGAGGCGTCAAACGTCAGGAGTCCTGCCAGTTCGGGAGAGTTGTCCTCATTCTTTTGTGCAGCCACGAAGTACCCGCCGGCCACGAGGTTGTGCTTGCCGACGATCTTGCTGATGTTGTCGCGATAGGTGTAGGTCGGATTGGAGTTTATGAACGGGATAAAGGAAGGGTCTTCCGTAAAGCCTCCGCCGTAGACTCCGTTACCGGTAAGGGTGATACCAGAAATTTTTCCGTCAAAGCCATTGTTAAACAATGTGCCCATGTTCAACCCGGCCGGACGCTTAACCGCTCCAATGTTGGTCAGAGTGATGTGATCGGTGGTGTAGCTGGCGACAAATTCATTCAGCATCGTGGGCGAGATGGTGTTGGTCAACCGCGCAACCATGCTGACGCCAGGTCCAACAAATTGGCTTTGAATCGTCGGGAAGCTGGAAGTCGTGAGTCCCCAGGGAAGCACGGTGGGTGTAACCGTGTCCCAGGAATCATGGATGAAACGGAAGCTGGCGCGCATGTTGTCGGTGATGTTGTGATCGATCCTGAACAACTCCTCGCGCCAGTTGGTCGGCGTTGACGGTGAGGCGCTGAAGCAATTCAGGATTGGATCGCCTCCGCAGTTTTCCGGGCTTGAATTTCCCGGCGGCACTATGGTCAGAAGCGCAGTCGCATTGGGATCGACAGAAACCTGATTTCCGGGAAAGCCCAGGAAAGTTTGAGTAGTGGAAGTACTGTTAGGTCCGGCGCCGCTGGCCGGGCAGTCAGCAAACACCGGAAACGCAGTTTGGGAGGAATCGCGCGAGAACTCCGTTCCTGGCGCTGGACAGATATCGGAAAAATTGCCTTTCAACTCCGCGGATGTGGGTACCGCCTGATTAAAGACTTGGCCAGGAACGCGATCGCGCCGCCATTCTTCCGAATAGAAGAAGAAAGTTTTCGTTTTGTCCGTGTTGTAGGCCTTGGGAATGAAGACTGGTCCACCGATGGTGAATCCAAAATCATTTTTTTTATAACCGGGCACAGGGCCGGAAAGATCGAAATAGTTTCTGGCGTTCAGTTTGTCATTGCGCACAAATTCATAGGCATCGCCGTGGAAGTGGCTGGTGCCTGATTTTGTATCGGCCTCGATGGTCCCGGAGGCATTGCGGCCGTATTGAGCACCATAATTCGAGGTGAGCACCTTCACTTCGGCGATAGCGTCGATGCTGGGATACACATTCAACGTGCCATTGCTGCCGTTGTCCATTGTGTCGCCGCCATCCACCTCCCAGTTGTTGTACTCGGTGCGGCCGCCATTCACGCTGAACAGCACACTTCCGTTTACTCCTACCTGACCCTCGTCCTGGCCGGTCTGGTTGCTTACGCCGGGCGTGAGGGTCACCAGTTGGCTGAAGTTGCGTCCATTCAGTTCCAATTGCGTGAGCTCTTTGGAAGTGATCGTTCCCGCCACTTCGGAGGACTGCGTCTCTACCGCTGTTGCCGCCTCTCCGGCTACCACGATTTCCGTGGTGACATGTTCAACGGAGAGCTTGGCATCCGCGCGACTCTTTTGCGCAACCCGCAAAGTGAGGTTTTTCGCTTGAAAGGTCTGGAACCCAGAGGCGCTCACCGTCAGGTCGTACACGCCAGCCGGCAGACCGGGAACCAGATAATCACCGTCGCTATTGGTAGTCACATTGCGAGTGATGCCTTGCGACGGATTGGCGACGGTTACCTTAGCGTTGGGGACGACCGCTCCGCTGTTATCTCGAACGGTCCCGGTGATTTGTCCGGTGTCTTGCGAGAGGGCTACGGTCGAAAACAGAAGGGCAAACGTGGCGAGGGCGAGTATTTTGTTCATTTCGGCACCACCATTCGATGTAGTCTCTAATTTTTAGCGAACCGTTTGAATAGAGCTATTGAACCGTTTTAATGAACAGAGAAACTAGCCGGAATCGGAAAGCGTTGTCAAGATTTTTTCTCGCCGCGGCGATCTCGATGATGGGTTCGGTGTGGGTTGCAGGGACAGACTTGCACTCATCTTCCCCCTGCCCCAAAAACCTAACCGAAGTCTTCGGTCAGGGTCAGCAAGCGTTGCAAGTGAATGATTTGCAGAAGGCGGAGGAGAGCTTTCGTGAAGTAGTTCATTGCGATCCGAAATCCGCTGCCGCCTATGTGAATCTGGCGGTGATCGAAATGCGTCGCAAACAATGGTCGGCAGCACGCGGACATCTAGACCGCGCCGAGCGCCTTGCCCCTAATATGTCAGGCATTCATCTTGATAAAGGCTTGCTCTATTTCAAGCAGGGCGACTACAGAACTGCCATTCCCGAATTGAGTGTGGCTGCCCGGCAGAGTCCGTCAATTCAATCCCGCTATTTGCTTGGCCTTTCCTATTTCTTGACCGGAGACTACACGTCCGCGCGTGAGACACTCAGCCCGGACTGGAATTCACAATCAGGCAATCTGGTTTATCTCTATGTGCTTGGAATCGCTGCAGAGCAATCGGGGAATAAATCTCTCAGCGACCAGGCCTTTGGACGGCTTCTCGAAATCGGTGGCGACTCGCCGGAATTTCATCTCCTGAAAGCCAAAGCCTATTTGAATCGCGGACAACCGGACGACGCTATTCCCGAATTGGAAAAAGCAATCGCTAAGGATCCGAAGCTGCCATTCGGACATTTCAATCTGGGATGGGCATATTCGAAGAAGCATGATTACCCGCGAGCGCGTCAAGAGTTCCTGAAGGACATCGCCCTCGAACCCGACGTTCCCTATAGCTATGAACAACTCGGAGCCATGGACCTATTCCTTGGCAACTACGCTGAGGCGCAGCAGTATTACAAGCAAGCTCTCGCTCGCGATCCTCGCCTTCCCAGCTCTCTTTACGGACTCGGGAAGAGTTACGAACATGACGGTCAGTTCGCAAAAGCAGTGGGGCTGTGGCGAGCAGCCGAGAAGCTCTCGCCCCACAGCATCTCGATACACAACTCTTTAGGACGACTGCTGCAAAGAATGCACAAGAGTTCTGATGCCGGACAGGAGTTTGCAATTGTGACTCGGCTGGAACAGAAAGAGCACGCCGACGAAGTCGCCAATCCGAGGCTGCCATCGCCGGAGCTTAAGGAACAGAATTAGTGCTCGCCCTCCATCGGCGTTATTCGCTTCTCAATGCCAACATTGGCTCGACTGCGGCGGCGCGACGAGCGGGGATGTACATCGCCAGCGACGCCACGATGGCGAGCACAGCTGCAACGCCAATAAACGTGAGAGGATCGCCGGTACTCACGCCATAGACCAGGCTGGCGAATATCCTGCCCGCCGCAAACGCGAGCAAGGCCCCCAGCACGATTCCCGGAAGCACCAGCCAAAGCCCTTGTCCCAAAATGAGCTGCATGATGTTGGTTTTTTGAGCGCCCAGCGCCATGCGCACGCCGATCTCACTACGTCGCTGCTCGACCGTGTACGACATCACGCCGTACAGCCCAGCTAAGGCGAGGAGCAATGCCAATCCAGCAAACGACGCAAGCAGGCCGCTGCGGAAGCGCGACGGCGCGAACGACTCGCCGGCAACTTCGCTCATGGAGTTCAGTTCGAGAGGCACTTCCGGGTTCAAACGGTGCGCCTCGGCGCGCAGCGCTGTCGCCCCCCCGCCGCTGTCAGCAAAGACGAGATACATGTCGGCGGCACGTCCAGGATGCTGCTGATATGGAACGTAGATCTGCGCAGTCGGCGCGTCCTCCAGGTTCTCCTGGCGTACGCCTGCGACCACGCCCACGATCGTCAGGTAGTTCTTGTAGGTGACACTGTCATACCCGAAACGGATCTGCTGGCCCACAGGGTTCTCGCCTGGAAAGAACTTACGCCCCAAGGGTTCGCTGATGATGCAAGTGAGTGGAGCGCCAGGAATGTCGTGTTCGTTGAAGTCGCGCCCCTTCACGACGGGGATTCCGACCACGTGAAAGTAATTCGGGCTAACGGTCATGAATAGTGCCGACTGGGTGATGTAGTCCCCAGGTGGAGGATCGGGATGACCGGCAATCCAGAATCCGCCGTTGCTATCAGTGGGTTGCGAAGGCAACGCCGTTGCGGCGGCGATCTTTTTAATTCCCAGCGTTGTGCGTCCGTTCTCCAACAGCGCGGAGTAAAACGCGGCTGCGTGTTGCGAATCACTCTCACTATTGGCCGGGTACATCGGATGCATCATCGTGAGGTCGTTCACCCTATATCCGGGATCGACCTCGTTCAGCGCAATCAAGCTGCGGATGAGAATGCCCGCAGCTACCAGCAGAGCCATGGACAGCGCGATCTCCGCGACCATGATCCCTGAACGCAGCTTTCCACTGCCACTACCAGCAATCCAATAAGTTTTGCCGCCGTAAAGCGCGCTGCGCAGATCGCCACCACTAGCCTGAAACGCAGGCGCGAGGCCAAATACGAATGTGCATAGCAGCGATATGGCGAGCGTAAACAATGCGACCCGCCAGTCGAGCGTGATCTCCGTGTTGGCGATTAGCGCAGCGGGAGTCACGTGGGCCAAGGCCTTTGCGGCCCAATACCCCACCAGAAGTCCCAAGCTGCCGGCTATAACGGCCAGCACCAGCGATTCGCTAAGGAGTTGTCGAACGATGTCTCCGTGGCTCGCTCCCAAGGCGGTGCGGATGGCAATTTCCTGCCGACGCACGGCGACCTTGGCCAGCATCAGGTTGGCTACGTTAGCGCAGGCGATCAGCAGGACCACTCCCACCGCTGACAGCAAAAGATAAAGCGTCAAACGAACCTGCGCGACCAGTTGATCTCGCAGGGAGGTGACGCCAACGCTTGTCAGCTTGTCATCCTTGGGATACTGCTGCGCAAGTCGAGCGCCAATGGTTTTCATCTCTGCCTGCGCTTCGTTGACGCTAACTTCTGGCTTGAGAAGACCAACTGCCCTGAAATTATGCGCAGAGCGTTCCTGCGTTCCCGGCTGGACTATGGAGTCGTAATCCGGAATCCAGATTTCGCTGCGCTCAGGAAAGTCGAATCCAGAGGGCATTACGCCGACAATCATCAACTGAAGCTCGCCCGACTTGATCGTTTTGCCGATGATGTCGGGATTGCCTTGGAACACGCGCCAATAAAACGAATCACTGACCACCGCCACCGGCGTGCCGCTTTTCTTGTCGACGTCGTTGTACAGGCGGCCAAGCTCGGGCTGCACGCCGAAAACCTCAAAGAACTCCGTGTCCGCAATCGCTGCATTGATTTGCGCGGCGACGTTGTTGGCAAAAACGCTATGCGGATAGGCCGCGTAGTAGGAGAGCGTCTCAAAGCTATGGCTCTGAGCTCGCCAATCGAGGAAGTCGGGCAGAGAGACCTGTCCGATGCGGCCAGTCCGCGGCCAGAGCGTCCCGACTGAAACGATGCGCCCCGGGTTCTGATATGGGAGCGGGCGCAGCATCACAGCATTGACGACGCTGAAGATGGCCGCGTTGGCGCCGATTCCCAACACGAGGACCGTAATCGAAATCAGCGCAAATACCGGGCTCTTCCACAATGAACGAAACGCGAGGCGAAGATTCATAGACTTCCTCAGCTTAGGTGAGCAGCCATCATTCCACGGTCCGTCTGCGAAGAAAAGTGCAACTACATTGAAATACAAGGATTTGCGCATTCGCAAATCAACGCCGGAGGCATCCGGCTGACCGAAACCGTTAGCTCTGTTCGAAAGCGGACACAGTGAGGGCGCCAGGCGTGTTTGGCCTAGAAAGAATCAGGCGTGTTTGGCCTAGAAAGAATGAAGAGGAGCGCGAGGCCGCGCTCCTCTGGGATCGAATGCGGTGTGCAGAGTTACTGCCGCGGGGCCGCTGCGCTAGCCACGTCGTTCGCAGTCCCAATTGCGTCGCCTGACAGCACCAGCTCCACGCGACGGTTGTGCTGGCGTCCTTCAGCCGTGTCGTTCGAAGCGACCGGTTGCATGCTGCCGAAGCCGCGGGCCGTTATCCCGCCCGCCGCGACGCCTTGACTAACCAGGTAGTCACGGACAGACTCCGCACGCTGCTCCGACAGTCGCTGGTTGAACTCATCGCTTCCGGTCGAATCGGTGTGGCCTTCAATTGCGACCTTCAAACTCGAATAGGCCAACAGAATTCCGGAAACCCTTGCCAGACGCTCACGCGCTTCTGGCTTCAGCTCGTATTTGCCGGTCTGGAAGAGGACATCGCCCATGTTGGCAATCAGACCGCGAGCCGTATCGTGCGTCTCCAATACGGAATTGAGCTGCTGCAGCAACTTCGCGCGCAGATCGGCCTTATCCTTTTCCGCCTGTTGACGCAGACGGTCGGCTTCCGCCGCCGCTGCACGAGCTTTGTCAGCCTCGACAGCAAGTTGTTGCTGTTGCGCGACCGCCGCCTGCCGCGCAGCCTCTGCCTGCTGCTGCTGCTGCAGAGCCGCCTGACGTGCAGCTTCGGCCTCTGCCTTTGCCTGCTCGGCTTGCTGTGCGGCTACTTCAGCTTCCTTGCGCATGCGCTCGGCTTCCGCGCGATCCTGTTCCGCCTGCTGACGACGCAGAGCTTCAGCCTGCGCCTGCGCTTTAGCCTGCGCTTCGCGGTCGGCGGCATCGCGTGCCAAGCGCTCCTCTTCCTGCTTCTTGAGCGACATCACGCGCGCGTCTTCGGCGGTCTGCGCCGCATCGCGAGCGAACGTCGCGACCTGCGACTTCTGCCTGGTGCGATAAGCGTTCTCCGCCTGCTGCAGCGACTTCTCAGCGCTGGCCAATGCGCTGGGAGCGTACTTGTCGGCATTCGAGTTGTGCGCGATTCTTACCGCGTTACGCGCCTCAAATAGCTCCAGCGGCGTCTTGGAATCGATTCCGAAAATGGCATCGTTGATGCGAGCGTTGGTTGAAGAGTAAGCGTCGCGCCCCAGCAATTCATAGCTGAACTGGATCTGCTGCGCGGATCCTGCAGTGTCGGTGCGGAGTACGTTTTCCGAAACAACCAAGCTGCCCGGCTGCGTTACCGCAAAGTACGGCTCGGCAGTGACGACGAGTCCAAAGGTCTGAAGCTCGGTCGTAGCTTTGAGCTTCGCCTGATCATGATCAAGCACCAGCTCACCCATATTCACCGCGCGACCCTGCGGACTGATCGCCCACAGCACGTAGGTCAAGTACTCCATGCCGAACTTGTTGGCCGGCTCGAGTCCATACATTTTGAGGTCCACTTCGACGCGTCCCGTGCGGCTCTGAACTTTAGCTTCGCCCATCGCCGTTGACATGAGCTGAGTTCCCTGCATGTCCACTTTCGACGATGAACCGTTGCGATAGTTGATGGCCTTGATCTGGTGCGAAACCGAAGAATTTCCCGATTTGGGAGCAGTCGATGCAGTGCTCGGATTCTGCGCTGCGGCAGTAGTCGCCAAGCTTAGCGCCAATCCAAAACAAACGAGTGGTTTCATAAACCCTCTCTGAAGGAAAGTTGTGTTAAATGGGGGGAGGGCGCAAATTCGCCTAAAGCATGGTATGCACAAGGGTTATGGCTGGGAACATTACAGCGGTGCTAGTACTACGGGTTAGGCCTTTCAGTCATCACTTTGTCAGCGACACTTTTTGCGCGACGCCATCAACCGTGTATTCCACCGTCGCCTGCTTCTGCTTGGTCCAGCAGGTAAGTGTGTCGGAAGCCGAATCTGCGATGGCAGAGAAAGAACGGAATTTCAACTGCAGGAGGCGCTCGCCATCCTGCATATACAGCAGGCCGGAGCCGTCGGACTTGCAGTCGATTTGCACTAACGTTCCCTGCACTGTCCGGCGCGTGCCTCCATTCGCATTGTCGGCTGTGCGTAGCAAAACTCGTGGCGCTGAGGCCTCCAAGGAAGCCGAGTCTTTCTCATCGCCGCCCTCTGCCTCATCACTCTTCTTGTAGTCAGCGACACTCTGTTGGTAGCTCTGATATTGCGAGATGTAGGACTGCATCGACGCGATCGCATTGAGAACGAAGGAGTTCTGGCTGCCGCGAAGCTGATCGATTACCGCCTGCGCTTCGGGAATCTTCTGCGCTGCCAAATACGCGTTGGCAAGATTCACCGCATAACTCTCGTTGCGGCGATCGAGTGCGACTGCATGCAGCGAAGCCTGAATGGCTGCCGTTGAATCCTGTCGCTGATGCGCATTCAGCGCCAGCAGGTTATACGCTTCGGCCAAATTCGGATTCAGCTTGATCGCCTGCTCCAGTTCTTTCTTCTGTCTCTCCAGTTGCTCCGGCGAGGCGCTGCTCGCCTGAAATTTTTGCTGCAGCAGCATGGCGTAGTAGAAGTGCACCATCGCGTCTTCACTTCCACTTGCGGCAGCTTTCTCCAAGTAAGGCTCGGCGTGAGCGTAGTCGCGCTGCATGAGGTAGCCATAGCCCAGGTCACTTTGGGCTTTGATATTGCCGGGATCGGCCGAAAGCGCCTGCTCGAGTTCGTGCATCGCCTCAGCATGATGATCGGGCGAACCCGCGTGCATCTCCCCGACTGCGATCAATGCGTCATTCGATGTGACTGCTCGGGCTGGGAACGTACTTGCATCGATGCCGGTAGGAAGCGGCGTGTTCCATCCCATGAGCCGATTTCCGCGAACGTAGTTCTCCAGCGCGCGATCAAATTCAGCAAATGTCATGCCTGTGTGCTTACGAAATTGGGCTTCGTCCGGCCGGCCGTGCGTAACCGCGAACGAGAGGATCACCGGCTTTACCAGTTGTTTGTCTTCGAGGTAATGCACAATGAGCCACGACTCGGCGTAGAACATGTTGCGATGATCGCCGCTCTCGTTGTACGTCGCTGAGTCGTGCTGCACGGCAAACAACTGCGCAACCGGCATCAGCCGATTGTTCACGATCATCTGCACCGCCGATTCCGGGGCGCGACCGATCAGCGCCTGTTTGCCGCTCAGGTCGATGGTAGAGAAGAGTTCTGCAAAGCCTTCGTCAAACCACACTGGCCATTCAGACGTGTTCGAGTTCAGCAGCAAATGCGCGTACTCGTGAAAGACCGTCTGCCAGCGATAATCTCCTTCAGAAGATAGATCAAGCGCAATAAAATCCTGCGACTGCCCTTTCTGATACAGACCGGCCACCTCGATCGGCTTGCCCTTGAACAAGGGCGCCATCTGCTTGATGCCCTTCGTATTCTTGAACGCAAGAATCTGCACCGGACGTGACGTTCTGACCTCGCCGTGCATCACCAGCGAACCAAACACCTGCCGCATCTGCTCGAAGCGCAGAGCCACATCACGTCCACGCTTCTCGCCGGCATCAGTAATTACGGTGAAATGAGCTGACTTAACTTCAGTCCATTGCTCAGAAGCAAATCCCAGAACTGGAAAGAGGAGGAGAGCCAAAACCAGACTACGCATGGCGCAAAATTGTACTCTGAAACACCGAAACGGATGGGTCGGTGTTTCTTCCCTAAACATCTACCTAGAGCATTTTCCGCTCTAGTCTAGGTGGCGAAGATCACGCGGCGAGATGTTGAGAAGAAGGATGGGACACAGAAGCAACTTAAAAGGCAAAGCGGGCTTTGAGCCACTGTTCACAGACAGTGGCCCAGATATGTAATTACAGTGGTTCTTCTTCGCCGCCAACCAGCGAGTGTGTAATCGCGTGGACCGACAGTGCTATTCGGTTCTGCACGCCCACTTTGCGCATGAGTTTCGCCACGTGCGCCTTTACTGTGCGCTCTTCAATTTGCAGTGAGTGACCAATCTCGCGATTGGAGCGGCCGGCGACCAAAAGTTCCAGAACTTCCTTCTCGCGATCCGTGAACTCGACACGCCCTGCCGGGAAGATTTTCCCCGGCGAAGAAGTGACGCGATCGATGAAGATCGACATTACGCGGCGGGGCGCCCATACGGATCCTTGATTGACCACTCGGATTGCCTGCACGAATTCTGAAGGACTGGCGCCTTCATCGACGTAGCCCTTTGCTCCGGCCGCAAGCGCCTTGAGAATAGTTTCGTCATCAACCCCCGTGCCGGTGACGATGATGCGCAAATCTGGACGCGCAGCTTTGAGGCTGGCCATCACGTCGAAGACACTGGCGGTTCCGCTGCCACGATTGCCAAGCAGGATCAGATCGACGTTAGGCAGCTTCGGCAGCTCCTCGAGCGTAGCGGCGGTCAGATCCAAATCGGGCTCTTCGTCAAAAAGGGAACGAAGTCCAATAAAGCGTAGGGGATCACTGTCAACGACAGCGATGTGAATCACTGGCTTTCTTGCGGGGGCGGCTTTCATGTCTTTAGTCACAACGGTACTGGCGGTTAGCATACCTTGGTTTCGCACGAAAGCACTATCAGTGCAATGACCTAAAGGACATGTACTGAAAGGGTCAACATCCCGGATTGGGGTGGAGAAAAGAGAAGTCAATGGGGCGAGTTGCCGAGGGCCGTGCTCTCCGTTCCCGCTTGAACGGAAGAACCAAAGACGAATCCACGGCTGAATCCGGAGCAATATTCGGGTGGATGGCTGGCGAGCAACGTTTCCTGGCAGTACTGCACGAGGTAATCCAGAGTCATTCCCTTGGACGGAACGCTTTGGACACGGGCGCTCGCGTATCCACCCGCGAAACCATCGTCGAAATACTGCCTGCGGCTTGGAGGCAATGCATCTTCGAGTCCGGAGGCTGCGAGCTTCGCTCGCTCGCTGGCCTGGTATTCGCGTCCGGCAAAGGAGTCCTGGTATCCGGCGGAGAGGCCGACTTGATACCCCTGCTCAAAAAGATTCTTACTTCCGAACGACTTGTTGAACTCGCGAGAGGCTTGGCGAAATTGGCGCTTTGTCATCTGCTGGGATGAACGGCCCATGTGGACGTCGAGATCGGCGAGATGGAAGCCCTGATCGTAGCCGTGGCGGTATCCGTGAGCGAAGGCCGAATCGAGGAAGAGTGCTCCAACGGATGTAGGCTGCAGGTGATTTTCAGTTCCGACCAGCCAATGTACGGAAGAACTCGAAGAAGAAAGTGGGATTGAAGTGAAGTCGATTGAGTTCTGTGCAGCCGCAATCATCGCCGCGAAACTCAGAGCCACCAGTCCGGAAATACGCGGAAGCATCATCAGCTTGTCGAACAACTGAGATGTAACCGGCAGTTGCGATGGATGTAAGCTGCTGCGCGGTGAATTACGCCACTCAATGCCAGAGCTCAAAACAAACTAAAGTTGTAAGCCTCTCGTGTTGCGTAAGGTCTTATTAGGCAGCTACTTAGGTGTTTCTTTGCATTGGTAAAAAATGACGCGTACGCGATACTCAACCTACCTTAACCCCGATCAATTGAGTTCGCGGGCAGGGCAGGCAGCGAAAATCCTGGGGGAAACGATGCCTTTCCGGACGCGAACTCAAGTGGTAACGGCCTCCCCGGAACGTTAAACGACTTCCGGGGAGTTCCGTTTTAGGCAATAGCGCATGGCCCGGAGTTAAGTCGTAATGGGACAATGGCTACTCTGCGCAAGTTGCGGCCGGTATTCCTGTGCGCCCTACCTTTGCTTGCTACTTGCGTGTCGTTTGCAGTTGACTCTCCTCCTGCACACGCACAATCGTGGTTCGATAAACACCTCGAACAGAAGATAGACCTGCTGCGCAACAACATCCATTCTTCCGGCGCGCGCAGCGCCATCCTTAACGTTGCACTCCTTGAACAAATATCGGACCTTCGCGATCGCGTAACCAATATAAAGCAGATCGATAGTCTGCTTCGCGAAGTGGACTCCGACGACCAGGCACAGGGTGCAGTGCGAGACGAAGCCAGAGATCTTGAGACTGTAGGGCGAGGCACTCTTAGTTCTTCATCTTCCGATAATCGAGCTAAAGCTCTACTTGAATCTGTTGTCGGCTCTGTTACGGAACCGGACGTCGATTTTCGCAGCACAATTGAATACATCAAGCTCCACCACTCTTGGCTGAGCTATGAAGAAGCAGCGCGATTGGCTGAGCTTACACAAACCGCGGAAGCCTGGTACTACGCAGCCCGAACAACTAAAGAGGACGATAGGCGGATAGAAGCCGAACGACGGGCGCTGGAGCTCGACAAGAGTTACGTTCCGGCAGTCAGCGACCTATCTACCCAATATTCGGCGGAAGGCCAACTGACGCTGGCTCGGTTGCTCCTGTCAGAAGCACTCAAACTCGACTCCGAACCTTTGCTCGCAGCGGAACTCGCAAGGCTCGATATCAACGAAGGCCACAGCAGCGCTGCTCTCGAAAGAATGAAGGCGTTGCGAACGGAGCCACTGTCGCAGGCTGCCTCCCAAATGCTTGCGGAAAATTACGCGGAACTGGGCTTCGGGAAAAAGGCGCGGGCGCTTGCGACTGGTGGGCCAAGTTCAGCTGATGCTCCTGTAATTTTGAGCGCGACGGATTTCCGTCCGCCCAGCTCCGATGCGAACGACTCTGCCACTACCACTGAAACAGGAGAGGACGCCGAGGCCAATGAATCGGAGCCTACTGGACTTCCCGGTTCCGAGTCCGAGCACCTCCGCCGCCTCCTGCATGAGGGCAAACAGCAACCGGAAGGCCGCCCTTCACGCTACTTCGCAGATACTGCAAAGTTGATTGAGAGCTGGCGCGCGTTACCTTCGGCGAAGCGCACAGAATCACGTGTTTTAGCCAGCGTGCGCCTCGATCAGGTGCGCCCGGACTATCAAGCGACGCAACACACGCAGTTGCTCATCGCTCTATCGTCGCAAGCCGATGTCGAGAGCTATCGCTCGCGGGCGATCCAGTATTCTCCGCAGACGCAGGAACTCGAGATCAGACGCGCGCGCGTCTATCACCCGAACGGCACCACTTCTGAAGCAGAGGATGATGGCGACACCAAGGTAGGTGATGCTTCCGCTGCCGCCTATTACGACCTGCGAACGAGACAGCTGAGGTTCCGTGATCTCAACGTCGCCGATGTCGTGGAACTCGAGTACACGCTGACGCCGACTTCGCACGAGAATCCATACGGAAAATATTTCGCCGAGTTGGTCCCCTTTGGCGGAGCTCTTCCCTGCAACCTTCAGCGGTATGTTGTGCGGACGCCTGCGGAACTGCATCTGAGCAGCGCGCAACATCTCCTCGGAGCACCACAGATTCGCAAAGGCGCAAGCCAAACAACTTACGTTTGGGAACGGCGTGGAATCCCCGCTCTGGTGCGCGAGCCGCGATCTCCTTCATGGAGTGAACAAGGCGCATACGTTCACGTCTCTAATTTCCAGACCTGGGAAGAACTCGGCCAGTGGTATTCGCAGTTGATCAGCCCGCAGTTTAAGTTGAGCCCTGAGTTGGAGAGTATCGTTTCCGAACTGATTTCGCGCCATCCGAATAAGCTCGACCGCATCGCCGAAATTGATGATCTCGTGCTCAAGAGCACGCGTTATGTCGCACAGGAATTCGGCGTGTACGGATTCAAGCCATATCCGGTAGCTCAGACCTACGCGCGCCGCTTTGGCGACTGCAAAGACAAAGCCAGCCTGATGGTGGCCCTGTTGCGCGCAGCCGGAATTGATGCGCAGATTGCTCTGGTGCGCACCCAGGCGCTGGGCGACATCATGTCTCAGCCTGCTTCGGCAGCGATTTTCGATCACGCCATTGTGTATGTGCCCGAATTTGACCTCTGGCTCGATGGCACGGCGGAATTTGCGCGATTACGCGAATTGCCGGTCGTGGATCAAGGCGCGATGGCACTCACGGTCGATGTCAATGGACACACCGTGCTGCGGCACACTCCGCGGTCCACCGCAGATGACAACTACTCGCGGCGAACGATTAACGCACAACTCGACGACGATGGCACCATTCATTTCTCCGGCGCGACCTATGTGCGTGGCGAAGATGCTCCCGAAGTTCGTCGGCAGTTGGAAGTACGTGAGGCGAAGCTTGGATACGTCCGAGATCGCTTAGCGCAGGTTCTGCCCGCAGTTGAAATCCACAATGTTGAAGCTCCTGCCGGATTCAGCGAAAGTGAGGCAGTTTCGTTAAGCTTCAGCGGAGACCTTTCTGCTTATCGTGGCCACCGCTCCGCGTCGCTGCCCTCTTCGTGGATGGAACGCAACTACGTAGTAACGCTTGCGCCAAGCATTACGCGAAGCCAGGACCTCCTTCTTGAAGCTCCTTGGACCACGGAGGAAGAGATTCACATTCAACTTCCGACACGCGCAAGGGTTTCGTCGCTTCCAGCGGATCAAACGATTTCAACTGAGTTCGGCAGCGTTGATCTTCATTACCGTCTTGATAGGTGCGAGATTGTCATCCTCAGTACGGTTAAATTCCTCAAGACGCGAATCGCCGCATCGCGCTTCCCTGCTTTTCGGGCTTTTGCAGCCGACGCGGAGAAAAGCTTCCATCGCAATATCGAAGTGGAGTTGCCTTGAAGCGGAGCTGCGTCATCCTGCTTTTCGTTTCGTGGACTGCATGTGCCCAAACGGCGGACAAGTCTCGCGCTTCGACCGATCTGCTGTTTGCTGAGTCCAAATCCTCGGCGGCGCTTCGGGAAAGCAACTTAGAGTTAAGGCGTAATGCTTCCGATCTGAATGCGCTTTTTGCCGAAATGGAAGCGGCCCGTCTTCAGCTCCGCACGAACGAGGAGACGGACAGCGCAGTGGTTCTTCTCGAGAAAACTCACGGCGATGATCCGCGCGCGCAGCTTGCTGCAGAACGCATCAAGGAACTCGCCGCCAACACACCTGACTTTCGCAGGGTGATTCCGCGACTTTGCGCCCTGCTGCGGGGAAACACCCCGTATTCGCGTCAAATCACAAGCGCGCTGCTCAAGGCCCATGCAGATGGAGCTCCTCTACCGCGCGGCACGCGCCTTCTCCGTCGCATAACAAACTGGCAGATTGCTGGACCATTCGGAGAATTTTCAAACGTTGATTTCGATCGATCCTGGCCTCCCGAGCGCGATCGACTTTCTGCATCTGCATATGGAAAAGTAATTCGTGAACAAATCACTTCGTCATCCGGTGAGTTGGAACTTCCGAATTACTTTCCTCAAAGCGGCATTTATTATGCGGCTTCGAGGTTCCGCGTTGCTGCGGAACAAAAATACGAGATCGCTATCGAAAGCGAAGGTACTTACGAAGTACAGCTCGATGGAAGGCGGCTTCTCCTGCACGACAGCCGCTTTCACGCTCAAACGAAGATCTCGGCGGCTGAGATATCGGTTTCCGCGGGAAGCCACCGCCTCCTGCTGAAGCTTCAGCCAGCGGCATTCCCGATTCGGGTATGGATGCAGCATGGGAGAACAACAGCGACGGAGCCGGTACAGCTCGCAGCCACTGCTAACTACGTCAAAGCCGCCAATGCTCTGATGAACGGTGACCTCGGTCCGGCGCTCGCAATCAGCGATGATTCCAGCTCCATCGAGCTGACGCTTCGAGCCGAGGCGCAGGCCCAGCTTCAGCAGTCAACCAAAGCTCGCGACTCTCTGTTGAAGGCGTCGGCAGTAGATTTAAACAACAACTTTGCGAAGCTCCGCATTGCGCAACAGGCGCTCGCAGAAGAACGCTTCGAAGAAGCAGCGACTTATCTCGCAAAGGTCTTGAATGCAGTTCCGCGTTATTGGCCCGCGCAGGAGCTCACATACAAGATGGCAGTTCAGTTTGACTGGAAGCAGGAGCGCCTTCAGACATTAAGACAGCTTTTGCGTTTGCATCCTGGCTGTTCGACATACTCGGAGGCGGCAAAGCTCCATCGATACGACAGCAAAGGAACGTTTTATGAATCCAGACTCGCTGTGTGTTCACCGAGACCCAGTGAATATTGGTCAGAGTTGAGCGAGCGAGGCGATCATGGCCGGGCGCTCTTGCACCTCGCAAAATATGTTCAAGTGCATGCGGGCGACCGTCGAGCGCTCGAGCTAGCCGTTCGGGAAGCAGTGCTGTCAGAGAATGATGGAGCCGCCCGCAAATATGCGGGGATTCTGCGGAAGGTAGCTCCAAATTGGGAACGTGCGGCGGGAATTGCCGAGAATCCGCAGAGCATCTTGGATTCTCCTTCCGCTTATTCTCCGCCAGGAGCGTTCTACCTCCCATACGTGCGAGATGCCGTTCCTCTCGTGGCTAAAAGCCTTAATTCCGGTGCGAATAGTAGAGTCGTGATCAACGATCGCGTGGTGAAGCTGGAGGATTCAGGTTCTGCCTGGATATACCAACACAGCGTAGTGCAGGCGTTCGATAAAAAAGGTATTGAAGAAGCCGGCGAAGTTGCTGTTCCGCGCGGAGCGGACGTGATCGAATTGCGCACGATCAAGCGGGACGGCCGTTCTCTTCGGCCGGGGCTAGGCGAGCGCAAAACCGTAGTTTCCATGCCATCCCTCGCCGAGGGCGATGCAGTGGAGCTTGCTTACGTTCAGCACTTCAGCGCTGCTGATCTGCGGACGACCCCGGAACTACTCGACTTCTTGTTTGCATCGGCCGAAGCGCCAACCGAGTCTTCGCGTCTAACGATCATTCGTGAGAGCTCAAATGAGCCCGTACTTTGGTTCTCGCCTGATGTGCGGCAAATCGTGCGCGAGAAGGGCAATGCGCATGTCAGTACATGGGAGGCCGAGAATATACCTGCTGTGGCGCCAGAGCCGCACGCGCCAGAGCATGAAGCTTGTACTCGCATGTTGTGGTTGAGCATGGGCGCCTCTGACGACTCAGAGCTCGCTATGCGATTTCGGGATGAATTAATCGCCGCCACACAAGTCACTGCGATAGTCGAGCAAACAGCCGCGAACATTCGTTCTACAAATCCGCGAGAAGCCATAGCATCTGCTTATCAACTGATTCAGACGTCAATCGACGAAGATGGCGAGAGCTGGCGGCAAGGAAACATCACTTCAGCTTCTGAGAGCTTCGTGCAGGGTGAAGGCAATCGCGCGGCAACCATGGTCGCTTTATTCACTGCACTGGGCTTCGATGCAGATCTGGAACTCGCTGCGGAAAAGGGTCAACACAACACTGGTGAGAACTGTCCACGCTTCCGCTGCTACACGCATCCTCTGGTGCGTGTAGTATCCGGGAACGGCAAGCGACCGATCATTCTTGATCCCCAGATGAAGGGCATCGCCGCCGGAGCACTCTCACCGGGAGTCGAAGGGGAAAAGGCTCTAGTAATTCGTAGAACGCAAGCAGCAGAACCGGAAATCGCAACAGTGCCTGAAGGTACTGACCAAAAAACTCGCGCAGTAGCCAATTTCGAATTGGACGAAGAAGGCGGCATTCGCGGCACCGTTCACGTTCGCTTTGGCAGCTTCAAAGGCGCCCAGATGCGTGACATACTGCACCAACTCTCAGCCAAAGATCGCCAGCGTTACTTTGAAGAGATTGGCAGCCGAATCTTTCCACACGCCAGCAAGCTGAGCAGTTCGGTATTTCACGAGGACGACCCAGAAAAGCCTCTCGAACTCGAACTGTCGCTGACGTCCGCAGCAAATTCTGGCTGGAATGGGTCAAGTCTCGATTTGGGACAGTTGATTCCTGCTCTGGGATTGAGCCGGCTGTACGCGACGTTGCCCGAACGCACGCAGGATCTCTGGCTCGAGACTCCGTTGAACGAAGAGTCGGAGTTCGCTATCCACCTGCCGGCAGGAATCGAGGTCTGGCACATGCCGGAGCCGTTTACCGCCAAGACCAGCTTCGGGGAATATCGCACCGATTTCAGACTCGAAAACGGCGCAATCAAGATTCTCCGCAGCTTCAGGATTCCTATGCAGCAGGTTGCAGCTGCGCAGTATCCGGAATTCTCCAAATTCGCCCTCCAAATCGACAGCGCGGAACGCGAACAACTCCAGTTACGGCGGGTCACGGTCGCACAGGAGCGCCCATCATCAATGCGTTCGCTTCGATAAAATCGGAGTATGCCCCTTACTGAGCAGGATGTGATCAGCGCGCTAAAGGACTGCTACGACCCAGAGATTCCAGTAAACATCGTAGATTTGGGGCTTATCTATGAAGTGAAGATTCGTCCGCAAGACGAAGGCCGGCAAAACGTTGAGGTGGAGATGACGCTGACTGCTCCAGGCTGTCCGGCGCATGCCGAGATCAGTCAGCAAGTAAAGGATCGGATCGAGCAGTTGCCGGGCGTCGATTCAGCTTCGGTGAACGTTGTCTGGAGTCCGCCATGGACTCCAGAGCGCCTCAGCCCGGCCGCTCGCCAAAAGCTGGGAATCGAGTAGCTCGTCAACGTTGGAAGGAACAGAAGCCGTCGCTTCCTCTTCCTGTAACCTGTCCCTGCCTAATATGGCTTGTTCTGATAGTCGCCACCGATACGCGTGCGCATCTGTTGCCAGCTCTGGGCATGTTCGGTGATGCGCTCCACCAGGCTTTGAATGCCGTTTACGATGCGGTGTCCGCGATCGAGATACTCGGGAGCCTGGTTCCAGAACTGCTCAAATTTCTCCGGATGATCCGAGGCAAGAGCCGCAAGCCCAACGCCTGCGCTAGCCATTCCCGCCGCTCGTTTACCGCTGAGAAGGAAATACGCGGCAGCTCCAAAAGATCCGAACATCAATACCTTCTTCCAATCATGTGTCATGTAAGCTCCTGCGGCGGGCTGCTGCCCGCCTGAGTTCGCATTTACCCGGTTAACCGGATACTTAGAACGGCAAAACCTTAGTTCTCGTTGCCTTGCAGTGCAGGTCCGTGAATCGCGGTTGACCGCCCCTGCATCAAGAACTTAGTCTCAGACTAGAAATTAGGCAACTTCGTGAAGAGCGAACACCAAGGACACGAAGGTCTTCACGAAGGCCACAAAGCCGACCAGCTGCTTTCTCCGTGACCTTTCGTTTCCTTGGTGAATTTCGTGTTCGCCTCGTCTCGTAAATGGATCTCCAGCAGAAAATCCGAACCCTTCCCACCAGCCCTGGCGTGTACATGTACAAGAACGCTGAAGGCGAGGTCATTTATGTGGGCAAGGCTAAGAGCCTGCGGTCCCGCGTCCGCTCGTATCTACTGGAGGCGGCGACGCAAAATGCCAAAACCGGATCGCTGATGCGCGAGGCCGCCGATGTCGAATACATAGTTGTGGAAAACGAGCGCGAGGCGTTGGCGCTTGAAAACAATCTAATCAAGCAGAAGAAGCCGCGGTTCAACATTCTTCTGCGTGATGATAAGACTTATCCCTATATCAAACTCACCCTGGCTGATCGCTTTCCAAAGGTCTTCGTCACTCGCCGTTTGAAAAAGGATGGCAGCGAATACTATGGACCCTACTTCCCAGGGAATCTGGCGCACCGCACGGTGGATCTGATCCACCGCAGCTTTCTGATTCCGTCTTGCAAGATTGACCTCACGCGCTATCATCCGCGGCCCTGCTTGCAGTACTACATCAAGCGCTGTCTTGGACCATGTGTGCGCGATCTCGCCACGCCTGAGGCATACAGCGAGGCGGTGCGCGATGTTCAACTATTCCTTGAAGGACGCCAGGCAGATCTTGCGCGCTCCCTGCGGGCCAGAATGGAACGAGCCGCTGCGGATGAACAGTACGAGTCAGCCGCGAAGTATCGCGATCTTATCAGCACCGTCGAAGACTTGATGGAGCGGCAGCGCATCGCCGCCGCTGAAGGCGATGATACTGACGTGTATGGCTTCCACTACGAGAATCACATGCTCGCAGTGAATCTGTTTCACATGCGCGGGGGACGGATTCTCGACCGGCGTGAACTGTTCTGGGAGGATCTGCCGGAATTCGAGCTTATGCCTGTTGGGAACGAAGAGAAAAACCATGCCGATAGGCATGAAATCCCGCCATCGGCCGCTGAGTTCGAACCTGGACACTTCTTCGCGGCTCTGCTGAAGCAGGTTTACATTGACCAACAATACGTTCCGCGAAATATTCTCGTGCCGGTCGATTTCGATGAGCGCAGTGCGCTCGAAGAGTTGCTGTCGGAAAAGCGTGGCGCGAAGGTCGAGATTCTCGTTCCGCTGCGCGGGGAGAAGCGATCTCTGATTGACCTCGCTGCCAAGAACGCGCACCACATCTACGACCAACGCTTTCGTGTGATGAAGCCTTCAGTAAGAACCATCCAGGAGGCATTGCAGGACGCGCTCACGCTGCCCGACCTGCCACGGCGCATCGAGTGCTTCGATATCTCACACATTCAAGGAGCGGAGACCGTCGCGTCGATGGTCGTTTGGGAAGACGGACAAATGAAGAAGTCCGACTATCGCAAATTCATCATCCGCACCGTCGAGGGAGTCGACGATTTTGCATCGATGCGGGAAGTCGTTGCACGGCGCTACAAACGGGTGACCGGCGAAAAGCAGAAGATGCCCAGTCTCGTCTTGATTGACGGTGGCATAGGCCAACTTCACGCCGCAGCAGAAGCACTGGAGTCCCTGGATATCACCAATCAGCCGCTGGCTTCGATCGCAAAGCGCGAGGAGATCATTTACGTTCACGGACAGGAAGACGAACCGGTCATCCTCGATCGCCACTCGCCCGTGCTGCATCTCGTGCAAATGATCCGTGACGAGTCGCACCGTTTCGCCGTCACGTTTCATCGCAAGCGTCGCGAGATACGCGACCGTGCTTCCGAATTGCTGGAAATTCCGGGAATCGGGGCTTTGACGACGCGGCGTTTAGTCGAGCACTTCGGCAGCGTGCGCGCGGTCAAGGAAGCTGCGCCTGCGGCTCTGTCAGCAGTCGTAACTCCCGCTCAGGCCACTGCAATTCTCGAGCACTTTCGCGGAGAGGCGAATACGAAGGTCACGAAGGACAACGGATGAACAAAAGCATTTCGCGATTTCGTGAGTTCGTGATTTCGCGATTTTCAGTCTCATCACTCGGTCGCCCGATCATCCGATTGGCATCGGCAAGTATCATCTCCCTGCTCGTTCTTACCGCGCTAACGCTCAGTTCCTTTGGCGATTCTGTTCACGACGTTGCCCGTCGCGTCGATGCCCGTTACAACCACCTCACCACGCTCCGAGCTAACTTTGAGGAGAGCTATAACGGAGCCGGAATCACCCGCAATGAGTCTGGCCAGCTATGGCTGCAAAAGCCAGGAAAGATGCGTTGGCAATACGAGCAGCCTGCGCCGAAGCTCTTTGTCGTTGATGGCAAGACCGCTTACTTTTACGTGCCTTCCGAACGGCAGGCGCGAAAAATGCCTGCGAAGAAGCTTGATGATTTCCGTTCGCCGATTCGTTACTTGCTCGGCAAAACGAAACTCGAAAGAGAGTTCAATAGCCTGGCTGTTTCAACCGACATGCCGAAGGAAACCGGCAATGTCGTCCTGCAGGGAATCCCCAAAGGCATGGAAGATCGCGTTCAGCGCGTCGTGCTGGAGATTACGCCTGCGAATCAGATCGCGCGCATTCGGATCGAAGAAATCGATGGCTCAATAACCGAATTCCTCTTTCGCAATATTCAGGAAAACGTTCCCGTCAAAGCTGAGCTGTTCCGTTTCACTCCTCCGCCGGGAGTAGAAGTGATCGAAGCCGAAAACGTCGAGCCATAAAACGGAACCGCCGCCGGTTGGCGGTGGTGCAGCCGCATGTTTTGCGGCTGCGCTCTCAGGCAGCTTCGTCTGCAGTTAACCTCGGCACCCGTACTCGCGGTCACCGACCCACCCGTACGGCTGGCGGTTCTGACAAAAAGGCCGGACATTTCTGTCCGGCCTTTATTACTGATCGGTTTTCTTACTGCTGATCGGAGCTGTTATCCGGATGAATGACCGTGCCATGGCGGCCGGTGCTCGCCGACGGCATTACCGAAATGGGATTCTGCAACTGGAAGCTCACGAGAGTTTCCGGACGCAGATCTACCCGCTGTCCCTTCGTGATAGTGTTTGCACCTGCGCCAGCACCTGCGCCAGCCACCGAGCCGATCGCGGCGCCTTTGCCACCGCCGAAGATGCCGCCCAGAATCGCTCCTACCGCAGCACCACCAGCGGTTTTCTCGACGGTGTTCTTGCCGCGGGTCGCTGCCTTGCGCTCCCAAGTGTTGGTCGCAATCTGGTAACTCTTTCCGTTGAAGCTGACCTTCTCAAGTCCAAGCACGAGCGAAGCGCCGCCGCTGTAATGCGTTGCGGCATGAGCTTCCATCACGCGCCCATCGACTTCCGCACCCGCCGGAATCACGGTCTGGTCGTCGACCACGATGTCCGAGTTCAGGGTGCCGTGCCACGGATCACTCTCATGGCTGGTCTCGGAGCTCAGGGCTTCCACAGTGCGAACCTGCAGCACCGTTCCTGCCGGCACCGTCACCTTCTGCGGAGGTGGAGGCGGCGGAGGCGGAGTATACGTGTTCGCCGTCGCTGGCGTTGAGTTCATGTCGGAACTGGTGTTCGCCGTCGTGGTACTGGTGCCCTGAGAGTTCGTGTAGGAACTCGAGGACGACGGCAGCGAATGACGCGAACGATGTGTCGGGCTAGGACGGCTCGACGATGCGCGGCGCGTCGGCTGCTGTTCTTCCTGTTGCTGCGGCTGCTCCTCCGGAGCTGGAGCTGCGTTCGCCGTCTGAACGGTCAGCTTGCTGATAACCTGCTTCACACCTTGCGCCTGCTGCGCATCGCCCAGGGCGGAGGTTACCTGCGCGTCACTGTCGAGTGTGCCGCTTAGGGTGACCACACCTTTATCCGCATTGATAGCGATTTGCTTTCCCGCGAGCTGCGGGTCAGAACTCACTTTGGTTTGTACATCGCCGGCTACCTGCGCGTCCGTACGCTCGGGCTTCGAGCAGCCGCTTAGCGCTGCCAAAGCAAGCAGCAATGTGAGTGTCAGGACTGCTCCTGCGGACTTTAATCTCATAACCTTCTCCTTACTTCGTAAATCTCCCGTTGTATATGCAGAACGGCTGCTTGCGATGCACTTGCATAACAGCCAAATTTCGGCTCAGCCAACTCGGCTCTGTGTGGAACACGGGGAATTCCGTGTTCCCGGCCATTGAGGGATTCCCCCACCATTTTATAACCCGAATACTTCCGAGTTGTTGCATTTCTGCGTGTCTCAAAGGGTTCTCGCGCGGACTAAGGCTCCCCAGACAACGTGCTAAGGTGAGACTTGGTTGTGGAGTCTGCTTTCAGTTCGCGATTCAGCAGCTTAGATCGCGTCTAATTCCATCACGAAATCGCATAGGCTGAAGTTGGAAGATCTGTTCCATTAATGCCGAATCTGCTGTGGAACCCTCCTCCAACATACGCAATTGAACCAATGTCACTGGTGGTTTGATCGGTACCAAGGAAAACACCGCAGCTGCCGTTTTCATGAGCGGCATAGGAATGTGCACGGGAAGTTTGTCGACCTTCAGGCACTCCGCCACGGTGCTGGAGAGTTCATTCAACGTGAGCTCCTCACCGCCTACGAGTTCAACTGTCTTATTCGCAGCTGCGGGATTGGCCAGTGATTGCGCGAAACATTCCACAACATCACCGACGTGAATTGGACGAAAGCGATAGTCACCGGTTCCAGCAATCGGACGGATCAATGGAACCGCATGTAGCAGACCAATCATCTGCTTGATGAACGCGCTGCCTGGGCCGAAGATCAGCGATGGCCGCAGGATTACAAACGAAATTCCGCTGCTGCGAACCTCCTCCTCGGCCGCGCACTTGGTAGTGTGATACGCCGTTGCATGGGTCGCACGCGCACCCAGCGCGGACATCTGCACGAATCGTCGAACCCCATTGCTGCGAGCTGCCGCGATCAAATTACGGGTACCGACATGGTGCACAGCTTCAAATGTGCTCCTTCCCTGTTCGTAGATGATCCCAACCAGGTTGATCACCGCGTCGCACCCCTGCAGACTGCGAGAGAGATCATTCGACGTGAGGTCTCCTTCCACCTCCTCGAGGATTCCAGCATAGGACCGGGTGAGAGTTCCTTGAGTCCGTACAAGGGCTCGTACTTGATGGCCTTCATGTAAGAGTCGGCGCAACAGGTGTGAGCCGACGAATCCAGTGCCGCCCGTAAGAAAAACTTTCATGAATTAGCAGTAGGCAGGTCGCGAAAATGAGCTGCACACAGAGAAACACAGAGGAGCTGTCGACGCAATGGGAGAGCTGCTGGCAGCCTCAAACAGTGAAGCCGCTCCGCAAAGAGAACAGCATTTCGCGGTTCTGCTGCAGCTCGCATGTTAAGGGCAAATCCGCGTTCTTCAGAGGGTTACGGCCGGGGAATATTCCTCTTTTTACGGCGCAACTCGATTCCGTCCTTCGTGTTTCTATTACTAGAAAAACCCCACTCGGCGGCAGAGGGCTGCTCGGGATCAGCGCTGTATCGAGCGCTGCTGGTCGGTGGAGGGAGGATCAACAACAATGAGATTCTTCAGAAAGCACTTGCTCTGGACACTGGCTTTGGCAGTCGCCGGAAGCACCGCCGGCGTGGTGAAGGCGAGCGCGCAGGATCACGATCGCGACCGCGACAACTATAAACATCATGACCGAGATTGGAAAAAAGACCGTGACCGCGACCATGATCGTGACCGGGACCGAGATCGCGATTGGCGTAACCGCAATAACGGCTATTACAACAACAACGGCTATTACAACAACGGGCGTTACAACAATGGCGCCTACAACAACGGCTACTACGGCCCGTACCGCAATAACGGCGGCTATTACGGAAATAATGGCGGCTACTACGGTGGTTATAACGGCCGCGGCATGGGGCAGGCCTCCCAGATCGGCTACCAGGACGGCTTGAGAGATGGACAAAGTGACCGTGCAACCGGCCACAGCTACCGTCCGACTCAGGACGACAACTATAAAAACGCTTCTCGCGGATACAGCTCAATGTACGGCGACAAGAACCAATACAAGGGTCTCTATCGCCAGGGCTACCAGCAGGGATACCAGCAGGGATACGGCGCTGGTGGCGCTCGTGGCCGCGGCTGGGGTTGGTAAGTTAATGTTCTAGTCTCCAAGAAGGAGCAGGCAAGCTGATTGCCTGCTCTTTTTTTTGCCGTGCGAACTAAAACTCAGCCCGGAGTAGCGGTATGGTTTTTTTCACCTTAAGTCGCGTGTGGCAGGAGAACCAAACACACCCACCATTGCCAAGTCATCCCGCCAATTCGCAGCAAAATGGATGAAATGGTCCTTACAGCCGATTTAGACTTGCGAAGGACATGAACCGGTCTGGCCCTTTGGTGGACCGGCCCTGCGAGGCTCTATCCTCGACGGAGGCGATTCGCGGCAACTGCAGTTTGAGCAGCTCGCGCTCGTGCATCTACGCGCGCTGTTGAGGGCCGCAGTGCGTCTGGCGCGAGATGTTTCCATCGCGGAAGACTTGGTTCAGGAAACGATGCTGCGTGCCTGGCGGCATTTTGATCGATTCCAACCCGGTACGAACTGTAAGGCGTGGCTGTTTCGCATCATGCTCAATTGCTGGAGCACGCGCCATCAGCAGATTCGTCAGGAAGCGATTCAGTTCTTCCCCGAGCAGTACGCCGAGGGCCGAGCGGGTGAGCGAGCCCCAACAACTCGCTTTAGCACTGAAGAGATACAGAACTCGATTGATCAGTTGAATGAGGACTACCGCACCGTGCTGATTCTCTTCGCCGTTGAAGGATTCTCGTGCAAGGAGATCGGCGAGATTCTCGGCATTCCCATCGGCACAGTGATGTCGCGGCTATCGAGAGCGAGAACGATGGTGAAGGATGACTTGGCGAAGCGTGAAGCAAGATACATGAAAGCGAAGGCAAGACTATGAACTGTTCACAAAGCGAGCGCGTCACCGAAGCATATCTGTCGGGCGAGATCGACGAATCTGCGTGGCGCAGTCACTTGAGTGACTGTCCGGAGTGCGCCGCAAAGCTGCAGAGCGAGTCCGAGTTCGATCACCTTGTTCGTCACGCCGTCACTTCCGAACGATTGCAAACCCGTCAGCTTGAAGCGCACGTTCGCGCTGCCATGCGCGAGTCGGTCATGCCCATTCGCCGTCCCATTTGGCTATCGTGGCGATACGGAATCGCCGCTGCCGTTGCGCTGTTTTTTGTTGTTATTGCCACAGTCGGATATGCCAAAGGACGTATCGAACGCACTGCTGTGTGCATCGATGCGGCGGATGATCATCAGGAAGAGGTCATCGCCAAATCGCCGCGAAAATGGCGGACCGAAAATGCTGACGTACAGGCCCTGGCACAGCGCATCGTAGGCGATGCTTCGGTTCCCGAACGCATCGTACCCGCTGGATACCATCTCGTCGGCGCCCGTGTTTGCCTGCTCCACGGCAAGCGCTACATGCATCTCGACTACTCCGACGGCAGCAGTGAAATCTCGCTGTTCGTCCGCCATCAGGAGCCATCGAAATCGCTAGTTGCACATTTCTTTGACCTCTTCCAGCTCGGAGGCCCGTCCACAGAACGCGTCGATACCTTCGCTGTCGGTTCCGTCCAGAAGAATAGTCTGTCTCTCGTGCTCGTTTCGTCCGCACCGATCCCAGAGGCTGAGAAGATCATCTCGGAAGCTGGCGGCAGGCTGTAAGAGTCGCGTCATCCGTTCATCGGCTGATCCGAACGCAAGACCAAAACCGCACGCGGATCCCGATGCTGCACCCCACCGATCTCCTTCTCCTTTTAGCTTGATTAATTTTTGGTTCTCCGCGTTTGCCGCGCTCGGTCCGCGCGATCTGCGTCCAGCCTTCAGGTTTTCAGATCACCCGATCAGCCGATGACCCGATCACCCGATTCTTCGTTACTCTATTCATCGTGAAGTCCTCCAATCTGATCACCCGCATTTATCACACGCTCGTGCGCCACTACGGACCACTGCATTGGTGGCCTGCGCAGACGCGCTTTGAAGTGATTGTTGGAGCGTTTCTCACTCAGAACACAAGCTGGAACAACGT
>CAYZHX010000035.1:0-895 GCA_964476905.1 uncultured Terriglobales bacterium
CAGCCGGAAGCGAAGTGCTCCGCGTCGTCATTGATCCTGGCGTGCTGATCGCCGCACTGATTTCACCCAAGGGAGCTCCGCGTGCTCTTGTACAAGCCTGGATTGAGGGGACTTTCGAGCTGATCGTATCGCCGAAGCTGCTGAGCGAGCTAGAGCGAGTGCTTAAGCGGGAAAAATTTCGAAGCTATGGTGGCCTGCGTGAGGTGAGCCAGTACCTGGGACTTCTGCGACGCTTCGCAACCATCGCTCACGATGCGGAATTGACGCAAAAGCTCAGTCCAGATCCTGACGACGACTATCTCCTCGCGCTCGCAGCCTCGCAATCCGCCTCCGGCCTCATCTCCGGAGACACTTACTTGACCGACCTCGAACAGACCCCAATCCCAGTCCTCACTCCGCGCGCCTTCCTTCAGCAATTGAGAGCCTCGTAAGCTTTTGCCGTTGTTCGCCTTTAGCTGGTAGCCGATGTCGCCGTCGCTGTTTCATGCGCTAGCTTCCTCCGTGTGAATCCGTGCCATCCGTGGCATCCGTGTGTGTGTTGGTGTTGCTCGTCCTGAGCGAAGTCGAAGGATCTCTTGTTTATTGTTGCTTTCGCAGTTGGCTAGCAGCTAGGAGCTAGGAGGTTAGAAGCTGGCTCACCGTACCCCTCCCCCTCCCCTCAGGTGCAAAAGCATTGTGGCCAAGGGAGTTGACTCCGATTTCCGCGAATTCTTCCCAATTTTGAACACAAGATCTTGTGATCTCAACTTTGAAATCAGAATATGTTGTGTTCAGCAAGTCATTGTTCGCCAATTTCGGCGCCCTTTTTCGTTTGCTCGTCCTGAGCGAAGTCGAGGGCCCTTGGTTTTGCTCTCCCCCGGGGGGGGGGCGGCGGGGGGGGGCGCGGGGGGGGGGG
>CAYZHX010000035.1:905-11397 GCA_964476905.1 uncultured Terriglobales bacterium
CCCTTTTTTCGCAAAATACGTCTTTTAAAGGACTTAAACCGACGAAATCCGGCATTCGCAGTTTTCGATCCGCAAGATATGCCGGACCGACCATGTGCGATACGCAACATCTTGCGGATCACCTCTTCGATTTCGACCTCGCAGCGACGGAAAGCGATCGGCGAAACCGCGTTCCAATTCGGCACGATCAACGTTTGCCGCTGCCGCCGACTGAACCGGGGGCTGCAACGCTGCGCCGGGCTCAGGGCGCCGTCGCTTACGACCTGAACCGAAGTCGAGAAAGTCTCCCAGCGCATCCGTCGTCTGCTGATCTTTGGCCATCTTCCTGCGAAACTCCTCATCCGACAGCTCCTCCTCCTGCGAAGTGTCATTCGACTCTGCGGCCGTCGGCCTCGCCCGCGTATCCAGCCCAAGCAACTCCAGCATCTCTTCGTAAGTGTCGGTGATCTCTCCCCGCGGCCCGACCACATACGTACGCCCCGGCGTAGAACTCCCCGCCGGATATTCAGTTTTGATAATGATGAAAACCTCGCGTCCGTCAGCCCGCCGCTCGGACATAACCTTGCAAGCAACGCGCACTTCGTCAGCCACAAATATTCTCCTTATATTCGCCCAACGATTGTACCGAAATGGGACAGGGTCGGAGTCGAAAAATCGACGCGCAGAAATGTGGAAATCCCAACGAAGATTCAGTGAGTTACAAGCAGACGACCGACGGTATTTTGATCCGTGGCTCGTGAACGGAAAACGTTGTCATCCTGAGCGCTCCGACGCGTTGTATCCAGCGTTGGAGACCGGGGTCCCCAAGAACTCGGTTTTGTTCTTGGGGTGGCAGACCGGAGTCGAAGGATCTTGTGTTTGTTTTGCTGTTGCCGTTCGCTTTGGCTAGAAGCTTAGCAGCTTCTTCACTGCCGATTGCCGAATGCCGACTGCCGAGTGCCGGTCTTTAATATTTGATCCGTCGTTCGTGAGGGGGCTTTCGCAATCGGCACTCGGAATTCAGTTACAAGAAGAACCGAAACGCCCTTTCTGCAGCTCACGTCACGTGCTTTATACTTTGCGCATGGAAGTACATCTGAGCCCCAAGCAGGAGCAGGAACTGGCGCAATTAGCCAGTCGCAAAGGACGTCAAGCGAAAGAGCTGGCCGAGGAAGTGCTCGGCTTTTATCTGCAGCACGAAGCTCGTTTCGTGGACGCTGTCCGGCGAGGTCTTGCATCCGCCGATAACGGACAATTGATCGAGCATGAAGAAGTACTGGCGCGTATCGACCGGCTCTTCCGCTCGTAGATGAAGATTCGCTGGACACCCGAAGCCGCCAACGATCTCGAACAGATCGGCCACCACCTGCTCCGCGATAATCCAAAAGCCGCGCGGACGGTCGTCCGCACTCTCACCGACTCAATCGCGAATCTGAAAGGTTTCCAAAATTAGAAGCTAGCAGCTTGTGTAGAGAAGCTCAGCAGCTTAGCAGCTCTTTAGACCTCTCCCGGTGCGGCGCCCTTCGATTTCTTCTTCCCCTTAATCGTTCGTAACGCAAGATCGGCCAACTGCAAATAGCGATTATCAAGCGCGGCTGAGGTCGCATGTAGGACGGTTGGAGTGTGGTTCCGATGCTTGCGGAGCAAATCGTAGTCAATCCAGAGACCAAGCTCATGGTCTTGTCCTGGCGTGTCGATAGAACGCTTCGGACGCGCCTTGCGCTTCTGCACGTTCTTGTTCGCCATTGCGAACCTTCTTATAGGGGAACAGCAGTTCTGGAGGTTGGAGGCAGTGTAACTCTAACTTTAGTCGGTGGGAAAAGTTTTTTTGGGGCGAGATTAGGAGACTGCCCGACCGCCGGTGCTTTGCGATGGTTTAACAGTACTCAGCAGCCAGTAGCCAGCAGCTGATAGCATTCGCTTCGAAGCTCCGTGGCGTCGCGGGCTTCGTAGCTTCATAGCTTCGTGGAAGAATTCATCACGCTATTGAAGGCGCATAACGTCGATTGCCATCCGCGATACGTATTCGGCTAGACGGGTGAGGTGTCGTCCCTCCGGGACTCGGATCGTAAAAATCACGTTACCCAGGACGTCGTCCTGGGCTTCCACATGCCGTGCCTCCGGCACTCGCCGAAACCGCTTCTGCGACTCACAACGTTCATTTTTGCTCGTGACATCCGTCAATCAGGCATGGAACTCACGCAAGTATCCGGACGCGCATCAACGCGCCTGTGGATTCCGTTTGGCGCAGTGCTGTTCCTCATCGCTTTGGCGATATCTGCGCTGGTGATTCCGCAGCTTCGTCTTCTCCACGTTCTTCAGGGACTCATCTACGTTGCGATCATCGTTCTTGCGCTTCGAGAGAGTCCGTGGGCTTACGGCGCGGGAGTCGCGATTGCAGTTGTTTGGAACAGTCTGGGCCTTTTCATCACCCATCTGATCCAGGCCGGCGCGATGCTGATTTGGAGCTTCGTGCGCTCGGGGCAGATCCGGCGACCGGATACCATGATGGTATTTGTCGGTGGCATCGCACATTTCGTTCTCATCATCGCCTGCCTGGACGCCGTCATCCATTCCCGCGATGAGCTGAAATGGCGGAGATTCGCTTTGGGAGCCGTAGTAGCGCTCGCGTACTTCGCCGCGATCGTCGCCGTAGCGCGCCCGCGTTGAGGCCGCCGGGGGTCGAAGCTGGTAGCAAAGAGCTTTTGCCACGACAAGGGCGAGGAGAACCGCGAGTCTACTAAGCTTCATTGGAGTCGTTAACCTTATAATCGAGAATAATTCCTTTCATGTAGTCGGACCTGAAGTTGGCCTCTCCAGCATACAAACTCGCAGGATTGAAGCTCAAAGGCGGCTGGACAGTGGAACGCATGATCGAGCCTGGATCAGACGCCACTGGCGGGAACTTTTCGTGCTGTTATATCGTGACAAACGAAAATGGCACCAGTGCATTTCTAAAAGCTCTGGACTTTTCTAGCGCTCTGAGGGCGCCGGATCCAGCCAAAGCGCTCCAATCGTTAACCGAGGCATACAACTTCGAGCGCGACTTACTCGCCAGGTGTGGCGCCCGCCGGATGGACCGGATTGTTAAGGCCATAGCGGATGGCAAAGTGACAGTCGATTTCTCAGATCTAGGAATTGTCCAATACTTGATTCTAGAAACCGCTGATCGGGATCTCCGTTCGCAGCTGAGTGCCATGAAGCAAGTCGATTTGGCGTGGAAGCTGCGTGCTCTGCACCACATGGCCACTGGCCTAATGCAACTACATGGTTCGGGCATAGCTCATCAAGATCTAAAACCCTCTAACGTCCTAGTCTTCGATGGTGGACGGATTTCGAAGCTGGCCGATCTAGGTTGCGCCTCAGTTAGAGGTAGTGCGTGCCCGCGAGACGACCGTGCTTTCGCTGGCGATCCGCGCTACGCGCCTCTCGAAAGCTTGTATGGGCACCAGGATCCCGAATGGGGCAGTCGTCGTCTTGGTTGCGATGTCTACCTGCTAGGAAGCATGGTCGTTTTTATGTTCACAGGTTTGAGCATGACTGCTTTGATTGCGAGTAAGCTGCAACCACCCTTCATTTGGGAAAACTGGCAGGGATCGTACGCGGAGGTCTTGCCGTACATGCGTGAGGCATTTGGCAGAGCTGTCACGACCTTTGGAGAAGAAGTTCCGGAGGGGATCTTGCGGGATGAGCTTACACTCATTGTGCAGGCGCTCTGCGATCCGGACCCTTCACGTAGAGGACATCCCCTTAACCGACTTGGCGTATCCTCGCCACTCTCCTTGCAGCGGTTTGTGACCAGATTTGATCTGCTGGCTCGCCGTGCTGAAACGGGACTCTTGAAGCATGTTCCTCGAACGAACTGAGCGACAAATAATTCCGCGATGGCGAGACTTCGTCACAACGGCCCAGCTGGGCGAGCTCGACTCCCTCAACCGGTCCCAGCGAAATCTTCCGGCGGGATGGACGATTGGGGACAAGCGCTCTGAATGGCTCAAACACCGAACAGTCTGGCACGCCGCAGATTTCTTGGGAACAGCCCTCGTAATAGGCAAGCCACAAGAAGCTTACGATGCGGCTCAGTTCTTGCTTGAACATGCGGGAAATGCGCCTAGACCTGCTGTTCTTCTGGCGAGGCATGTGGTCGGGCCAAGTGATGGACCCGAAGACCTAGGGGCCCACTTGGAATTCGAGAGCGCTGATGCGATTTACAAACGCGTGCATCAACTTCGTCGTGTGGTGCACGAGCAGACCCGCAATTCGATCGCTTGGATTGAATTAGCGAGGAGTTACACGCTGATTGGAGAAATTGAACGTGCTAATCGGGCAATCAGAATAGCGTGCAACATCGATCCAGATAATCGCTTCGTCCTTCGTTCAGCTGTCCGTTTCTTAGTACACGTTCGAGAACCGATTAAAGCCCACCGCGTCTTGCGCCGTTCTGCGCTGACGCAACACGACCCTTGGCTACTTGCGGCTGAGATTGCGGTTTCATCACTCACTAATCTGCCACCTCTGTACGGAAAAAGAGCACGTAGCACTATTGAAGACGGTGACTTCTCGAACTTTTCCAAGACCGAACTCGCGAGTGCATTGGGGACGATGGAGTTGAGCAGTGGAAATGCACGTGCCGCCAAAAACCTGTTTCGCCAATCCTTAGCTGATCCAACGGAGAACAGCGTGGCTCAGGCAGAATGGGCAGCTCCGCAACTTGGGCTGAACGTCGATGTCGAAACATTCCATACCCCACGGTCTTTCGAAGCAAAAGCCTGGAGCGCATACAACCGAGCGGATTGGAACACTGCGATTCATCACGCCGAAGATTGGTTTCTCGACCAGCCCTTTTCAAGCAGAGCTTCCAGTTTCGCTTCTTATCTCAATTCCATAGCTGAAAGGCATGAGACCTCTGTTGTGATATTGAACAGCAGCCTGAAGGCAAACCCGCGCGACCGCATGCTTACTAACAACCTTGCATTTGCGTTGGCAAGTTCTGGCGATGTCGAAGGCGCAAATCGTGTTCTATCGGGAGTTGACGAAAGAATGCATGGCGACAGCACTGACATAACAATACTCGCCACTCGCGGTCTGATTTCGTTCCGAAAAGGGAGCATTGAAGAAGGCCGCAATCTCTATCTTAGGGCGATGGAACTGGCAAAGCAGTATTCGATCGACAAATACTATATCCACGCGGCACTGTATCTTGCTCGAGAAGAGATTCTCGCCGGAACTGAGCACGCCTCGGCGGCAACTTTACGCGGTATGGAAGCCGCCAGAAATAGAACCGAGCCTGATACTTTATTGATCGCCACAAAAATCTTGGAGTTGGCGATGAGTGAACAATCACATCTACCCGAGGCGCCGAAAAAAGCTGCCCTGTAGGCGACTCCATCCGGCATGGTCTCTGTTCAGGCGATGGCCTTTACAAGATTTCAAGTCCGATATTTTCCAAGTAACGGAAGGTCGGGTCGTAAAATTCTGGCTTCCGCGTCGCGTCGGCCATGTCGCCTTCGGGAACAAAGACAATCATTCCCTGTCGCGCGCGGGTAAGAAGCACGCGGTAGGCATTCTTTAGATACATCTCGCGCTCCGGCTTATTGATGCGGTTCCAGCGATCTCCTACAAAAGACCAGTGCTGCCAATCGCGATCGGTGTAGCGGAAATCCGCATCCCAGGTGATGCATGCCCAATCCAGTTCCAGGCCCTGCACGTGGAACTCGGTCGCTACATCTTCGAGGTAATAAGAGGAGCGCACGTCTTCCTTACCATCTAGAAACCAGTGAATTGGATCCATCGGAGAGCGGACATCAATAGCGTGAGGCTTGAGTCGTTGCGCTTGCGAGGATGTGAGGATGCCGTATCGCTCGGTGCCGCGCGCATGATCCTTGAGCCACTGCTTGGCCTTGCGCAGGTCGCGCGTGAGAACGATGGGATAGTTCTTGGCGACCTTCTCCAGCGTGGCGCGAGCCTGTCTTTCTTCAAGATCGAGTACTTCTTTGACCAACTGCGACACGCTCTCTGCGCGAAACGAACGCATCGATACCGCAAGATGAAGATCATCTTCAAAGGCAACATTCGGCTGCGATTGCAGCCTGCGCAGCACCTCGCCGGCGCCGTATTCGCTGTCGGTCAAGCGTGAGGAAACGTGGATGCGCCAATCTGGGAAACAGCGATTGAGCGAGTCGATCCATTCTGTGATGCCCGCTTCCCCGGTGTTGATCTCCTGACCGCCTCCCACTAAGCAGACGATCACCGCCCAATCCTCATGGCGATCGAGACAGGAAATTAAGAACTCAGGCTCAGATTGGGAAAAATCTGCTTTTCCCTTCTTGCGGCGCATGAAGTTCGCAGTCGTCTCAAGATTCCACGCGCGCTGCGCCTCGTCGAACAGAGCCACGTGCTCGACAGGCGGGCGGCTCAGATCGATAAGGCAGTCGTCGCGAAAGTGATGGACGTTCTGAATGAACATCTTCACTTCACTCATTGCCTCGCCTTTTCTCTTTTTCTTGCCGAGCTCGTTTTCTCGGCGCACTCTATCGCGCGCCAAAGCTTCGCGCAGAATTGCGACCAGCGGTCCGTTGCCTGACAAGAACACGCTATACAGGTCGCTGGTTTTATCGATGTGCTCGGTCGCAATATTCAGGCCGACGAGCGTTTTGCCTGCTCCTGGAACTCCGGTGACGAAGCAAATTGATTTGCGGCGCTCTTCTCTCGCCACGCGAATTATGTGCGATATGGCTTCCGAGGTCTGGCTGAGGTTGATCGCGCTGGCGTCGCTGCGCGAGATTTCCGCGACAGAGTGCCCGCTATACAGCGCCATCGCGGCTTCGACGATGGTAGGCGTTGGACAATAGCGACCCGCTTCCCATTGCGCTGGGTCGATCGGTGTGCCTTTTGCGACTTGCAGCACCTCGGGGATCGCATTCGACAGCGATTCGGGAGTCGCTTTAATCGGTGCGAAAAGCTTATCGCTCGCCGGAGCACCGAGAGTGCTTGGGAGAACTCCGCTGAACTTCGTTGCAATTAGTATTGGCGCAATGTATTGGTTGTGGCTCGTTTCGTGGAAGTTCTTGAGGTCCAGCGCGTAATCCCAGACTTGGTCGAGCGCGTAAGAGGTAAAGAATTCTTCAAAGACCTTAAACTCCAATACGAAGATCACCGCGCCGATCAGAGCGACGACATCGATGCGCTTGCCCAAGCGTGGAACTGAGTATTCGAAGTAGATCTTTCCTGGATCGCGATAGGGCTGAAGGACCGTTTTGAGAATGCTTATCTGTTCGAGCCACGCGTCCTTCTGCGTGCGTTCATCGCGACTACTGTGTCGGACCAGCTCCCCGAAAATCTCGCTGGCCGATTGCTCCAAAAACTTCGCGATCGACTCAGAATAGTAGTAGCGCGTCATTCGCGTTGGGCCGTTGGTCTCCTAGGCGAGCACCAAATCAGGATCGAGTTCTGCCTCGCAGTGAGGACACGTGAAGACGAGGTCGCAATTGCCCGGACTCTCGTCCTCCTCATAGCTTCCCGTAGCAGGATCGAAGCGTTTTGTGCCCCACATCTTGTAATCGATCTTCTGGAGTTCTTTCTGGCAGTCTGGGCAGGAGAGCAGTTTGCTAGGCATTGCTGCGCCAGATTAGACGAAAGTACCGGGCTAGGCTAGCGGAATCCACTAGCGCGCTTATCTCATCTTTCCGCAGCCGGTTCAACCATCTCGCTAGACGTAAGCACCGCTTCACCCGCATCCTCATCGAGCTTTGGTTCGCGGACGAATTTCATGTCGCTTAAGCTGAGCTGGTTGCGGTGTAGATGAATGATTGCGTGTTCGATTGGCAGGCCCTGACCGGGGAAACCGGGCCAGTGTTTAGGCCGCATAGGCACGAACTCGTACCACACGGCGACTCCTTTCCGATCTACCGTCCACCTTCCGCGGTAGAGAGCGATGCCATCACCGTGACTGATGGAGGTGTACTCCCCCGGGACCTGATTGACGACGCAATGCATGAGAGCGAAGGTGTGATCGTCACCGAAGTAGAGGAGCGCGCCTGTGCTGGTCCGCAGATGCGGGTTGACCTGCTTAGGAGCGCTTTCCCATTTGAGGTCGGTTTGCAACCACGCTCCGCGCAGTTGGTCCGCGTCGATTACTACCCTTGGCTGGCCAGCTCCAAGCGAAATAAGACAGACGAGAACAATAGCTATGCGCTGTGCGCGCTGCATGGCGTTCCTAAAGCTACACCAAATTACCAACCCCGAATGCCGAGCCGAAAACGCGTGCACGACAGAATGTAACCTCGAACCAATCTGTGACAACAGATGAGTAACAGACGAAACATAACTCTTGTGCCAGATAATCACGGCCCGAACCGATAATTCACCTCTACCTCGACGACGACTTTCACCGCTTTGCCATCCAGCTTTGCTGGATCGAATTTCCAGGCTCTAACTGTTTGTACGGCGTTATCGTCCAGTCCGAATCCGGCTGGGCGAAGTACCTGGATATCTTCGGGCAATCCTGATTCGTTCACCGTCATGTTCAAGACGGTCATTCCCTCGTAGTGGAATTGGCGAGCCAAAGGCGAGAACTCCGGCTCGTTGTGGCTGAGCAGTTTCGGTTCGGAAACTCTGCCGATGCATTGATAGATGGGATCGCCCTGGGCGGAGTGACCCGTCACCACTGCAATCTCCTTTGTTGCTGGTGCACACGAATCCGGCCCGTCTCTCAATCGGAAAGTCTTGTGACCCTTGGAGTCGATTTTCGCGACGACGTTGCCGGTGACCAACTCACGCCAGTAATCGGGAACGGTTTGCGGTTCATTGCGGAGAACCACAAAGATCTGCTGTGCCAGTTGATCGATTTTGCTCGAGGTTAATGCCGCGGAAGGAAGGTCCTCCACTTTGATCGAGAGCGGCTTCAAATTGAAGAAGGCGACGCTTTGCTTTTTAGTATCCCAGCCGATGGCGATTCGCTCACCTTGAAGCTCAAAACCGTCATTGTGAAGCCGCACCTTATCGACCTTGAACTGAGCGATGGTCCACGCGCCCATTTCGGGATGTCCTTTGACGAGCCCTGACGCGTCATAGCGGAGTTGGTTGTCGAGATAGAAGTTGCGGATGACGAGCATCTTGCCGAGAAATTTGTCCTTCAGGAGTTGCTCTGGGTTCTGGGCAAGAGCTGGGGATGCGGCGAATGTCAGAAGGAATGCAGCAAGAAGAAGCCGTTTAACCATGAGCAAATTCGCAAATCAGCAGGATGCAATGTACCAGCTTCTATCTACCGGCAACGGCAAAAGAAGCTGCTAAGCCGCTGGGCAACCATGCTGCCTCGCGGAGAATCCTTGCAACAAGGAGGTACTCTGTTTCAGTGAATTCGCGCAAACTCGTTTATCAGCAAGGCGATCACATCTGCACGTTGTATAACTCACCCGAAGAACAATTAAAAGCCGCGGTTGAGTACATCCGGCAGGGACTTGGGCGCGGGGAGCGATGCTTGTACGTCTGCGGTGAGCACACGCCGAAGGAAATGCGAGCGGCATTGCAGGCGGGTGGGATCGGCGTAAAACGCGAGGAGAAGCGTGGGGCGCTGATTCTGATCACAAAAGACGATGCTCATCTCAAGGGCGGTAGGTTTAGCGCAAACAAGATGATTACCCTGCTGCATCAGGCGGTGAAAGACGCCTTGGACGCCGGCTTCAAAGGTCTGTGCGCCGCCGGGGACATGGGATGGGTTCTGGATCGGGCTCCGGGGACCGAGGAGCTTGCCGAGTATGAGTCACGTCTGAACCAGTTCTACGCAAACAACCGCGCGCTCGGTCTTTGCCAGTACAGCCGGACTACGCTTCCGCATGTCTTCCATGATCACTGCATCGCCACGCATAAGTTTGTCTGCATCGATGGGCCTGTCGCGCTAAAAAATCCGTTTTACGAGGAGCCGGGGCAGGCGATTGGCAGAAAAGCCGCAAGTGAGCCGGAAGTTAAAAACAAGATTGCAAGAATCTTTGCGCAAGCGCCCTCCAGGGAAAAGCGCGCGGCAGCGTGAGAGAAGACGCTACCAGCTAAAGAAGAAGCTGCTTAGCTGCCGAGCAGGGAAAAACCGGCAGTCAGCACTCGGCCTTCAGCATTCGGCCAAAGCAAAAGCAAAAGACAAGCTGCTAGCTATCAGCTGCTAGCTAAAACAGAAGCCACGGAGCTGCGAAGCTTACGCCAACAGCAAGTAGCGGCAGCTCTCGATTTCCGGGTGGCGGTCTGGAATTGGAGAGAGAATGAATGCCGGAGGATTCCAGACATGGCACAAGATGTTTCGAAAGGTCCGTCGTCGGAGCGCAACCCAGGTCAGGGAAACCAGAAACTCAACTTCCGTTGTGCCGACGTTGGCGCTAAGGATTGCACTTGGCAGACGAGCGGAAGCAGCGAAGGCGAGATCCTGCAACAAGCGGAACAGCATGCTCGCCAGGCTCACAACATGTCCATGGACGAGAACACGCGGAACAAAGTGCGGTCGGCGATTCGTCCACAGGCAGCGTAG
>CAYZHX010000035.1:11497-16106 GCA_964476905.1 uncultured Terriglobales bacterium
TTCGCTGCTTCCAATATCCCGGTCGGCGGCGTGTGTGAGCTACGGCCAAAACCAGGATTTCTTACCCAAACTGGTAAACAATCTGGAAGGGAAACTGGTGGAGTAGGAATCGGCGGAAGTTACTGCTGTATCTGGGCCAGCGTTCTGGAGCGTTCTGAATCTGCTCGATGGCGTGAACGAACTCAGACTCAAACTGACGAGCTGCCTTAATGCTGCGATCGCGGTACCATGCAAGCGCCGCGTAATATTCCGAAGCTGCCTCTGGATGAAATTCAATGGCTCTTTTTGCCATTGAGGATTGCGCGCCCTTTTTTGCGCACAGTTTGCCAAGACACCAAGCTTATCTTTCCAGACTGCAGCTCGTCGGAGCGTTGGGCTATTTCTTCCTGCCACGCGGCCTCGGCGCTGGGATCGAGGAGCGTGTCCAGACTGTCGATGAGAGTACTCGCTAGTTCCGCGCGCTCTTCCTCGGACAAAGCAAGCGCTCGCTGTAGCAACTCGGTTGCTTCCTGCGTCATAGAAGCATTCTAGCAACGCAAGCTGCTAAGCGGAAAAGGCAGGAGCAGGGAAACCGGCTGTCGGCATTCGGCAATCAGCTGACAGCAACAACTTTTCAACACGGAGGACACAGAGGTCACAGAGGAGATGGAAGGCAGGCGGGAAAGCGCGTGTTACGATGGGATTACTGCAGGTTTTGGGCGGTTAGCTCAGTTGGTTAGAGCGCCTGCTTCACACGCAGGAGGTCGTAGGTTCGAGTCCTACACCGCCCACCACGACTCTTCTTCCTACCCACCCACCATCCCGTTCTTCCTACCCGCCCACCATCCCTTGGTCATCATTCCTCTTCGCTGCGCTCGGATTTCTGTTGTGCTTTTTCATCTTCGGTCAACGGAGCGTTTACTTCGAGCAGGCCTTTGGGAAGGTTCATTTCGAGGAGCTTCTTCGATTGATTGAAGCGGACGATGAATTCTTCCGCGAAGGGGATTTCGAGCTGTGTGCCTGCGCTCTCGACTATCAACAGCGGAGCCGCGCCTGCGCCTTGCTGGACGTCGCGAATCGTGCCGATATTCCGGTTTTGGGAAGTGTCGAAGAGCGTGCTGCCGATCAGGTCGGAGACGTAGGCTGCTCCGAGGTCCAGTTGCGAGCGCGATTCGGTCGGAATCTGGACAATCATTCCGCTGAGAGCTTCGGCGGAGCTGATGGAGTCGATGTCGGCGAATTTGAGTACTACGCGGCCTTTATGCAGCCAGTGATTTTCGAGCGAGTACTGGCGCGGCTCGGGCTTGCCCTCGGAACTAAGCCAGAGCTGCCGGCGTTCGGAGAATTTTTCTGGGAAGTCGGTGAGGAGGTCGGCGAGAACTTCGCCGCGGCGTCCTTGCGGACGTACGATGCGGGCGATGGTAGTGAATCGATTCGGCTGCGTCAAAAGAATGGCTGCGCCGAAGTGCGGCTACGCTCCGGTGGCGGTAGCGCTGCCCGGGAGGCCGTCTTCAATGATCTCCAGCGTGTGCCGCTTGTGCAGCTTCATGCTGGCGGCGCCAATGATCGTGCGCAAAGAGCGCGCCGTGCGTCCTTGCTTGCCGATCACTTTGCCCAGGTCCCGCTGCGCTACGCGCAGTTCGAGCACGGTGCTCTCCGGACCCGCAATGGATTCAACAGTTACAAGATCGGGCTCATCGACCAAGGCCTTGGCGATCTCCAGCACAAGTTCCCGCACTTCTCCGCCCTGCTCAGTCGGCATATGCGACTCCCGGTGCGGCCGGCAAGCGTGCCCGGCCAGCATTCTCTTTGGAGCACAACACCCCCGGACTTGTTGGATGACTCCAGCAAGCCGCAGCGTGATTAGGGGTCGGGGGACTGGCTTACTTCACAAACCAACTTGACTGCGTACGACTTCAGGCCGCAGTACTTGCCGGCGCTGCTTTCGATAAGAGCTTGCCAACTCGGTCGGAGACTTGCGCTCCTTTGGAAACCCAATGATCGATGCGCTCACGCTTCAGATCCACGGTTGCTGGATTGGTGCGCGGATTATAAAGGCCGACGACTTCCAGGGCGCGTCCATTGCGCGCGCGTTCTTTGTCGATCACTACTACGCGGTAATACGGCTGCTTGCGCGCACCCATGCGCGCCAAACGAATCATTAACACTGAACTTAGTTGTCCTTTCCTGCGCAGGCTGCGAAGAGTCGCCTACAGAATGGAGGCGCAGACAGCCAATTTAAGATTATGTCGTAATTCTAATATTACTGACAAGCACGGGGTAACTTTGCCTCAAGTACCATCGCAGAAGGGCTCACGCTGCAGGCGGGTTCAGCACTGGGTCGAGAAGCAGTCCGCGAGCCTCCTTGGGATTGACTGGCTGGTCGGAAGAATAGAACTCGACTCCGGCTTTGCCCATCCGCATAGAAAGCATGCCGCCCTCCGGCGCTCCTGCACTATGGTTGTTGGTCCGGACGAAGTCGTAGCGGACGATGTGGTCGTCGGGATCGGCGACGATGACCACTGCCAGCCCAGAGTCTGAATTACTCACCCGGTATTCGTTGGTGGATGGCTGGGAGAACGACGCGGAGCCTCCATCTCTATTAAATTGTTCGACATCCGCTTTGAGTTCCTGCCCGAGCCTCTCCCAATGTTGCACCGCTGCTTGTGCAAATTGGGCTTCGTTGTTGATGGGATTGGCGGCCATTTAAGTGGATGGATGAATGGATGCAGCGTCGTGGATGGCTACGCCGCGAACTCTTCCTGTGAGCGTCCGTTGGTTTGTCCGGCGTGTGAACGTGCCGGGTCGCGGTCGGCGACTTCGATCAATTCGGCGATTTTGGCTGCCAGCTCCGGTGCGGCAGCATTCCTTTCCAAGCGCCAGGTCCAGTTGTCTTCGGGATGGGACGGAACGTTCATGCGGCAGTCGGCATCAAGACCTAGCCAATCCTGCATGGGGATAACGCACAGGTCAGCGACTGACGTGACCGCCGCGCGATTGAACGCCCAATGGATGCCATCGCTGTTGGGATGGAGATAGCTCTCAATCGCGCACTTCTCTTCCGCGGTCGCGCCAGATTTCCACCAGCCTACTGTTGTGTCGTTGTCGTGCGTGCCGGTGTACACCACCGTGTTGGTCTCGTAGCGGTGCGGGAGGTAGATGTGCGCTCCTGGATTCCCAAATCCGAACTGGAGGATGCGCATACCCGGCATCTCGAAAGTGCGGCGCAGGTTGTCGACCTCCGGAGTGATCGTGCCGAGGTCTTCGGCGATGAAGGGCAAGCTGCCAAGCGCATCGCGAAGAGCATGAAATAGCTCGTGCTCTGGGCCTTTCATCCAACGGCCGCGCACGGCAGTTTCTTCGTGCGCAGGTATCTCCCAATATGCTTCGAAGCCGCGGAAGTGATCGAGGCGGACGATGTCGCAGGTCTGCAGAGCCCACTTCATGCGCTGCACCCACCAGTCGTAGCCACGCTGACGGAGCACGTCCCAGCGATAAAGAGGATTGCCCCAGCGCTGTCCGGTCTCGCTGAAGAAATCGGGAGGAACGCCGGAGACGTTGATGGGCTTGCGGTCTTCGTCTAGTTGGAAAATATCGGGATGGCTCCAGACATCGGCGCTGTCGAGGCTGACAAAGATCGCGACGTCGCCGATCAGCTTGATGCCGAGCGATGTGCAGTACTGATGTAGCGAGCGCCACTGCTCGAAAAAGAAAAACTGAATGGCGCGATCGATCATTACTTCCTGTTCGAGTTCCTTCTTGATTCGCTCGATGGCGGCGTGGTCGCGCCGCCGGAATTCTGCGGGCCAATCGAGCCAGCTCGTTTGATCGTGATGATTACGAAGAGTTTCGAATAGCACGTAGTCTTCGAGCCACCATCCGTTTAGCCAGCAGAACTCGTCGAAACGCTGGCGCGCCTTTCCAGAGGCCCGTTTGAGGAATTGTTCCGCAGCTTTGTTTAGAAGCGGAAGCTTGGTCTGCCACGCTTTTGCGAAGTCAACGTGGCAAGACGCTTTACCGAGCTGGTCTACGTCTTGTTTCTCGAGCCATCCGCGCTCAGCCAGGCGTTCGATACTGATCAGCAGCGGATATCCGGCGAATGCTGAAGTCGCGGAGTACGGTGAGTTCCCGACTCCTGCTGGGCTGATGGGCAGCACCTGCCAGAGACGCTGGCGCGAGGACGCGAGGAAGTCAGCGAAGCGATATGCCTCTGGACCCAGATCGCCGATCTCTCCGCGGGAGGGGAGAGAGGTGATGTGCAACAGCGTCCCGCAGGCTCGTTCAAAAGGCATTCGGCTCTCGCAAACAACGTGTGATGAAGAAAATAAAATAAAAAGCTGCCCAGCATGGCCGGGCAGCGATTGTACGAATTGAGATCTTGCTAGCTGCCCGCCGGGAGGCGTGCGCCAGGCTGGTTCGCCTCTTGCTCTTCCTTGTTGAACTTGATGCGACCGTCTTTGGTCATGCTCTCGACGAGGTTAGTCGCAAAGAGCTGGAAAGCCTCACCTTTCTTCTGCTCCAGCGTACGCTCGCGTGCCGCGTCTTTGTTCTTCGCGAACTCCTCCGCCGACGGCTCCTGCTGATCAAGCACTTGCAGCACAGCGCCATTATTCTCGGCCATAATCGGGCC
>CAYZHX010000035.1:16206-30430 GCA_964476905.1 uncultured Terriglobales bacterium
TTTGAGAAAGCCACTTGCATGAAGTCGGGAGCCTGTCCGATTCCTGGCAACGAATCGGTGTTGCTGAACCAGTCGGAGGTTTGCACCTTCAAGTTGTGCGCTGCCGCCGCCTTATCCAGTCCCTCAGTCTTTGCCTGCGATTCCAGCGTTCGCGCCAGCTCGTCGGCAGCTTTTGATTCTTTCTGTTGTTTCAGAATGGGAAGGATGTCGGCTTTTACTTCTTCCAGTGACTTGGTGTGGGCCGGCTGCTTGTCGAGTAATTGAATGATGTGAAAACCGTAGGTGCTCTTCACTAGTCCGCTAAGCTGCCCTTTACTCTGGAGCGAGAATGCTGCCTGCTCGAATTCAGGCACCATTGCCCCTTTCTGGAAGGGAGGCAGTTCCCCACCCTTTTGTGCGCTGCCGGGATCGTCAGAGTTCTTCTTCGCGAGCTCTTCGAAGTTGGCGCCATTCTTGATCTGATTCAGCAGGCCTTCGGCTTTCACACGAGCTGCCTCGACAGCTTTGGGATCAACTTTACCGTCTGCTCCCGCAGGCGGCGTCTTCACCAGGATGTGGCGGACATGCACACGCTCTGGAACTTTGTATTGATCCGTGTGCTGGTCGTAGTACTGCTTGATGTCATCATCCGTGACGGTGACACCTGGAATGGTTGATGCATTAATCGCGATGTAACGAGCTTTACGCTTTTCCGGAATGGAGTTTACGTATTCCTGTTTGTGCTTGTCGAAATAAGCCTTCAGCTCGGTATCGGTGACTTTTACTTGTTTCGCAACCTGGTCCTGAGTCAGCAGCGCATAGGCAAATTTCACCTTGCGGTTCTGCTTCATGTACTCGTCCTTAACTTGCGATTCGGGAACGGTAACCGGGCCTTGCACCATTCCAATCAGCTTCTGGATGAGGAGTTGCTCTTTTACCAGGTTTTCGAAATCGGCAACGCTCAGATGGAACTGCTCGCTGACGAAGTTCTCGTAGTTCTGCTCGCCGACGAAATTCCCATTGGGGAACAGGACTTGTCCGAACTGACCTTGCTGGAGAAAATTGCGGACTTCATCGTCCGAAGCATGAAGACCGATGCGGCGCGCTTCAGCGATGAGAGCATATTTCGTAATCAGCTGATTGGCGGCCTGCGGGCGCATGAATGATGCGTACTCTGCGGGAATGCGCTGTTGGCGTGCCATTTGCTGGGCTGCGCGCTCAACCTCGGCGGAGGTGACGTCGCGTCCCGCGACACGCGCATAAACGCCCTTCCCTGCTGTGTTGGTGAGGCCTTCGAAGATTCCGGGAATGAGCGTGATGACCATCATCACCGCCACAATAGTAAGCAGAGCGCCCAGAACGATCTTCTTCGCCTTAGTAGGCGTTTGCAGAAACTTAATCATCGACTGTGGATAAACTCCAGAAAGGATTGCCGGAAAACTTGATTATAGCGGAAATGCAGCTACTGGCCTGCTGCCAGCAGCTTCCACCTAAAGTGAAAACCCGACGCGGACCTCGGAGACGGTTTCTTTCGTTTAGCTGGAAATCAAGGGGCGGCAGGCAGGCTATCCCGCGATCTTTGCCTGCCCCACGAGTTCGATTGCGTGGAAGCGTTCCATGTCGACGCCCGTGATCTGTCCGTGTTCGTTCTGGACGTACATGTTTCCAAACTTCGCTCCCCACACTAATTCCTCCGCACGATAGGAGGAACGAGCGTGGACAGTTTGTGAAAACGTCTCGTCGATTCCAGTGAGCAGGATGAGGAACTCAGCATCGCCGGCAATCAAGTCTTCGCGGGTACAGCCGCGCATCGGACTCTTTTCGTCTATGGGATGGACGATGGTCCAGCTCAGTGGGAAGAATACTACCTTTTCCCGCTCGAGAGACAACGGATAGTACCTGCGAATGCGATTGCCCTCTACGTTCTCGAACTTCGACATCAGCACGCGCGCACCAACTTCGATAAGTTGATTGTTGCGGGCATTGATGATGCGAAACTCGAAAGCCGTGATTCCGTTATAGGGGGCGATGATTGCGGGATCACTGAACAGAACCTTCGCTGTGGGGCGAGAGAACCGAGCAAAGATCAAGCCGGTCGCTAACGCAAAGCTCAGCAACGCACTCACTGCTTCAATGCAGACAATTACATTCGACGCCAACGTGACAGGAACGATGTTGCCGTACCCAATGGTAGAAAACGTCTCGATGCTGAAAAAGAATGCCTTCTGAAACGAAGAGGAGATCGCCTGTCCAGCGGTCGTCTGCAAAGCCCCATTACCGCATAGAACGTATGCAAATGCGAAGATGCAGTTAATCGCGACATATAACCCCACCACCAGCGCGATAAACCTGGGCCATGACATTACAAGCAGCGAATAATAGGACGCGTAGGCATCCGTAATGTTCTGCTTGCGGCGGACGTTGAAGCTGCCGTCGCGGTTCAGCAACCGCAGATTACGTGCCTGCGAGACGACGGAACCGAAACCGAGATCGCGGTCGCGTTCTTCAGAGCTCTGCAATGTGATGATCGGATTTTGCGTGGACATCTTCTCCCGCCCGCCGTAATGATGGGAATGAAACTTATCTTAAATGCGGCGCGGGCTGGAGGGGCGTTCTCCTGGGGCGCGGATGCAGGACGGCCATTCTAGCTCCAGCCAAAGTCACGCGCCGCGACTTCTACTATGTGTCTCCCGATCGGAAGCGAGGCTGTGGCCGCAGGCGAAGGAACATTGCACACATGCAGAGCCCGAGCTTTCGTGACGAATTGGAAGTCGTCCACCAACGCTCCATTATTGTCCACGGCCTGAGCGCGAACGCCTGCGCTGCCGTTGATCAAATCCTCTTCCCGAATTTCCGGAAGCAGCTTCTGCAGAGCGGTAACGAAGGCCGCCTTATTGAATGACCTGTACATTTCTGCAAATCCAGTCCTCCAATACTTCTTTGCCATTCGCCAGAATCCAGGGAACGCCAGTTCGTCTAAAGCATCAGCCGGATTAAATGCTGTTTTTGTGTATCCCTCTCGCTTTAGCGCCAGAACGGCATTGGGACCTGCTTCCACTCCGCCACTTACCTTCTTCGTCAAGTGAACTCCCAAAAAGGGAAATCTCGGATCGGGGACGGGATAAATCAGAGTACGCACAAGCTGACGCCGCTCCGGGCGGATCTCATAGTACTCACCCCGGAATGGGATGATTCGCAAGGGCAGCTTCGCTCCCGCAAGCCTGGCAATCCGATCGCTATGTAAACCTGCGCAATTGATGAGAAATCGGGCCACATACGATCCCGAGGACGTCTCGATGGTGAACTCAGAATCAGCGCTGTGAATGGTATGAACTGCAGAAGAAGTCTGAATCTGAACTCCAGATGCTTCAGCTAGTTCGGCATACTTCTCCGCTACAAGGCGGTAGTTCGTGATTCCCGTCCCGGGGACCAGCAAGGCGGCTACCCCGACGGCGTGTGGCTCGTAGTTGCGAATCTCTTCCGCCGTCAGCATCCGCACTCCAGGTACGCCGTTGGCCAGAGCACGGCGATGGAGCTCATTAAGCGTGGGCCTTTGCGATTCCTCGGTGGCGACAATCACCTTCCCGCAGATCTCATGAGGAACTCCGTGCATCTCGCAAAAGCGGACCATCTCCGCCGCGCCTTGCACGCAGAACCGGGCTTTGAGCGAACCGGGGCGATAGTAAACACCGGAATGAATGACGCCGCTGTTGTGCGCGGTTTGATGGGAGGCAAGGGTTACCTCCTTCTCGAGTACCAGCACGCGGAGGCTCGGATACCGGCTCGTAAGCTCTTTCGCTGCTGAAAGACCAACGATGCCGGCGCCAACCAATGCCACATCGAACGCTTTACTCAGGTGTGCTCACCCATACTTTGAAACGGAGTGTACATGGAGCGCCGCAGACAAGAAGTTAGTCTTCGAAAATTGCTTACAAGAAGCCGGACTCTGATCTTTAGACGAACATCCGAGAGCAACGCGGGCTCTGCAGGACTCGCAATGGACATCTTTCCTGACGATGGATACTGAGTGAGATTGACAACTCTCTCAGTGCGCTCCCACATTGATGACGCAAAAATGAAAGGCTGACCAAAAAAATGGCCAGCCAAAAAGCCTACAAGGTTGATCTCTTACGAGTTCAAGCCCGCGACGCTAAAGGGTCCTGAACAAGCGACGCCGCATTCCTGCAAGCGAAAGTAAACCAGTTCCCAGTAACAAGGCAGCAGAGGGCTCAGGAGCAGACACAGCAGTACCACTTAGCTGTGCGTACCCGTGAATCGGGACCCCTGGAGCAGTTGTGCCGGAATATACGTCAGCCTCTCCCACATTGAGCGCGAGCTGTTGCCCGTTACTCAGGGTGATGCTTGTTGGATTGTTGAAGAGAATGGTAACTCCACCACCAGCGTTGATGGTTACATCCCCCATTACTTTGAACGATGTGACGGTATTTGACCCACTTGCGGGCTCAGTAATGGCGACGCTCATCCAGAACGAGTCGCCCGCATAGTTGGCAGCTCCGGTACCCAAGGTCAGAGACCCGAAGGATCCGTTGCTGCCATTAATGGCCATATAGCCAGTGTTATCGGTCTGACCGGTAAAACTGCCAGCCGTAAAGGTCAAATTAGCGTCAGTCGCAGTGGTCCCACAGGTTGTCGTGTTGGCCGGCGTCTGCACTGATGCAAAGCATGCCATCACCACACTGCCTGTGATCGTATCTGCGTAGCTCGCTGAGGCCAGACAAAGCACCACCGCGACCCCCATAAGCCACGCTTTGGCCGAGGATTGTTTCATCTACATCACGCTCCTTCGTACAACAGAGTTGTCGCGGTACACCTCCCCGCAGACTCATCCGGTGTCTCAGAAGCGCAATTCAGAATCCATGAACAAAGCGACCGCTGAATACCTAACCTGTTTGTTTTAAACGCAATACGTCTGGACTTCTTAACCCTTCTAATGTTGGGAGTGCAAAAATCTGCGACAGGTTGGGCATTGGGCTTCCACCTTATTGCGAATATTGCAGTTATGCACAAAATCTCGGCGCTTGTGATTATTTTGAAACCAGAAATGAGTGCCCGGAGCTACTTTGAGCTTTCAGGCTCAGCAATGGGATGAGGAAACGGAGACATGCCAAGTGCCTCCAGGCACTAAGAAGTCCTTCAAAGGCGATTTTTTGGAGGTGTCCCCGAGTGCAACATAGCGGAACGATTCCGGAGCGGATAGGGGAAGAAACCACCAACGTTGCGGATTTGCAAGCAAAATCCAAGACGGGCAACGCCCGCGCGCAACGAAAGCAGCCAATTATCCTTCTACTTCGCGCAGTCTGGCGGCCTTGCCCTTGAGCTGGCGGAGATAGAACAGCTTTGCGCGTCGAACTCGTCCAGAACGGACGTGCTCAATCTTGTCGATGACTTTGGAATTCAGCGGGAAGATGCGCTCGACGCCTTGTCCGAAGCTGATTTTTCGGACGGTGATGCTGGCTTGCGGTCCACCCTTGTGGGCAATCACGACACCTTCGAAGGCCTGAAGACGCTCTTTATCGCCTTCCTTAATCTTCACCTGCACGCGGACGGTATCGCCCGGGTTGAAGTTGGGAAGGTCCTTGCGCTGCAGCTTCGTGGCAAGCTTCGCCATAATCGGTGAAATCGACATAATGAATTCCTTTCGCGCACGTCGCACCGACTCTGCCGGGCACACGCTTGAAATTTCTATGATTTGCTGCGCCGGTAGGTAGTTCTGGAAAGCGCCGCAACAGAGCCCTCAGGCGCGACTACGCCGCAAAGGGCAAAGCCAAATTGTACTCGATTGTGACAAAGGCTGTCAGCTTTTGCCCCCCTTTGAGTAGAGGCCGCTTACTTCATCCATGAGTTCGCGATCCTCACGGCTCAGAGTTTCCGATTCCAGTAAATCAGGACGATTGCGCGCAGTCTTCTCCAACGCCTTACGTCGACGCCAGCGGCGAATCTCGTCGTGATTGCCCGACGAGAGAACCTCAGGAACCGCCCAGCCGCGAAAATCTGCGGGGCGCGTGTAGTGCGGATAGTCCAGCAGCCCACCCGAAGCGCAGGTTGAATCCGGGCTATTAGTTTCGGCAACCTTCACTCGCGAGCTGAAGCTCTCCTGTTGTGCTGATGCTTCGTTTCCCAGCACGCCTGGTATCAGGCGCGCGACTACGTCGATAATCAGTGCAGCACCAAGCTCACCGCCGCTGAGTACGAAGTCGCCCACCGACAACTCACGGTCCACGAGATGTTCGTTTACGCGTTCATCCACGCCTTCGTAGCGTCCGCAAATCAGGACCACGCGATCCAGCTTTGACAATGCCTCCGCCTCTTGTTGATGAAAAAGCCGTCCCTGTGCCGATAACAGAACTACCGTCTCGTGCGCTCCAACGCTTAGTCGCTGTTCGCGCGATGCTATACCCAGCGACTCGACGCATTCAAAGATCGGTTGAGCCTTCATCACCATGCCTTCCCCGCCGCCAAAAGGGCGATCATCAACCGTTTGATGACGATCGTGGGTAAACGCACGCAGGTCATGAATCGTGACATTTACCAACTCCTGCTCACGCGCGCGCCGCAGCACTCCGAAATCGAGCGGCCCACGAAAGAATTCAGGAAAGATGGTGATGATGTTGAAGCGCATGCGTGACGAGAACGCTACAATCATACCTTCGCCAGCGCACGTGACCGGCTCTCCCTGGCGCACACGCGAAGGGCTCTTCTAGAGGAGCCAGGCCGAAAGGAATCAGGTCTGAAATAGCTCGGGAGATCCTTAACGCAACAGCGGCGCTCAGGCGGTGGTTGCGAGCTGCGTGTTGCCGGTCGGTTGTGGACGAGGGCAGAGCATCCACATCACTCCGCCGCCGATGACCAACAGCAGAGCGATGAACTGTGTGGCGCTCATAATGCCGCCGAACATCGAGCCGCGATCAGGATCGGCGCGCAGGAATTCGAGGAAGTAACGAACGATGCCATAGAGGAAGAGATACGCCGCCGAGATCTCGCCTTCGAAGTGCCGATGACGGAAAATCCATAGAAGGAGGAGGAAGATCAGGAACTCTGCCATGAATTCGTAAATCTGAGTGGGATGCAGACGGATGCCGAGCGGCGTTCCTGCCCATTGCGCCAGCGGGTTTGTGAATGTAACGCCCCACGGCAGCGTTGTTGGTTTCCCAAAACAGCATCCTGCTGCGAAACATCCGAGACGTCCAATGGCGTGGCCGACTGCGATTCCTGGCGCGAATGAGTCCGCAGTCTTCAGCTTCGGCAGCCGATGGCGAACCGCATACCAGTAACAGACCGCAATCGAGAGCAGCAATCCTCCGGAGAAGACTCCGCCAGATTGCAACGTGTCGAGGCTGAACAGACGCAGCGGCTGATCCGGATGCTCTTGCCACGTGGTGAACAGATACAGCAGCTTCGATCCGACAATGCCGGCGAGGATCGCAACCAGGCCCATGTTCCACATTGTGTCCACGTCAATGCCTTGCCGCTGGGCAAGGTGGACGGTGACGAGCAGTCCAATGATGAGTCCGGCAGCGACTAAGACGCCGTAGGTCGGAAGAAAAAAATGTCCAATCTGGAAGAGGCGGGGATACACACGAAAAGGCAGCTTCTGAGCTGCTGAGCTCCTAAGCTTCTAGCTTAAATCAGAAGCCTCAAGAAAAAAGCCAACCCACTGGGCCGTACCAAGGCGGGCCGTTCATGAACCCGTCCTACGACGGTGGGAACTCTCCGCGGTTCTTTAGGCATTTCCGTACTGGCGGAACCTCGCACACCGAACCGATTTTTCGAGTCGAGCCCCCTGTTCATTGAATGTTGGTTCAATAAACGGTTACCGCCAGTACCTGCTTTGCAGGCTGGCTTTCATGTCGAATGTACTCAAACTGAGGGTGGACGGCAAGCGGCTAAGGTGTTTTCACCAAGCACCGAAGTGCCGTGTGACAGATACCACTCCGAGGCATTAGTCATCATCCCGCAGAGTTATCGCGGACGCGACAACCACCAGGCCACGCGCCCCAGGATGCGCCAATTGTGATCGAGCGTGAGCGCATTCGCTCCTGTTGCATCAGCGTCGGAGACCAGCACGTCGGAAGCGCCTCCCTTCTTCAGACGGCGCACCATAAGTCCATAGTCTTTGTGCCAACCGAGGACGACGGCGTTGGTCAGCTTTGCAGGCTGGAATTGTGAGATATCCACGGCCACGATGGAACCGTCGGAAATCGTCGGCGCCATGCCCTCGCCTTTGACTCGCAGGCAGCGAAGGTTCTGCGCATTCTCGGTCCACTCGGGAGGCGCCATTACTTTGGCAACGGCGGGACTCTGCTCGATGTTGGGGTCGTTGTCTCCGGGCAAGCTAGTGCCTGCGCTGAGGCCGACCATGGGAACGGCATAGTGTTCCGGATCAGTGACCACGCTTTGCGGAGCTTTAGCTGGTTTCGACTTTCGCAGAGCTCGCTTGAGATCACTGGCCGGAAGTCCGGCACGTTGCCAGAAGTACCAGCAATCCGGGTCACCGGAAAGAGTGCCCATATGAATGTAATAAGCGGCTTCCGGCTCGTTGACGGCGCGTTCCCAACGGGAGACAGCCATAGGAGACACATTCAGCAGACGAGCAAGACCGGCCTGATTCAGGTGCAGCCGCTCACGCAGTCGTTCGATCTGAACCGCCCATTCTGGTCGAGCTAATTTAGCGCCAGCGCGCATAACTCATTCCTTGACAGGGTGAGGCACGGAGGCTATGCTCAATAACACTGGAGTTACACTCCACAAAAAGCTGTGCTCCCCCTGTTACGGTTCTGTGTGTCTCGCGTCGCGCCACGCTGACCAGGACAGCGGGTCACGAATCATGACATGGATAATAGCAAAAATCCCCGACTCAATCGACTAAGCCTATACCGAGGCATCTACAGCAGGGTCGCCCGACAGCTAGGAATTGACCCGTCCTACGTGAGCCGTGTTGCGCGAGGGGAACGCCAGTCCGCAAAGGTGGAGGCCGCGCTGCTGAAAGAAATCCGCAAGATCGAGAAAGGTTCCAAGTAATCCAGCAGCCCTTGTTGTTTACATCAACAATAGTTTACTCCTCCATTTCCTCTCTTGCGTGCACCTGACCTTCGTCACCTTTGCTTGTGCGGTGTCTGCGGGTAGAGTGACTCTATGGCCACCCGCTTCACCTGCTCTCAGTGCGATTGCGACGAATCCCGCTGCGCCTGCGAAAAATACTGCATGTTCTGCCAGGGCGAGCATGATGTTCGTCTCTGTGCTGATGGCGTATATTACTGCCGCGAATGCCGCGAAGTCTGTGATCTGCACGCACAACACTGAACACATTTTATTTTTGCTGAGATTCGAGGAGCGGTAGCGCGCGGGGGTTGTCCCGCGTGAATGCTTGACTTAGATGATCACGGTTTCGTGGTGCTCACCAAAAACGGAGCGCAGTTGATCTGAGACTTCGCCCAGAGTGCAGCTGTTTTCGACAGCTTCGATTACTACAGGAACCACATTGTCGCCGCTCGCTGCCGCGTCCCTTACCCGCGACAGGGCTGCTCTCCAGAGCGACTGATCCCGCTTGGCTCGAAATGCACGCACTCGCTCGACCTGCTTCCGTTCAAGAGCCTCGTCGACTCGCTGAATGGGAATTTTCTTCTCTTCCTCAATGGTGAAGCGATTCACGCCTACAACGGTAGCTTCGCCATCGTCGATCTTCTGCTGCGTTTGGTACGCGGCGTTCTGGATCTGCTGCTGCACGAAACCTTGCTCGATCGCTTTGATCATGCCGCCAAGCACCTCGATTTTTTCCAGGTAAGCGTTGGCCTTTTGCTCGATGTCATCGGTGAGGGTTTCAATCGCATAGCTGCCGGCGAAAGGATCGATGGTCTGAGCAGCCCCTGATTCATAGGCGATGATCTGCTGCGTGCGTAAGGCGATGCGAGCAGCTTCTTCGGTTGGAATGGCGAGCGCTTCGTCGTAGCCGTTGGTATGCAATGACTGCGTTCCTCCGAGCACGGCTGAGAGCGCCTGGATCGCAGTGCGAACGATATTCACTTCCGGCTGCTGCGCTGTGAGCGTCGAGCCAGCAGTTTGTGTGTGGAAACGCAGCATCCACGAACGGGGATTGCGCGCGCGAAACCGCTCGCGCATGATGCGGGCCCACATACGTCGCGCCGCGCGGAATTTCGCAACCTCCTCGAGGAAGTTGTTATGCGCGTTGAAAAAGAATGAGAGACGCGGAGCAAAGTTGTCGATATCCAGGCCAGCGTTCAATGCGGCTTGAACGTAGGCAATGCCATTGCCGAGAGTGAACGCGACTTCTTGTATCGCCGTACACCCTGCCTCACGCATGTGATAGCCAGAAATCGAAATTGGATTCCACTCAGGAAGGTTCTCGTTACAGTAAGCGAAAACGTCGGTGATGATGCGCATCGCGTGCTGCGGTGGATAAATGTATGTGCCACGAGCGATGTACTCCTTCAGCACGTCGTTTTGTACTGTGCCTGACAGCTTGCGGAGATCCGCTCCACTCCGCTTTGCTACCGCGACATAGAGCGCTAGAAGGATGATCGCGGTCGCGTTGATCGTCATCGACGTCGAAATCTTCTCAAGATTGATCCCGTCGAAGAGCCGCTGCATGTCTTCGATCGAGTCAATCGCAACGCCCACCTTCCCGACCTCACCTAACGACATCTGATGATCGGAGTCATAGCCAATTTGTGTAGGCAGATCGAACGCGACAGACAGACCCATCGTGCCGTGCGCGAGTAGATATTTGTAGCGGCGATTCGACTGCTCGGCATCTCCCATGCCTGCGTACTGGCGCATGGTCCAGAGGCGTCCGCGGTACATGGTGGGCTGGATTCCGCGGGTAAAGGGAAACTGACCGGGGTAGCCGACCTGCGTGTCGTAATCCCAGGCTGAATTCTCTAGATCGTCGGCGTTGTAGAGTTCGCGCGCTCCGCTCTCATCGTTCACGGTGGACTCTGCGGAGCTCATGGACTTTGTGGACTCAGCCATTGGAAGTTTGATTGACGGCGGAAACACGCCGCGCACGCCAGAACGATGACACGGCAAAGTAGACGAGAACAGCAGCAAATCCCACTCCTACCCCGATGTGCCACATGGGCAAAGAGGCGTCGCCGGAGCGAATCCGCTGCCATTGATTCCAGGTAGCTCCGATCACCCAGAGCGCGAATACCCCGAAAAAAAAACCAGTGACTTCAAGCCAAAGAATCCGTGTAGCGCGCGCTGTCGCCTTGCCAACGGTCTTCGCGGCAGCTACTCCGCCACGTACGGCGTAGTGCCGGTTACTCATGCGCCAGAGCACCCTCCCAAGCGCTTGAGCCTTTTGCATGTTGCTGATGCGAGCCACTAAGTTGATTCTAGACGAAGGGCTCGAAGCAGATGTGGACAGAACCGTCTGCGGTAGCAGGTGGCCAGTCCTGGGCGGCCTAACTTAGCGTTGGGGCAGGCCGCACGACTGATCGCAACAAGAAAGAAGCTGCAACACACAAGGCTGGGCCTGGCTATCCGACGGTTCTGTCAAATCGCTCAAATTCAGGGTACGATACAAGCAACTTCTCCCACCCAAACGCCCATGGACTTCGATCAGCTCAATTCCTTTCTGGAAGTTGCCAAACATTCCAGTTTCTCCAAGGCTGCAGAACGATGCTTCCGCACCCAGCCTGCCATCTCGTCGCAGATCCGTGCCTTAGAAGAAGAAGTCGGCGCGCGGCTCTTTGATCGCTCCGGAGCTAAAGTCACGCTTACTGTTCCGGGCAAAGCGTTTCAGGCTTACGCTGACGAGGCGCTGCGATCGTTGAAGTCGGTGAAAACCACAATCGCCGAAATGGAGCGCACTCCGCGCGGAGAAATCGTAGTCGGCGCGAACGAGGCTACTTGCCTGTACATTCTCCCCGAGGTGTTTGCAGACTTCAAACGCCAGTATCCGAAAGTCTCGGTCAGCATTCAGCGCGCGGAAACGGCCAAGACGGTGGAATCGGTGATCGACCAGACCGTGGATTTTGGTGTGGTCTCCATGCCGGTAAAAGACTCCCGCCTGACAGCCCTGCCGATTCACCACGATGAACTTGTGCTCATCGCAAGCCCGCAACATCCGCTAGGACAGCTTACGCACGTGCGGCTTGAGGATATCGCGAAGTATCCGCTGGTTCTACCGAAGCTCGGACGTACGCGCGAGGCCATTGATGACGTCTTTCAAAAGGCCGAGCTAAAGCAACACGTCTCGATGGAACTGGACTCAAGCGAACTGCTCAAGCGCTTCATAGCTGCGGATGTCGGCATCGGATTCATAGCGAAATCCAACATCTCCGACGAAATCCGCTCCGGCACGCTGGTGGCCCGTACCTTCGTCGATCCGCCGATCCGTCGCGATTTGGCGCTCGTCCATCGCAAAGACAAGACGCTCAGCCGCGCCGCTCGCGCCTTCATGGAAATTGCAGTAAATCGTAAGCCAGGCAAGAAAGTGGCTCATTCGTAGCGCCAGGATCGCAGCGCGATTTACGCTGCCTCAACATTTTCCTACTCGCGCAGTGCACAATTTCTGTTAGTTTTAATTTTTCTCATACGCCTTCCGGAGGATCTCTGAATTGGGCAAAGACATGGTTCCCAAGCGGCTCTTTCTCACCAAAGGGGTGGGAAAACACAAAGAGCGCTTGACCTCCTTTGAGCTGGCTTTACGCGACGCCGGCATCGCATCACAAAATCTGGTGCGCGTTTCCTCGATTTTTCCGCCACATTGCAAGTTGGTCTCCCGCAAAGAAGGACTGAAATATCTCAATCACGGCGAAGTAGTCTTCGCTGTCGTAGCGGAAAACTCGACGCGCGAACCGCATCGTCTGCTCGCCTCCAGCATCGGCGTTGCCATTCCGACCGATCGCAGCACGTATGGCTACATGAGCGAGCATCACAGCTTCGGCGAGACCGATGATCAAGCTGGCGACTACGCCGAAGAACTCGCGGCGGAAATGCTGGCTACCACGCTCGACGTCGAATTCGATGCCGACAAATCATGGGACGAGAAGAAGGAGATCTATCGCATCTCCAACAAGATTGTGCGCACGGCGAACATGACGCAGTCGGCGGTAGGTGACAAGCATGGCCGCTGGACGACGGTGATCGCGGCGGCGATCCTCATTTTTGAATAGCCGGAGTAACACGAGGGGTAGGAAGTCTTTAACATGAAGGTCACGGAGAAGGTCTCCGTGACCTTCGCATTTTCCTTCGTGAACTTCACGTTCGCTCGTGGTTTTGTTTCTTGTGATGGAAGACACGTTCCAAGTAGGACTAATCCAGCTCTCCTGCTCGCCTGATCCCGACGCCAATCTGGACAAGGCTGTGCAGCGAGTACGGGAAGCCGCGAGAAATGGCGCTCAGATCGTCTGCCTGCCAGAACTCTTTCGCACGCAGTACTTCTGCCAGCGCGAAGATGCGTCGCTCTTTGATTTGGCGGAACCGATTCCTGGTCCAACAACGGAGACGATGTCGAAAGTCGCTCGCGAGACCCATACTTCCATCATCGTTTCCCTTTTCGAGAAGAGAACACGTGGGCTGTACCACAACACGGCAGTGCTGATCGGCAAAGACGGTAACATCGCGGGACTCTATCGCAAGATGCACATCCCCGATGATCCTCTTTATTACGAGAAGTATTACTTCACGCCGGGTGATCTCGGATTCAAAGCCTTCGATACCGATGTCGCGCGCATTGGCACCCTCGTCTGCTGGGATCAGTGGTACCCGGAAGGAGCGCGTCTCACGGCCTTGCATGGAGCGCAAATTCTTTTCTATCCCACTGCCATTGGCTGGCATCCGGCAGAGAAAGAACAGTACGGAGTAGCGCAGCACGATGCCTGGCGCACCATTCAGCGTGCGCATGCGATTGCTAACGGAGTTTTTGTTGCAGTCGTTAATCGTGTAGGGCACGAAACCGGCAACATTCGCGATAACGAAGCCAAAGGAGCAGGTCTGGAATTCTGGGGAAAGTCGTTCCTAGCCGATCCCTTCGGACGCGTGCTTGCCGAGGCTTCACACGATCGCGAAGAAATTCTCTGCGCCGAGGTGAACCTGCGAGAGATCGAGGAAGTCCGCCGCAACTGGCCGTTCCTGCGTGATCGACGGATCGAGAGCTATTCCGGTATTGGACACCGGTTCCTCGATTGACTTCTACTTTTCACCACATAGAACACAGACGCGCACAGAGAAAGAGGAAATTCGCGCTTTGCCCTCCGTGCTC
>CAYZHX010000036.1:0-30095 GCA_964476905.1 uncultured Terriglobales bacterium
TGAGCTGCGACATCTCTTCGATACGTGCGTCGGGAAGGTCGGTGATGATGCAGTGGAAGGCGTAGTCGCTTACGGCCTTCGACTCGGCTTTTTGCATCCAGGCGTCAAAGGCAGTGCGCAATGTTTGTCCTTTGTACTGGATGGCAAAGTCGATGAGAGTGGTGGTGCCGCCGAATGCGGCGGCGCGCGTGCCCGTCTCGAAATCGTCCGCGCTGGTGGTGCCGCCGAACGGCATGTCGAGATGCGTGTGGACGTCGATACCGCCCGGCATGACGTATTTGCCGTTCGCGTCGAAAACGCGCGTGGCGTTCTCCTGCGGGAGCATCTTGCCAATCGCGTGAATCTTGCCGTCGACCACTGCCACGTCTGCGGGATAGGCATCAGTGGCAGTGACGACCGTTCCGTTCCGAATGAGGGCGTCGAATGACATGGGAGAATAAGCTACCAGCTTCCAGCTACCGGCTTCCAGCAAAACCAAGATGAACACGGAGGGCACGAAGGACACAGAGGTAAGAAAGACTCTTTTGTGCCGGTTCGGAACCGGTTATAGTGACTTCGAAGCATTCAAGATCCGTTATCCAGAAGCAAGGGTGGGAAGATCAAAAAACAAAACCTTAGTATCCTCTGTGCCCTCCGTGTTAGCTCTTGCTTTTTGCCGGTAGCCGGAAGCTGGTAGCCGGCAGCTTCCCATGCTATGCTCCCAAGACTTTCCACCCGTCTAGCGGTAGGCTGGTGTTTTCATGCATACGGGCCCTAAACTCACTCCGGAGCAGATCGAAGAGAACTTTGCCGATATCAATCCTCCGCTGACGCCGGCTTTGGCTCTCGAAGCCGGCTCTCGCTGTCTGTTCTGCTACGACGCCCCGTGTATCAAAGCTTGTCCGACTGAGATCAACATCCCGCAGTTCATCCGGCAGATTCTTACTGACAACTTGACAGGGTCTGCGAAAACGATTCTCTCGGCGAATGTACTTGGGCACAGCTGCGGAAGGGTTTGTCCCACTTCGGTCCTCTGCGAAGGTGCGTGCGTTCTGAATGCTGAAGGGAAAAAGCCGGTCGAGATCGGCAGGCTGCAGAGGTACGCAGTGGACCATGTACTCGATCGCAAGATCCAGGTGTTGAAAGCTGGGTCATCAAACGGACGCCGCATCGCCTTGATCGGTGCAGGGCCCGCGAGCCTGTCGTGCGCGGCGGAGTTGCGCAAGCTGGGTTATGCGACCGTGATCTACGAAGCCAAGCCGAATCCCGGCGGATTGAATACGTACGGAATTGCCGCATATAAGATGCGAGCCGCCGACGCAATTCGCGAGATCGAGATGATCCGCGAGCTTGGGGTGGAGATTCGAACGGGTGCTGTTGGAAAAGATATTTCACTTGTCCAGCTCGAACGCGAGTACGACGCAATCTTCATTGGTGTTGGCCTAGGTGGAACCGAAGAGTTGCACATTGAAAATGAGCGCATTCGCCGGGTAGTAGACGCACTCTCATTCATCGAGAGAACAAAGACGAACGGACTGGATCACGTGCAGGTCGGCAAGAAAGTCGCCGTCATCGGCGGAGGCAATACAGCGATCGATGTCGCGACGGCAGCACGCCGGCTCGGCGCCGAGGTTGTTTATATGATTTACCGGCGAAGCCGCGAAGAGATGTCTGCATTCGACTACGAATACGATCTGGCTCAAGCCGACGGCGTCACGTTTATTTGGCAAGCGACTCCGGTGCGAGTGGTCCCCGACGCACGCGGACGGGCGATAGGAATTGTGTGCGTCAGAACTGAACTCGGTCCAGCAGATCAAAGTGGGCGGCGCTCTCCTCGTCCCATTGCGGGAACCGAGTTTGCGCTCGAGGTCGACATGGTCGTAAAGGCCCTTGGGCAGAAGAAGCTGGAGTTCTTGCGCGAGATTCCCGGTCTGGAACTCGATGGAGGAAAAGTTGTCGTGAATCGCGAGACCATGCAGACCGCGAATCCCAAGTACTTCGCAGGCGGTGATTGCGTAAATGGCGGGGCTGAAGTCGTGGACGCAGTCGCGCATGGAAAGCGCGCTGCTCGCGGCATTCATCTTGCTCTTGAGTCGAGCCGGAAAGAGGTGGCTCATGCCTGATCTCAGCATCAACTTCTGCGGTGTTCGCTCGCCGAATCCGTTTTGGCTCGCCTCCGGTCCTCCAACCAATACTGGTTATCAGGTGATGAAAGCTTTCGATGCAGGCTGGGGTGGAGCAGTGTGGAAGACAATCGGCGAGCCGATCATTAACACCGCTTCGCGTTACGGCTCGATCGATTACAAAAACGAACGCATGATCGGGCTCAACAATATCGAGTTGATTAGCGATCGACCGATTGACACTAACTTCCGCGAAATCTCCGAGGTCAAGAAGCGCTTCCCCCGGAACACCGTAGTTGCTTCCCTGATGGTCGAGTCAAAGCGTGAGACATGGCACGAGATCGTACGCCGTGCGCAGGACTCCGGCGCTGATCTGCTGGAACTGAACTTCGGTTGTCCTCACGGAATGTCAGAGCGCGGCATGGGAGCTGCCGTCGGACAGGTCCCTGAATACACCACGGTGATCACGAGCTGGGTGAAAGAGGTCGCGACCATTCCCGTGATCGTAAAGCTGACGCCGAATGTTACCGATGTTGCGCACATGGCCTGGGCCGCGCGTCAGGGCGGAGCCGACGCCGTTTCGCTGGTCAACACCTTCAACAGCATCGTTGGGGTCGATCTCGATACCTTTGCGCCCCGGCCAAGCGTCGGTGGATACGGCAGCCATGGCGGATACTGTGGGCCGTCGGTAAAGCCGATTGCGCTGCACATGGTATCTACCGTGGCGAAGCATCCCAAAGTAGAAATTCCTATTTCGGGGATCGGAGGCGTGAGCAACTGGCGCGATGCGGTTGAGTTCATGGTGCTGGGAGCGACGTCAGTTCAAGTCTGCACAGCTGCCATGCATTATGGCTTCCGGATCGTGGAGGACATGATTGACGGCCTTTCGCAATATCTCGAAGAGAAAGGTCTGAACTCGGCCATGGACTTAGTAGGCCGCTCGACCGAGCGTATTCGCGACTGGGGCGATCTGGATCTCAATTACAAGATTGTTGCCAAGATAGACTCGGAACTTTGCATCGGCTGCAACCTTTGTTACATCGCCTGCGAAGACGGTGCGCATCAGTGCATCACAGCAGCCGAACGTCCGCGTGGCGACCTGCGCGATGGAGAAATGGCGAAACATGTTCCGCGCATTCTCGAAGATGAGTGCGTAGGGTGCAACCTGTGCGCGCTGGTTTGTCCCGTTCCGGGCTGCATCACGATGCAGCAGATCGATACCGGACGTCCAAGCATGAGTTGGCGTGAACTGCAGGAAGCACGTGGACGCAGCCCGCAATGCAGCATGGAAGATCTGCTCACGAAGGGAACGGCAGCTGGAGACTAGAGGGTTATTCGCCTAGCTGCTTGCGCCAGTCGAGTTCGTCCAGTGCTGCTTCTGAATAGCGCCAGTTCTCTCTCACCTTGACGAACAGTTCCAGAAAGACTTTTGATCCGAGTAGGCGCTCAATGTGTTTGCGGGCAGATGTGCCGATGCGTTTCAGCATCGCTCCGCCTTTGCCAATCAGAATTGCTTTTTGTCCTTCGCGTTCGCAGTAAATCGCCGCGGCGATGCGCGTCAGCTTATCGCTAGTTTCGAAGCGCTCAATTTTTACGGCCACCGCATAAGGTACTTCTTGTCCCGTCTCAACCAGCACGCGCTCGCGGATCAGCTCGGCTACGAGCACACGCTCAGGCTGATCTGTAACCTGATCCTTTTCGAAATAGCGTGGACCTTCGGGAAGGCGCTGGATGACAGCATCGACGAGTTCATCGAGGCCACGCCGCTTCATTGCCGAAATGGGAATGATTTCGGCGAAGTCCCTCAACTTGGAATAGCGATCGATGATCTTCAGCAGCTCGGGTTTATCAATTGCGTCAATTTTGTTGAGCAGCAGGATTACTGGAGACTTCACCTCTTTGAGCAACTCCAGAACAAAGTCATCGCCTCTGCCGAATGGTTGAATGACATCGACGATGAGCAGCACAAGGTCGCGCTCTTCCATGGCATCGCGGACTTCCCGCATCATGCGGCTTCCGAGGGGCGAATCGGGCTTATGTACGCCGGGAGTATCGATAAAAACGATCTGGCCCGGGGGCCGGCCGCCTCCGCCTTTTACGTTGACGTAGCCCTGAATACGGTGACGCGTAGTCTGTGGCTTGTGCGTGACGATTGCAATCTTCTCGCCCACGAGAGCATTCAGCAGCGTAGACTTTCCCGCATTGGGACGTCCGATGATCGATACGAATCCGGACCTGAATGCCATATGGTCTGTTGAGTGAAAGGCAATTTCGCGAGTCAGTGATTTCGCGATTTGGTGATTGTAAGGCACGGCCCGGTTCATCGAGGAACACACAGGCTGTTCAATGAATCGATTGTGCCATCCAACCCCGAAATCAGATCGTCACGAAATCTGGAATTCCCAGTATCCTATCCACGACATCTACGCACTGGCCTTGACCAATTTTTTCATGGCGCCGAGTATTCAGTTCTTCATCGTGGCGCTTACGTCCATCTTCTTTCTCGTCGATCCCTTTGCTGCTCTGCCCGCCTTTCTGGTCATCGCTGCCGACGCCGATCACCGTGAGCGACAACGGTTGGCAATCAAGGCATCGGTCACGTGCTTCATCGTGCTGACTGCGTTTGCTCTTGCCGGCAGCCTGATTTTTCGTTTTTTCGGGATCACATTACCTGCGTTCGAAATTGCCGGCGGAATCATTCTCATTCTGATGGGCCTGGAGATGCTCCAGGCCCGCCGCTCAGCGACTCACGAAACTCCCGGAGAAACTGCCGAAGGAGTAGCCAAGGAAGACGCTGGAATCATTCCATTGGGCATTCCGATGCTCGCGGGACCAGGAGCAATCTCAACCGTGATGGTGCTGATGGGACCGTCGCCAGGATGGTGGCGCTGCGCGATCGTGCTCACTGCAATCACGATCACCGTTGTGGCTTCGTTTCTGATTCTTTCAGCCGCAGATCGCGTGCGTCAGTTCATGGGCGAGACCGGCATCCGCATTCTCATGCGACTCATGGGCCTGTTGCTCACGGCGATCGCTGTGCAATTCATCGTGAACGGACTCATTGGCTTGGGAATCGTCCACAAGCAATAAGGAAGAACTCTGTCCTATTCTTCCCGCAGCGCGACCATTGGATCCAAATGCGAAGCTCGTCGCGCGGGGAGTGAGCTGGCAGCAACCGTGACTGTCGCGAGCAGGAGAACCGCAGCGATGAGAGTTAGTGGGTCGTAAGACGTAAGCCCGTACAGCAGCGATTTTGCCGTCCGAGCGCTCGCAACCGACAGAATAAGACCGATCACAATCCCGGCCGCGAGGAGTGTTCCGGCCTCGCGCAAGATCATAGCGATAATTCCCGCGCGATCCGCTCCTAAAGCCATGCGGATGCCGATTTCGCTCGTGCGCCGCACGACCATGTATGAGATCACACCATAAAGTCCAACAGTAGCAAGCAAGGCAGCGAGGAACCCGAAGAAGCCGGAGAGCGTAGCCATCAGGCGCTCCTGCAAGAGCGAGTCCCCAATCATTCGCTGAAAACTCTGGAAATTGATCTCTATTGCCGGATTGACTTCCGCGATCGTGCTCTTTATCTGGGAAGTGATGCTTGCCATTGGAGCCGCTGACCGTAAAACAAACTGAATGCCGGCATCACGGAGATGACTCTGTGCAGCAGGCAAATAAGCGATTGCCCAATTCTGCTCCCTGAAATCGAAGTACTTTGTATCTTTCGCAAGTCCGACGATCTGGAACTCGACTTCGGGCTCGTGTGAAGTTGCTTCGCGCCGAAATACTTTTCCGACCGGATTGGGACCGAGCCCAAGTTTCTTCACAAACGTCTCGTTCACGACCGCAACCGGCGGCGAAGTAGCGGTATCGGTTTCTTTGAAGTCGCGGCCCCCGAGCAGCGGCGTACCGATGGTTTTGAAGTACTGCGGTCCGACGATACTAAAGGCGCTATTGACGTGTTTGCTCTGGTCCGTTCCGGGTATCCAAACGCTGTTCCCGATTCCATTTCCGCTCATTGGCACAATCACGGCTTCTGCGGCCGATTCTATCCCGGGAATCGCGCGGATTCGGTCCATGATCTGACGCTTGTATTCCTCTCGGCTGCTCATCGGTACGTTTACCTGCGTGAAGTCAAGTTGCGTGACGAGGATGCCAGTTTGCTGGAAGCCGGCGTCAACAGCCAATACATTCCGCAGGGTGCGTGTAAAGAGCAACGCGCCAAAAAGGAGCGTGAGCGACATAGCCACTTGGGAAACGACGAGCACGCGGCGAATGCTGAAGCGCTCCCGCCCGCCGGTGACGCTTCGCCCCCCCGCTTTCATCGCAGCGTGGGGAGAGATCCGCGTTGCCTGCAGTGCGGGAGCGAGTCCGAAGAAAATGCATGTGAGCATCGCCACGGCTGCGGTAAAGGCCAGAATGGACCAGTCCGGTGTCAGATTAAGAAATAGAGTTTGCTGGTCCGTTTCCAAGAATGTGACGAGGAAACGGCTCGCCCACTGGGCGACGGCGAAACCCAAAACGGCACCAACAGATGCGAGCAGCAGACTTTCAGTAAGCAGTTGGCGCGTAATACGCAAACGTGAAGCTCCGACCGCCAGCCTCACTGCAATTTCACGCTCTCGCGCACTGGCGCGGGCGAGCATCAGGTTGGCGAGATTCGCGCAGGCAATGAGCAGCACCAGGCCGGCAATGCCCAACAACACCCACAACGGCGAGCTGTAGTCCTCGCGCAGATTCGAAGCGCCATTACCTGCCGGCAGCATCTTGAAGCGGAAGCTCAGATACTCGTGCGCGCGGTCTCCTACCCATCCGGCAGGCATCGTGTCGTGAAACAGCGCTGGAGCAATCGAATTGAGCTGCGCGGTCGCTTGGGTCACCGGCACGCCTGGCTTAAGCCGGCCCATGATGCTCAACCACCACACGTAGGGGACATCGAGGACGCTGCTGTCGCCATGGACTGCTGCGGGATTGATCGCCGCCTGTCCGCAGAGGGGAACAGCAACATCGAAGCTGCGTCCGACAATCATTCCGTAGAAGCTTGCGGGTGTTACTCCGATGATTTCCAAGGGATGGCTGTTCAGGTTCAACTTGCGTCCGATGATGCCGGGATCGCCGCCGTACTCCCGCTGCCAGAACGAGTAGCTGATCACAGCTCCTGGCAATCCGCAGCCGCGATAATCATCGGCGGAGGTGAAGACGCGTCCCAAAATGGGCTGCACGCCGAGAGCATTGAAGGTGTTTCCGCTGACCCAGAGTGCATCTGCAGTGCGTACCTCACCTCCTGAGGCAAGGTTGAGCCGCTCCGGCCCCCAGGCAAAAAGATCGGAAAAGATCTGTTGGCGTGCGCGCAACGCTTCCCACTGGGCATAGGTGAACTGCGAGTAGCCGTTGACAAAAGATCCGCTGCGACCGGTTTTGGAATCAATGCGGATCTCGACAAGCTCTTGCGCGTTTTTCACCGGCAGCATGCGAAGGCGTACCGCGTCGAGCAATTGGAAGATCGCGGTATTCGCGCCGATTCCTAAGCCGAGAGAGAGTAATGCAACGGCGGTGAAGCCTGGATTCAGGCGCAACAGCCTCAACCCATGCCGAAAGTCTTGCCACAGCGTTTCGAGGTTCATCGCTGATCGCCTCCACACTGATGTAGACACACATGCATCGGTTGTTCAAAGCAGTTCCGTTACCACTCATCACTCAGTGTAAGTTGCTGAGTCACAAGCACGATGAATGATTCGCCTAGTTTCACTGGTTCGTTGCGCGCACATTGCTGTTCGCCAGCGAACAGTTCGAGAGTTGACAGTCTTCACAAAAATCCACCGGATCGTTGCTCTTTTCACGCTGTTCGACATGGAGAAAGCATTCTCCCAAGATCGAACACAAACCTTTTCCCGCGCCTCTGGTCTAACTCTTGCGGCTGGAACGCCGTACTGGAGAACGGGCATGGAAGCTGTGCTACAGGATCTCCGCTTTGCGCTGCGACAGCTGCGCACCTCACCAGGATTCGCTGCCGTTGCTGTCCTCTCGCTGGCCCTGGGTATTGGAGCAACGACGGCCGTCTTCAGCGTGATTTATGCGGTGCTAGTGAATCCTTATCCCTATGCGAATGCCGATCGCATGATTCATCTCGTGCTCCGCGACAACAGTGGCAATCCCAATTGGGTAAGCGTCACCGGACCACAGTTGCAGCAGCTTCGCCAGGCTGGTCCGGTCGAGAGCGCTGAAGGAATGGACGAGTGGAACCTCACCGTCACGGGCGGGGATCTGCCAGAAGACGTGACTGCCATCTACTTCACTGGGGGCGCATTCAATCACTTTGGAGTACCGATGCTGTATGGACGCGGAATTCTTCCCAGCGACGCGCCCGAAGGACAAGACCCCCAGCCTGTGGCGGTTCTCGGATACCAATTCTGGCAGCGGCACTACAACGGCGATCCTGCGCTAGTGGGAAAGTCAATCCAGCTAACGCGCAAAACATACACGATCATCGGCATCGCTCCGCCTCGCTTTACCTGGGGCGATGGCGATGTTTATTTGCCCTGGAAGTTCACAACTGATCCGGCGCGCGGTGTGATGCCGCTGATACGGTTAAAGCCTGGCATTTCGCACGTTGCGGCAAACAGCGGATTGCAGCCTCTGATCGAGCAATTCCGCAAAGAAACTCCAAAGCACTTTCCTGAGCACTTCAAGGTCGCGGTGCAAGGTTTTAACGATCAATTTCTCGAGCGTCTTGGCGGAGCATTGAACCTTCTTTTCGGTGCTGTGCTCCTATTGCTGTTGGTCGGTTGTGGGAACGTATCGATTCTTCTACTCGCGCGCGGTACCGCACGCCAGCATGAGATGGCGGTGCGTTCAGCCATCGGCGCAGATCGGGTGCGCATCATTCGCCAGCTTCTGACCGAAGCTCTTCTCCTTTCCTTTTCTGGAACGTTGCTAGGCATCCTGCTTGGATACAGTCTTCTAAAGCTGATCGTCAATTGGCTGCCGGCATTCTCATTTCCGCACGAAGCTGCCATCAAAATGAATATGCCGGTGCTCTTCTTCAGCGCGGGACTCGCACTCCTGACAGGAATCATTTTTGGCATTGCGCCGTCACTGCAATTCTCGCGTCCTCAGATCGCGCAGGTGATGCAATCGAGCACACGCAAGATGACCGCGGGCACTGCCGGCCGCAGAACGCATACTGCGCTCATCGCGGGACAGATGGCGCTCACCCTACTGCTGCTGGCCTCTGCAGGAGCCGCAATACAGACATTTGTGCGCATGATGCACGTCCCTCTCGGCTACGATCCCCACAATGTAATGTCGGTGGGGATACCCATTCACGACAACACCTATACGACCTGGCAGGCGCGCGCGAACTACTTCGATCAATTGCGAAACAAAATCGCTTCGCTTCCGCAGGTTGTGGCAGTGGGAGTCTCCACCAATGCCACTCCTCCAGACAATGGATGGGAGCAGCCCTTCGAAATCGCAGGCAGGCCTTCGGTTGAGCAGCAGCGATCGCGCGTGAACTTCGTGAGTCCAGAGTATTTTCCAGTTCTGCACATTCCTTTGCTCCAAGGCAGGTTGTTCGATCAGAGCGAAATCTCGCGCGGCGCTCGCCTTGCCATAATCAGCCAAACTATGGCGCATCAGTATTTCCCAAATGGGGACGCTCTCGGCAGCCAAATTCGCATTCCAGAACTCAAAGGCGAGCCACCGTTTAACCTGACTGTTCCAGAGAGCGATTCGTGGCTGCAGATCGTGGGCATCGTTGGCGATGTTCGCGACGATGGATTGAGCAAGCCAATCAAGCCCGAGTTTTATATTCCGTATACAGTCGTCATGCCGGTGTGGACGCAATTCCTCGTTCGAACACAGGGAGAGCCACTCTCGATTCTGCGGCAAGTTCGTTTGCAAATCCAAAGCGTGGACCCCGATCAGCAAACGTTCCATGAAGTCAGAAATCTTGAACAGTGGATCAGCAATCAGCAGGAGTACGCGCGCGAGCACATGATCGCCTTCCTTTTTGCGATTTTCGGCGGGTTGGCATTGGGCCTCGCCGCTGTGGGCCTGTACAGCGTTGTCTCTTACTCCGTCGCGCAACGTACAGGAGAGTTCGGCATCCGTATCGCTCTCGGGGCACTCAGAAAAGATGTGCTGCTAATGGTATTCCAATCGGCAGCTACGAGCGTCGGCCTGGGAGTGCTGACCGGATTAGTAGCGGTGTTCGCGTTGAATCGCGTGCTCTCAAGTTGGATTCAGGGAAGCTCGCGCAGTCCAATCGTGCTGCTCGCCGTGAGTATGCTCATGCTGGCAGTCGCGGCGCTCGCGTGCCTGGTGCCGGCCAGACGCGCCTCCAGCATTGATCCGATGGAGGCATTGCGCTACGAGTAGGGCATGGTCTAGCTGCCTACCGCCATTTGGCGGTTTGCGACACCACGAGCACGCTCCTCGATCTGCTTCATGTGATGTCGCGTGTGCACCAGATGGAATTTGCGCCATCCTGAAATGGGAATTGGGCCGAGCACCGGATGGTCTGCGATCTTCTTCTTGCTTCCAAACTGTTCTTCGCACTTCTGCAAGGCTGCGTCCATCTTTTCCAAATTGGAGAAGATGAGTTCCCTTGCCTCTCTGCCGCCCACACCGGTAGGCAAAACGCGTTCTGGCGCTTTTCGTCCGCCGGGAACATAGCTGAAGCCCAGTACCAGGAGCTGAGCGGCTCGATGTCTCGCTGTGGCGGAGGTTGCGAGCGGGCGTCCTTCGCGCACGCATTTCTCCATTACTCGCGCGGTGCCTCCGTAAGTAAGTGCCAAGTGTTCCAAAATGGAGGCGGAATCCCACTTACCCACAGGATGCCGCCGCAATTGTTCCTCGGTCAGTCCCTCGATAGCTGTCAAGATCGCCTCGCGAATGCTCTCGCTGATCGGATGCATGCAGACTCTCCTTCGTGCTGCCCTATTGAAAATTATCAATTAGACATTTCCCCGACCTTTCGAGAACGCACGAAAAAGAAGGGACGAACTTGAATGCGATCGAATTTTCCTGCGGGGAAAGGCACAAAAGGCCCGGCTCGCGCTTCATCGCTTAGAGGCTTCTCGTTCCGTTGATAAAGGCGTCCGGGGTCTCTGAGTCAAGAAGATTCGCCAATCCAATCAGCTCGTCGTGTACCGCTCTCCACGAGCAATGAATTGTAAGCGCCTGGAAGGATTTTTAACGCGAGCAGTGGTAGTCTTTCCTTCACACTTTTGACAGCAGGCCCGTCACTTACTAACCGCAACTCCCCAACCGTTAGGAGGTGCAGATGTCGAGGAAAGATAAGAGCTCTCCTCCGGCGAGTTCCAATTCGCCGTCGAATTCCCACAATGGTCATAATGGCGTAAGCCGGCGAGCGTTCTTGAAGAGCGCCGGCGCCGGCGCAGCGGGTATCACGGCGGCATCGGTTCTTGACTTAAGCGCACTGGCGCAACGGAGCGGCGGAGCGAAAGTCGTCGGTCCGGGAGCTGCGCCGGTCACGCTCAACGTAAACGGCAAGGCGCGACAGGTGAATATCGAGCCGCGAACTACACTCGCGGACGCGTTGCGCACTGATTTGGGATTGACTGGAACCAAGGTAGTCTGCGATCGCGGATCGTGTTCGGCATGCACGGTGTGGTTGGACAAGACTCCCGTCTGTTCCTGCCTTACCCTGGCGATCGATGCCGCTCCGCACAAGATTACGACAATCGAAGGTCTTGCCAACGGCGAGCAGCTTCATCCGGTACAGGCGGCTTTCATCGAGCACGATGCGCTTCAGTGCGGATTCTGCACTCCGGGCATGATCATGAGCTGCGCAGGCTTAATCGAGCGCAACCCCAACCCGACGCTGGAGGACGTAAAGATGGCCACCAGTGGGAACATCTGCCGCTGCGGAACTTATCCAAAGGTCTTCGACGCAACGTTGGCAGCAGCCAAGACACGGAGGGCATAAGCGATGAGAACCCTCGAACAAGAATCCAAAGCGCAGCGAGAGACCAAGCCCGCCAACCCAGCGCAAGGCGCCAAGCAGGAATCGAAGCCGGTAAGAAAGAACGCGCAGCACACGGCTGCAGCCGCTGGTTCTACGAACCAAAAGCGGGAGGAAAAATTAATCGCCGGGATTCCCGGGGCGGAAGCTGCGAACGCGAAACTCTCTGAAGTCACACGATCGGTTCCGGCGAACGCGCCGCCGCCACTGCCTGCAAACTCCGAACTGCGCGTGATCGGGAAGCCAGCCACTCGCATCGATGGCCGAATGAAAGTCACGGGCCAGGCCAAGTACACGTCAGACATTCAGCTGCCCGGAATGCTCTACGCCGCGTTGGTTCCCTCGACGATGCCGCACGCGCAAGTGAAGTCGGTTGACACGAGCGCAGCAGAATCGTATCCAGGAGTGAAGGCCGTGCACGTGGTGCAACACGTGTACGACGTTGCTGAGCTTAAGGACAAGAGCAAAGAGTCGGGCAAATATCCGACGGCGCGCTTCGTTGGCCAGCCGGTCGCGGCTGTTGCTGCGACCTCCTATCCGGCTGCAGTAGAAGCAGCGCGGCGCGTAAAGGTTGATTATGAGCCCCTGCCGTTCGTCATCGACCTCGACGAGGCGCGAAAGTCCGACGCTCCTCCCGTATATCCCGGAGCCGCGGCGCAAGGAGAAACGGCGGGCGGAGGCGGTGGCGGTGAAGACGTTCAACAGCACGGCAACGTTCGCGGACCGTCATTAGGTCCGAACGACAAAGGTAAAGGCGATCCCAAAACGGCACTCGAGTCTGCGCATACCAAGGCTGAGGCCACTTATCGCACCCAGGTGCAAACGCACTCCGCGCTCGAAACGCACGGCGTTGTTGCCGATTGGAAGCCGGACATGCTCACTGTCTGGGCCTCAACCCAATCCACCAGCAGCGTCCGCGATGAGATGGCGGCGATTTTTCATCTGCCGAAGACGAAGGTGCGTGTAATTACGGAGTATATGGGGGGCGGCTTCGGCGCCAAGTTCGGAGCGGGCAATTCCGGAGCGATCGCTGCGGCCCTGTCACAGAAGACCGGCGCTCCAGTGCGACTTATGTACCAACGTCGGGAAGAGCATGCGCTGGGAGGCAATCGTCCCGATTCGGAACAGACACTGCGCATTGCCGCGGGCGAGGACAACAAGCTTGCGGCTCTGCATCTGACTGCCTACGGAACTGCGGGCACAGCTACCGGTGCGGGAAGCGCCGGGCCGGTGCAGAACATGTACGACTGTCCAAACGTGCTCACCGAAGAGAGCGACGTCTTCATCAACGCCGGTCCTGGCACATCGTTCCGGGCACCTGGACATCCACAAGGATGCTTTGCGCTGGAGCAGGCGATCGATGAACTTGCTGAGAAGCTCGGAGTCGATCCCCTGGAGCTGCGCGACAAGAACGATTCGCATCCAGCGCGCCGCGAAGAGCGACGCATCGGTGCACAGCTTGTGAACTGGTCGCAGCGGCGCAAGGCGGGGTCCGATCCTGGTCCGGTGAAACGGGGAATCGGTGCGGCGCAGTCGGTGTGGTATCGCATCAACAGCATGGATTCGGCATGTGAGGTGCGCATCGGTCGCGATGGTTCTGTCGAACTTCTCTCGGCAGTGCAGGACATTGGCGGCGGAATTCGTACGGCGCTGGCGCAAGTCGTGGCGGAAGAGTTAGGACTCATGCCGCACGACATTCACATCCGCATCGGCGACACGCACTTCCCGCCAGGTCCGCCGTCAGGTGGAAGCATGACCACTAGCTCGATTACTCCTGCGGCTCGCAATGCCGCCCACGAAGCCAAGCTGCAGTTGTTGCAGCAGGTTGCTCCTGCTTTGGGAACAAGCGCCGACAACCTCGCGCTACAAGACGGCAAAGTCATTGCCAAGAACGGAGGCAAGTCGCTGACCTTCAAGCAAGCGGCGGCGAAGATCAAGACCGACGAGATCGCCGCGCGGGCCAAGCGTGTCCCCGATTATGCCAGGGCGCACGTCACTCTAGGCGGCGTGCAGTTTGCCGAAGTGGCCGTCGACACCGAAACGGGAGTTGTGAAGGTAGAGAAGGTGACGGCAGTTCATGACTGCGGACGGCCGATCAATCCTTTAGCGCTCGAGAGCCAGATTAACGGCGGAGTTCTTCAGGGCATCTCATTCTCGATGTACGAGAACCGCATTCTCGACCGCAACACCGGAATTCCGGTTAATCCCGATTTGGAATTCTATAAAATTGCCGGCCCGCGCGAGGTGCCGCAAATCAAGATCCACATCATCGAAGACTATTTGGCGCTGAGTTCAACGGACGCCAGCGGCATCGGAGAGCCTTCGACGATTCCGACCTCTGCAGCGATCGCTAATGCGTTTTACAACGCAACCGGCGCCCGTATACGGCAACTTCCGATGACTCCGGCAAACGTTCTCGCTGCACTGCAGGCGAAAGAGAAAGGAGAAAGCGCATGAGCTCGATGTATCCGCTGAACGCATTCGAGTACGTGGAAGCCGCATCGATTCAGGACGCCCTGCGCGAAGCTGCGAACGGCGCTGTCGTTAAGGCCGGCGGAATCGATCTGCTCGATCGCATGAAAGAAGGCATCGACGCGCCCAAGCGGCTGGTGAACATCCGCCACGTGCGCGGACTCGACCAGATCGCCGAAGACAATGGCGGGCTGCGCATTGGCCCACTGGTTACGCTTACGCAGTTGCACGAGAACGAAACTGTGCGCAAGCGTTATACCGCGTTGGCTGAGGCAGCAGAACATTCGGCTACTCCACAGATTCGCAACATGGCGACGATTGGTGGGAACCTGTTACAGCGTCCACGCTGCTGGTACTTCCGCTCAAGCGATTTTCATTGTCTGCGCAAAGGCGGTGACAAGTGCTTCGCACAGGACGGCGAGAACGAGTATCACGCGATCTTCGATAACCAGCTTTGCGCGATTGTGCACCCGTCGTCGTTGGCGATCCCGCTGATTGCGTTCGGAGCGCATGTGGAACTCACGAGCGGTCAAGGTAAGCGCAACGTTGCCGTTGAAGATCTTTTTGTCACGCCCGAGCAGGACGTAACGCGCGAAGCCTCGGTGCTTCCTGGTGAGCTCATTACGGCGATCACTGTTCCCGCGGCAGCTGAAGGAACAAAGTCTGCGTACTACAAACAAGGCGAGAAGGAGTCCTATGATTGGCCGCTGGCGGCAGTCGCCGTCGCCATGCAGATGAGCGGAGACAACTGCCAAAAGGCGAATGTCATTTTGGGATTCGCAGCGCCCACGCCTCTCCGCGCCAAAGGTGCGGAAACGAAGCTGAATAGCGCGACAATTTCCGAGCAAAGCGCGCGCGCCGCAGCAAAGGAAGCCGTGGTCGGAGCGACGCCGATGTCGAAGAACGCGTTCAAGGTTCCAATCTTCGAAGCAGTAGTGCGTCGTACGATTCTGCGCGCGGCCAAAGGTGCACCATATCCAATGACGATCGACGAGGCAGCAGGAGTGAGCGCATGAGCGCAGAAGAACAATTCACACACGCATACGCTGACTGGCCTGCTGCGGACGAGGAAGCCGAAATCGAAACTCCGGAAGTGTGCTCCTGTCTTCGCACAAAGACAGCATTCGGCTCTCTCACCGGAGCGCCTCACCGTTGGCAGCAAGGGAAGTCCAGCACCGCGGTGTACTGGTGCCTGGCGACAATGGCGAACTCAGGACCGGATGACGATGTGGCTCATCCGCAGCACTGTCGAGCCAACCGGAAGTGCTATCGCGCTGCGGAATGAGCCAATCTGCACGATCAAGAATCTGGCGCTACTTCTTCGTGATGATCATCTGATCGATGCTGTCGGGATTTGTGTGCAGTTCGCTTTTCCCGAAGCCTGCATTCCGAAACATCTGATCGAGTTCGCGGAAGGTGTACGCGTCGCCTGCCTCTGTATTCGACAACATGATTAAGGCAAAGCCTGCCGCATGCGGCGGCGTCACCCGGTCCTCATTTGGGACAAATTCCAGGGTGGCTACAACTCCTCCGGGCTTGAGTGCGTCATGAACCCTGCGAAGGAATTTCTCATTTGTAGCGACATCGAAGTGATGAAGAAACGCGGTGACTAGCGCGACGTCGTAGCCGCTGCCGAAATCGACATCGAAGGCACTGCCGGCAATGGTCTTATAGCGGTTCTGCACTCCAGCCTTCGCGGCGTTCTCCTTTGCGACCTCCAAAACAGGTCGCCAATCTACCGCCACGACTTCGGCTTTGGGATTGTGCTTCGCGATGGTAATACCGAACAGTCCGTGACTTGCAGCGATGTCGAGTACCTTCATTGGCTTCTGCTGATCGGCTCCGACAAGTTTGGCGGTGAATTCGGCCGCAGGTACGCGCAGAGGAGCCATGCCGCGGGCGAAGTCTACCCACATAGGATTCTCGACCGATGTGCTTGAGTCCTTTACCGCAGATCCGCCGCGACGAACAGCTTCAGCGAGCGACGAAAAATTTCGCTGGTGATAGTCGCTGCACATGAACTGAGTTGCTGAACCGATGTACGCAGGAGACTTCTTGCTTAAGAAGATCTGAGCTTCGGGCGTAAGCGAGTACTTGTCCTGCTCTTTGTTCAGAAGGCCTGCGATCGTGAGGTAATCACACAGGACACGCGTGCCTTTCGGAGCAGCTTCGATGCGCTTCGCGAGAGCGCTCGCGGTAAGAGGACCATCGGTAAGTTGCGTGAATACATCAAGATCAATGGCGGCTCGCAGCGCTTCTGTTTGTTGAAAGGCATTGAGCATTTGGAAGATTCGAACCGGAGTTGGTTGCTGATTGGCTGCTGATGCTGACATAGGAAAAACCTAACACACGCGTTGCGACTGAACTCGACAGTGAGTCCTACGACACGCAACTCCGAGTACCCACCACCTGAGTTACTCATAATTCATACGCGCGTCGCATTTGGCGCGTGGTAACACTTACCCTCAGCTTGCATTTTGGGACATTCTGGACAATGATTTCGGGCAGTCTCCAATGGTGTGCCCGGTCTGCCATACGGAAAACCTTGATGATGCTATGACGTGCACCTCCTGCTCGTCGTCGCTGAACCTCGTCTTGGGGGAATCTCCATACACGCACCATAAGTTTGAGAGCTCCGAGGCGCCCACATTGGCTCCATCGAGCCACATGGGCTCGGCAGTTGTGTCTTCCGGCGGTGGGCGCTTCTCCGGCAGTTCGACGTTTTCTGCTGCGGCTGCAGCGCCGAGTCCAGATTTCGGTCCGCGCTATCGGCTGGAGGGCAAGCTCGGCGAAGGAGGGATGGGAAGCGTTTATAAGGCGTACGACCTGGAGCTCGATCGCATGGTCGCGCTCAAGGTCATTCGTGGGGACCTGATGACGAACGCGGAGATCCTGCAGCGATTCAAGCAGGAGCTTCTGCTGGCCAGTCGCATCTCGCATAAGCACGTGCTGCGCATCCACGATCTTGGCTTGAGCGCTGGAGTGAAGTTCATCTCAATGGCCTTCATCGAGGGACGCAATCTGGCCGAAGTGATTCGGGATCAGAAGGTTCTGCCGGTTGAGCGTGCTGTAGAAATCGGGAAACAGATCTGTCAGGCCCTGGCGGCAGCCCACCATGAAGGCGTTGTCCATCGCGACCTGAAGCCGCAGAACATTTTGCTGGACGCGAGCGGATGCGTGTATGTCTCGGATTTTGGCCTAGCAAAGTCGCTCGAAGCTGACGCGATAGCAGCCACCGCAATGACCTCGGCTGGCCAGGTTCTTGGCACGCCCCGGTACATGTCGCCGGAGCAGGTTGAGTGCGGCCACATCGACGGACGCACCGACATCTACTCGTTCGGCTTGATGCTTTACGAGATGGTCACCGGCGATCTTCCCTTTCAGGGAAACTCGCTACAGCTCATGCTCGGACGCGTGCAGTCGATGCCGCGCCATCCCACGCTGCTCAATGCCAAGCTACCGCCGTATCTTGCCGGGATCATCATGAGGTGTTTGGAGAAGGATCTCGCTCGAAGATACCAAACCTTTTCCGAAGTTCTTGACGACCTGGAACACCAGCAGTTTACGCCCGCGGGAAAGGCTCCGGCGCGCGAGCGTGCAGGAAAATGGTCACCAAAAATCGTAGCGCTGGTTGCGGCCGCAGTGCTTGTCGCCGCGGTTTCCATCCGCTATGTGCCTTTGCTTCGAAGTATTCGCGTCTCGCTTGGGAACTCCACAAGCCAAGCTGGAGATAAGCGCATCGCGGTAGTCCCGTTTCGGGTCGTGGGCGCGGATGAAAAGCTCAATGGCGTGGCCGTCGGCGTGGCGGAAGCCGTTAATACCAGACTCTTCAAGGTGAAGGGACTGACGGTAAGTTCGTTAGCTGCGGCCGCAAGCGCCAACTCCTCCGCTCCACCCGAGAAACTGAGCCGCGATTTGGGAGCGAATCTTCTGCTCCTGGGAACGGTTACCGGAGGCGCCGATGGCAAGATCAGCTTCGATCTTCGTTTGTGGGATGCGAGTCAGAAGAGCATAACCTGGACGGACCAGGTCCCGGGGGTGACTGGCGATGTGTTGACGCTGGAAGACGAGGTCTTTGCCAAAGTCTCCAAGGCCCTGAATGTGAATCCTGATCTGGAACTCGTGGCTCACCCGACTGAGAATGTCGGCGCCTATGATTTTTACCTCCGTGCGCAAAGCATTATGCGCGACGCCAAGGATGTAAAGCAGGTACAGTCCGCCATTGATCTTTATCAGCAGGCCGGGAAAGCAGATCCGCGATTTGCACTTGCCTTCGCCGGACTGGCCGACGCGCAAATCCAGATGTACCAGAAGGAGAAGGACGCGAATTGGGCCAATCAAGCTGTGGCGGCAGCACGTCATGCCGCCGAGCTGAACCCTCAACTTCCTGAAGTACACTTTTCTCTCGGCAGTGCCTATGCGGTCATCGGACACACGGTCGAGGCTGTGGATCAGATCAAGCAGGCCATTCAGCTAATGCCCAACTCCGACGATGGTTATCGTCGTCTCGGCGGCGCGTACGCCGCGTCAGGCAAGATGAGTGACGCCATCGATGCGTATAAAAAGGCAGTACAGATCAATCCCTATTACTGGATTAATTACAACCGTCTCGGAGTCGCGTACTACACTTCCGGCGATTATGAAAACGCGGTTGCAGCCTTCAGGAAACTCACCGAACTCGAACCCGACAACGGATATGGATACGGCAATCTGGGCGGCGCTTTCTTGCTTGCCGGAAAATTCCAAGAGGCCGTTCCGCCACTTTCAAAGTCACTCGAAATCGCTCCCACGCCTTCGCGCTACAGCAATTTAGGAACGGCCTATTACTATCTCGGGCGCTACGACCTTGCGATTTCCTTATTTCAAAAGGCCGTGGACGCAGCGCCGGCTTCATGGATGTATGTGGGCAATCTGGCTGATGCTTACCGCATGTCGGGAAAGCGTGAGGTGGCGATTGGCCTGTATGACAAGGCGATCGTCCTCGGCAAGAAAGATCTGCAAGTGAATCAGCGCAACGCCATGACACTTGGAGGTCTGGGACTTTGGTCTGCAAAGCGCGGGCAAATCGATGAAGGCATCCGTTTGATCCGGGCAGCGCGAACTATCGATCAGAATGCCGTCGATTTGATGTATTTTGAAGCCCAAATTGATACGTTTGCGCATGACTTTCCCGCTGCGCTTTCCTCTCTGCAATCGGCTTTTCAAAAAGGTATGCGCCCGGCGATCGCGCTTGCTGAACCTGATCTTCAGTCTCTGCGGAGCAATCCCGAGTTCCAGAAGCTCGTGAGCAAGTTCTCCCATCTTTAGCATCTGGTGACTCATTCCTTATTACCGTAATCCGCCAAGATGGCTGTGCAGCAGAATGCATCGTTGGCGTAAGTACATTGCATCCTGGACCAAGACTTCTTATTCCCGCATTCAGATTTCTCATTGACTTAGGGACAATTCAATCTGGCAATGCAAATGCAATATCCATAACGGAGAGGTGTGTATGAAGCGCGCGTTAACCCTGGTAGCCGTTGCTCTTTGCCTCAGCGTGTTGAATGCCTTCGCAGACAGTACTCCGCCGGACCCGATCATCGATATGGAGCCTGACGGTGATGCGATCCAGTTCTTCGGTTCCGCCACGTTCACGATCCAGGAATTCAATTCAGCTGGTCAGCCGAATTGCACGCGCGGCGGCAGCGACGGCCAGTTCTGCTTCTACGAACTTCCGACGCTGGAGAACTTCCTGCCGAACAATCAATCGATTACAAGCGTTCAGCTGAGCTTCATCGACATTGATCAGGGAGCCTTCCAAGTGGCTGCGAACCTTGATCCTTCGGGCTTTCCTCACGCGATCTTTACCACCGAGCAGACAGTCGTACCGGGATTCGTTGAACTCTTCACGGGTAGTACGGTAGCGCCATGCGTTCCACCAATCCTCGCAGAGGTAGCTGCAGATGTTCCTCCCCCTCCCTGCCAGAATATGCAGACTGAGGCTTTCCATATTGGAATTGCTGACCCCATTTTCGGCGCAGACCACACCCTGACACTCCGTGTCGACGCGAATGTTCCTGAGCCGAGCACTGCGCTGCTGATCGTCACCGGAGTCGGAGCACTTTGGCCATTGCGGCGTCGCCTTGCTGTCGGCAATAAGCCTGCTTCAGAAGCAACAGGCATCGTTGGAAAGCGAAGCGTTTAGCGAAACCATAACGACCACAACACGTCGACCATGGTATGTGTCGTTGCCGACGACGCCAGCCGGCGTCGATCGCGCCATGCTCGCCCGTAGAACATCCCGGCGATGCTGCCCATAATCACGTAGCGCCAGTTGAACGGCAGTGGCTTGTTGAAGTGCGACAAGCCGAAGATGACTGACGCGATAATCCAGGAACGCGCATGGCCGATGCGAGACTCCAGCAGATTCTGCAGCACGCCGCGGAAGAACAGTTCTTCCGGGACTGCAACGAAGAAGAACGTAATCAGTACCGCGCCGAGTGCGCGGGATGCTGCCGGTACTCCGCTGTGCGGATATAGAAAGTGAAGCAAGAGTCCAAGCCCAATCGCAATGGGTGCATAAAAAAGGCACTCGCGCGCTCCTATGGCGACGTCGCGCAGGCGGATACGAAAGTCGTAGCCGACGCGATCCAAACGCCGAACCACGAGATAGGAGTACAGAGCGGAATCAACCAGCAACAGCTTCGGCAGCGCTCCTAGACCCGAATAGGGAAACGATCCGCGCAGCAGGCCGAACTCGACTGGCAGAAAATAGATCGAAAGAACGACAAAATCCTGCCAGCAGAAAGCCGCTCTATCGATTCCCGAGTTGGGAATGTACTCGATCAACGCGGAGGCGAACACCGGAATTACGATCCAGGCAATCAGGAACACCCAGCGAAATTCGTGGCGTGGCACTGAAAAGACTGCGTAGGGAATCGCTAACACTGCCGGAAGAAGAATCCGCGCCGGTCGCGTCCTCAATTTCGCGACCAGGAGATCTGCCAACCCAAAGCCGAAAAACCAGTACGGCGCCAGAATCAGCGCGAATGCCGCGAAACTGCTGGGCATGTGGCCGCTGATGCGCGCGGGCATGTTGAAGTATTGCGCCGCGTACCAGAAGGCGACCAGCAGGAGGCCATACAGCGCGGCGGCGACAAGCAATGCCGTCCGGAAAGTTCTCTTCGGGGAGCCCACTATTACATCTGCAACGGTATTTGCCACTCGGTTCATCACCTTCTACCATCGAGAATTCAAAACTCAGGGTTGGAGCTCAATGCATGAATGTCTTCCGCGCAATGCGACCGATTATCTTCATTCCCTTTATAACCGCCTGCTCGCTTTTCTGGATCGCCGCTGCTCCGCAAATTCCAAATCAGCGTTCGGGCCTTCACTTTGAAGTCAGCTTTCCTGCATCGCTCAGCAACAAGTCGCTTGACGGCCACATCATGCTCGGCATCGCCAAAGACGAAAAGCCGGAGCCGCGATACCAACTGAAGGAGGAGGAAGCTGAGAGCGCACAATTTTTTGGTCTCGATGTAGACGCGCTCGCGCCCGGCACTGCGGCCACCATCGATAGCAAGACTCTTGGATACCCAATTGTCAGCCTTGATCAGCTTCCCGCAGGCGACTATTACGTGCAGGCTGTCCTGAACATTTATGACACCTTCCATCGCGCCGACGGACACACCCTCAAGCTCCCTCCCGATATGGGAGAAGGGCAGCAGTGGTACGAGAAGCCGGGCAATCTGATGAGCAAGTCCCAGCGCATTCACGTCGATCCTGCACAAGGCGCCACGATTCGCATTGAGCTCAGCGAGAGAATTCCTGCTGTCGAAGATGTCAACGACACCAAGTACGTGAAGCACTTCCGCATTCAGAGCAAGCTGCTCAGCGACTTCTGGGGACGCCCCATGTTTCTCGGCGCCATCGTTGTTCTGCCGGAAGGATTCGACGAGCATCCGAACGCGCATTATCCCTTGCTCGTCGATCAAGGACACTTCCCGTCTGACTTCCGCGGCTTTCGCAGCGAACCTCCGACCGCAGACATGAAAGGCGGAGCGCGTCGTCGGGCAGAGTATCAGTACAAGCTCTACCAGGACTGGACCTCCGGGCGCCTGCCGAAAATGCTCCTGCTGCAAATCCAGCACGCGAATCCTTATTACGACGATTCGTACGCGGTGAACTCGGCCAACGTCGGCCCTTATGGCGACGCCATTGTAAAAGAGCTGATTCCCGAAGTGGAGCGCCGCTTTCATGGCGTCGGACAGCCTTGGGCGCGCTCTCTCACGGGCGGATCTACGGGCGGATGGGAAGCTATCGCCGACCAGGTCTTTTATCCCGACCAGTTCAATGGCACGTGGTGCTTCTGTCCCGATCCCATCGATTTTCGCGCCTACCAGATCGTGAATATCTATGAAGAGAAGAATGCGTTCTGGGAAGAAGGTCCGTTTGGCCGCGTGCCGCGAGCGGAAATGCGCCGGCCGGATGGCTCGCTCGAAGCAGTGATGGAGCCTGCGGTGCGTCGCGAAGAAGTTATGGGTACCCATGGACGCTCGACCGAGCAGTTTGGCATCTGGCAGGCCGTTTTCAGTCCGGTTGGGCCAGACGGCTATCCGAAACCGATTTGGGACCCGCGCACCGGGGTGATCGATCCTGCGGTCGCGAACTATTGGAAAGAACATTACGATCTCAACCACATCATGCAGCGCGATTGGGCCACTTTGGGCCCGAAGCTGGCCGGCAAGATGCACATCACCGTCGGCGATATGGACACCTGGTATCTGAACAATGCCGTTCATTTTTTCCAGGACTTCATCGACAGCCCGAAGAATCCCTATCGTGCGGCTACGTTCGAGTACGGCTACCGCCAGCCGCATTGTTATGCCGGAGGCGGAAACATCAGCTCCGGCGAATCGATCGCGACGATGTACCAGCGCATCATGCCGCAGGTCGCGCAGCATATGAAGGAGACAGCGCCGAAGGGTGCCGACCTGAGCTGGGACTACTGAGAGTCATTGTAGGGACGCGGCCATGCCGCGTCTCTACAGTAGGAATCCCGAAAGGCTCCGAACCCCAGCGCGCAAAACTCATCAAACTCTTTCCTTCCAGCTATACCGATTTCAATTGAAGCCATAGTCTCTATCATCAGGTAAGTACAGAATCTAAAAGTGATTTGAGCGGCTAAGTACCTCATACTCCGTCAGCGTTACCCATAGATTTCCTCAGGGTTACGCTGAAGTTTTCTCAGCGTTACCCACGACATTTCCACAGGGTAACCCTGCGTTTTCCTCAGGGTTACGCACCATGTTCAGGGTCACTGGCCGAGTTCGCGGACAATGCCTCGCCACAGTGCGCAAACTGCCAACGTGATTCATCCGACTTGCAATCTCATCCAATCTCATCGAATTCTTCCAGTCTCATGTGATATCTCATCGGGGCGAATGAGATATCTCATACCTTGACCTCATCTGATCCCATCAAATCTCATAAAGCGTCGTGCGCTTCACGCGCAGACGAGAAGCGCTGAGAGCTTGCGAGAGCCAAGCAAAGCCACGCTAATAAACACCGCGTCTCCGATGTATTCACCTGGTCCATTTGCACCTCTACTCTGTGCTATGACGAATTCGAGCGAAAGTCAAGCGAAAAGGTAGCTTCGCTATCGGACCAAAATGGGAATAATGAATTTTTTACTTCATCAGAAATTGGGGTAAGTGTCTAAACCGCTCGTAAAATAAAACGCCGGCCCGAAGGCCGGCGCAGACTTCGCAAAGCTCAGTTAGAACGTTATTCTCAAGCCGTACTCCAGTTGACGTGGAGCACCGAGGCTGAAAGTACCGCTGCCCAATCCTGCTCGAATCGACTCCATATCGCTGTAGGTAGTCCCATTCGGAGTTGAAGCCGAAAGTATTCCATTTACGCGGGTGTCCGGTGAAATGGCAAAGTTAGCAAAGTTGAAGATGTTGAAGATGCTGATGCTTGGCTCCAGCTTCACTTTCTCGCGAATAGAGATGGGCATCGCGAAGCGCATGTCGAACGCCCGCAACCAGTCATTCGCATAGAGTGTTCCGGTCTGAGCGGGTGCAAGAGTGTCTGTTACCGCGCCCAGACCGACGAGCTGTGACTGCGTAAACAGACCGGCACTTACTAATGCCTGTCCTGCCGGCGTGAGCTTATTTGCTGAGTTCGTATTGTAGTTGCTGATGGCCTGACCCAGACCGTTGCCGGAAATGCTCCTGCCATACGATCCGATGTTCGTGCCCGGCAGCGGATCTTGGGTGATTCCGTCTCCCGTGAAGTCGGTGTGGAAGATCTCGCCCGCACGGCCCTGGTCTTCCACGAGAAGCGTGGTCGGCAAGGGCGAGTTGAAGTGGCCAATGAAGCTGACCATCACGTTCGCAGGCAGGTTCAAAATAGTTCCGAACGAGAACTGGTGCGTGCGGTCAAACGAAGTCGGCCCAAAGAAGCGAGTTGGATTTGCCTGATCGAATGCCGTGTTCAGGAAATCCTGGTCGCCCGTCATACTGTTAAAGCGGGAGAGGCTATAGGAGAACTGAAAGTTCATTCCGTGAATGAACGGCATCATTCCGAACGGATTGGAAGCTAGCCTTTGGCGTAACGAAACCTGCAGCGCGTTGTATACGGATCGGCCTACGGGGAAGTACATCGTATTCTGACCGTAGAACGGATTGACGCCAGCGAATGCTGCACCCTGAGAGGGATCGAGACCAAACGCTTCTGCCGGCTGGCCCCCCAGATAGGTGATTCCCGAATCGAGACCGTTGTTGGCAAAATCATCTATGGTCAGCGAGCGTGGCGTTTTCAGGGCTTTGCCTGTCACCGGGTCGGTGGTGCAAGCGCTAGGCGCCAGTCCTGCGTCGATTGATGCTACGCCGCAGTTCGCCAGAGTTGCGGCAATGGCATTCTGTGCCGCCGTTTTATTCAGATAACGAGCATCGCCAACATGATTGCTGTCAACACCCAGCAGGAAGCGCAGACTTACATTGCGCACATAGTCCGCGCTAACGACTGTTCCTCTTCCAAACTCATGCTGTAACCCGACGTTCATTTGCCATGAACGCGGACTCTTGTAGTTCGGAGCCATAAGATTTGCATTGTTCTGAAGAATTTCACCGATGAAGCCTGGGTTGAGGCTTGCTCCAGCCGCTTTGACGGCAGCTTGGTACTGCTGCTGCAAAGCGACAATATCCTGCGCAACGTTTCCGATTGGCTGGCCGCAAACCTGACTAGCCAAGTCCTTGCCCGTTGGAGTGGAAGTCACGGTTTGCCCACCCGGGAAGCTCACCGCTCCACTTGGACAAATGTTGTTCCCACCATTACTTTCGGCGAAAAACAGTCCCTTTGGCAGGCGAGCGGGGCGATCAAAAAGCACATTGTTGAAGATTGCGTTTTCGTAATACAGGCCACCACCCAGGCGAACCACTGTCTTTCCGCTGTGGAAAGGGTCCCAAGCGAGGCCGACTTGCGGAGCAAAGTTCCCATTTGGTTGATTGACGCGATTTCCTAATCCGGGAATATTGCCAAAGTTGTCGAGGAGGTTTCCCGTGCACGGCGGAGCTGGGCTAAAGTTCGCTGCATCTATTGCCGAACATGGAATTGGGCCAAGATCGCTATCGGTGCGGCCAGTGTCGCGAACGTAGCGCACAGCATAGTTGAAGGTAATGTTCGATCGAATCTTCCAGCTATCTCCCACATAAAAACTGAAGCGATTGTCGTACTGTGCTCCTGCGGGAAAGCCGAAGCCAGGAAGTTCGCTGGAGAAACCCTGACCATTTCCCATGATGATGGTTAACACCGGGTAGTTCAGCGGATTCGCGGAACCGCCGGGGAATGGTCCGGTGGCTGCAACCGAGGCCTGACTGGCGCGCGATGCTATCTCGGGAGCGAGCCCGAAGAACGAGGCAAAGCCTCCCCCACGAATGCCGTTAAATCCCACTCCGTAGCGAGTGACGTGATTGCCCCAGAGTCTGCTGCCGTCGTATTTGATCTGACGATCGGTCTGGAAAGTCTGTTGCGGCGCTAACAAATTCGGTCCCGTTCTAAATCGTGGAGAGATGCCGCTGATCGAGAGAAATGCGCTCGGAATCGGATCGAAAGCTCCCGAGAGTTGTGCGGCGTCTCCGATGATGTTGTGGAATTTCAAGTATTCGAATCGCAGCGAATGGGTAAAGGTCCCAGTGTTGAAATCCAGTCCCAACGTATGTGACGGCGTATTGTCCTGGTTCTTGAATGGTTGAAAATCAACCTGGGAGCTCGCCATCTTGTTCTCGTCGTAGGTGAACTTGTAAAACAGCTTGGCTGAGCCCTTGATGTTGTAGTCGAGCTTACCGGTGATTTGACGCGATTTGAACGGATCGTTGTATCCGCCACTGAGAGAGGCGAATGGTCCGGCTCCGATGACGGGCGCAAAGAGATGCTGCGTGATGTTCTCTCCGGCAACAAAGAAGAACAGCCGGTCCTTGATTCCAGGTCCGCCGAGAGTGAATCCTGTGTGATTTCGTTGGAATGGAACGTCCGAGCCGCCTGGAAAGTTGGCATCGCCGGCGCGTTTGTCGCGAAACAGGTAAAAGCCGCTGCCATGCAGATTGTTGGTACCCGATTTGGTAAGAACGTTTACAGCGCCGGAAGACGTCAGCTCGGTAGACATATCGAGGCTGGACTGGCTGAGCTGGAATTCCTGGATCGAGTCTGCCGGAATGTTCTGTGTCGTGGTTCCTACGGTTTCGTCGCTGATGTCGACGCCGTCCACCTCAATGCGCGTCGTGCGGCCCGCGCGACCGCCGATTGAAATTCCCGTGTAGCCGTTTTTAGTCGGATCGAAATTTTGTGCGTCCTGAATCTGCACGCCAGGCTCGAGCTGGGCGGCATCGAGGAAGTTGCGGCCGTTGATGGGCAGGTTCTCGATCTGCTCGCTGGTGATGACGCCTTGAACAGTCGCTTGCTCAGTATTGATGGTCACGCCACTAGCTTCGACCGTGACTTCCTGCTTCTCACTGGCAACGCCGAGCTTCACGTTCCCGGCGCTGATATTGCCAATTGTGACCACTGTTGGCACATTTGCCGCGCTAAATCCCTTTGCACTCACGGAAACGGTGTAGTTGCCAGGATTCAGCGGGCCGGAGTTGTAAACGCCGCTGCTCGATGTTGTGCGAACGATGGTCTGTCCGGTGGCAACATTGTGGATGGTGACAGTGGCGCCGGGCACGACGGCATCGGATTGATCCGTCACCGTGCCCTGAATGGCGCCGGTGGCGATGGTGGCCTGGCTGAAGGCGGGCAGGCCGGAAAAGGCGATTACGAAGGCAAGCAGACTAATAAGCCCTACGAACCTGCGGGCCACAGAAAAAAGCGAACTCGGGTTTCTCATGTTCCTCTCCAAGCAGCATTCGTCGTTTCCATCTCCCTCCATGGGGCAAAACTCCATGTAATGGGGATGAAATGCGACTTTAGTGGTATAAGACGAACCGAGAAGGGTCGAACAGAGTAGCTCGCTTTGTCAAGGTGGGTCTGGCTTCCAATCGCGAAGAAATGTTAAGAAAACCAGGTTTTCCGCAGAAACTCGTCCCAATTTGATTTTGTCTTCCAAAATGGGATCGATTGTCGCGATGTGCATCACAGAAGTAACTCGCGTGCGGCACATAGTTGGGACATAATTCCCAGATTGGTCCACTTTGCCGTTCCGTCTCAGACGGCCCGGACCGAACGAACAGCGCCATGTCAATTCAATGGGACGACCCCGAGCGTGTAGGGCACTTCATCCGTCTGCTGGAACGCGAAAGCAAAGCCTGGCAGGACGCCGCGGACGCCATCCAAGCCCTCATTCCCGCTGTGGCAAAGCCGCGGGCAGGGGAAGCCGAGGCGCGCGTCCGCGAATGCCGTGCCCGAGCCGAAGCTCTGCGCAGACTCGTGCTGCACATCGTGGAAGGGGATTTCTCGCGGCTGACGGAGCCGGAGTGAGGGGCTGCTGCTCCGGGTCTTTGTGCGCATTATTCGCCGATGATTATGGTTCACGAAACTCGCGAGGACCTGTCATCCTGAAGCGCTTCTTTTGCGCGAAGGATCTCCGTCGGTGCTTCCGACTTACTTGCACTAGCCAACAGTTTGAGTGTTTCTCTTGGAGGAGCCGCACGCACGGCACTTAATGTGACAGATCGCGGGAGATCCTTCGCGCAAAAGAAGCGCTTCAGGATGACAGATTGGACAGCGTTGAAGTTCTGACAAAATTTGATTGTTCCTGCAAAGCTTTTGTCCGAAGATCACACGCGTTCGAAAAAGGGGTGCGCCGGAGGCCCGGGTGTTGGTTTCAATTTGGAACTAACGCGAAAAGGGCTCCGCTGAGTCGGGGTGATTGGCTCCCTTGTTGAAAATGCGCTCGCGAAGGTCTTCGTACATCTCAATATCGGCAAGGCTCTTGATGGTTCTGCCGAATCCACTTGCCAGATTTCGTAGCATGCCCCCGCAGTTCTCCCTATATGACACTGCCGTACGTCGCATTTTCATCGGCTTCTCCATGTGGTCGCCATTCATAATGGATGTTGTGCAAGCACCCCGCCATCGGTAAGTGATTGTGTTTTCAACGACAACCAGAGACAAACCTGCAGAATGGCGCAAATTCTTCACGAAGATGCCGAAATATGTTCACTCTTTTCGGCGGCAACTCTGTCATCGACAGTGACATCTGAGAAGATGCCCACTCGTCAAAACAGCTAGAGGTGTGTCCCGGGATTTTCGTCCCAGGAGCACATTCCATGAAATGGCACGGAAGATCGTTTCCATCTCGGACGCTCTGCACAGGACCGGCTCGGTAGTTCCCAATAGCGGAATCTATTCTGTGCGGCACCAGGCGCATGTGCTTCCGTCGGAGGTCACCCTTACGCAGGGCGAAACTTTTCCGCGCTGCGAAGCTTGCGAAGAAGAAGTTCAATTCCGGCTGGTGCGAAGGCTCGTGGAACGCGACCCGGTCTTTCGCTTCCGCGTTCAGCTTTATCAGCTTCCCGTACTGGATCGACCCCAGCGCAAGATCGGGTGAGTCGCATCCACCCGCCTTGATAATTCCGAAAGGATTGCGATTTTAATCAGAGGCAACAGTCGCCAAGCTGCACGTAAAGAGGTTGCGTTCTTCGAGGAATTGCCCCGCGCCCGCGGAGCCTAGCTGCTGAGCAATCCAGTAATAGATGGGTGTTTCGTGTTCGCGGTTGATGATGATGTCGGCGAAGTGGTTTCCGATCTGGATCCGCGTGTTCGATCGTTCCGGGGGAGTGGAGCTCTCGGTCGCCATGATCTGCGAAATTATATGCCCCGTTTAACGCGTTAGTTGCTTATGCAACTCGCGCGGGCTCTCCGGAAAGCTCGTGCAGAAGTGAAGTGATCTGAAAGAGCGCGAGTTCGGCGTCGGTTGATCTCAAATTGAACTTCAGCAGGCCGCCGGGAGAGAACTGGGCGCCCTTGGTTTTGCCGACGAACTCTGCAAGCCGCGCTGGATCGATGCCCGCTTGCTCGGAAAACCGAATTTGCACGGATTCGCGTTTGCGATCGAT